>WGDC01000053.1 GCA_015493475.1 Deltaproteobacteria bacterium
ATGAAACAGAGCGTCAGACATTATCTCCAGGTGGCGGATCTAAACAGGGAAAAGCTCCTTTTCCTCCTGGACAGGGCCATGGAACTAAAGAGGATGGAGAAGGAGGGCAAGGTGTATGCGCCTGCCTCTGGAAAGGTGCTTGGGATGCTTTTTGAAAAGGCATCCACCCGCACCAGGGTTTCCTTTGAAGCTGCCATGTTCCGCCTTGGTGGAAACGTCTCCTTCATGGCGAGGCGGGATCTTCAGCTTGAAAGGGGTGAGCCCCTAAAGGATACGGCCAGGGTCCTTTCCCGCTACCTTGACTGTCTAGTGGTTCGGACCTTTGGGCAAAGTGTGGTGGAAGAGCTTGCCAGGTGGTCTGACATACCTGTCATAAACGGCCTTACAGACTCCCACCACCCCTGCCAGATCCTTTCAGATGTCATGACGGTAATGGAGGCAAAGGGCAGAGACCTATCACGCCTGAAAGTTGCCTGGGTGGGGGACGGAAACAACATGGCCCAGTCGTGGACACAGGCGGCGGCAAAAATCGGCTTTCCCCTCTATCTTGCCTGCCCCAGGGGATATGCGCCAGACGACGAGATACTTTCCAGGGCGCGTTCAGAGGCAAGCCTTCCCATTGAGGAGATGGAAGACCCTGTTGCTGCCGTAAAAGATGCCGATGTTATTAATACAGACGTTTGGGCAAGCATGGGCCAGGAGGAAGAGGCAGAGGAAAGAAGAAAGGTCTTCGTGCCCTTTCAGGTGAATGAGGCGCTATTAAAATATGCAAAGCCCGACTGCATTGTCCTTCACTGCCTTCCTGCCCACAGAGGCGAGGAGATAACAGAAGAGGTTCTTGAAGGGCCACATTCAGTTGCCTGGGACCAGGCAGAGAACAAGATGCACATCCACAAGGCGGTTCTTGAATGGGCAATGAGGCTCAGAGATTAAGGGGTGTTTTATGAATAAAGGGGACAAAAGAAAAATAGTTCTTGCATACTCAGGCGGGCTTGATACCTCGGTTATCCTCAAATGGCTCCAGGTGAACTACGGCTGCCCTGTTGTGGCCTATGCCGCGGACATTGGACAGGACGAGGACTGGGATGCGGTGAGAAAAAAGGCCGTGGGTACCGGGGCAAGCGAGGTCTACATAAGGGACCTTAAGGAGGAGTTTGTCCGGGACTTCTGCTTTCCCATGTTCAGGGCAAATGCCATATACGAAGGTGTCTACCTACTTGGGACATCCATTGCCAGGCCCCTTATTGCAAAGGAGCAGATAGAGATCGCAAGGAAAGAAGGGGCAGATGCGGTAAGCCACGGGGCCACCGGAAAGGGTAACGACCAGGTGCGTTTCGAGCTCACCTACATGGCCGTTGAGCCCTCCATAAAGATAATCGCCCCGTGGAGGGAATGGGACCTGAATTCCCGCTCAAGGCTCATTGACTTTGCAAACAAGCACAACATCCCGGTTCCAGTTACAAAGAAGAAGCCCTACAGCATGGATGCAAACATGCTTCACATCAGCTACGAAGGCGGGATACTCGAGGACCCTTGGGCCGAGCCGCCCGCAGACATGTATACCTGGACAAAAAATCCGGAGGATGCACCGGACAGGCCCACCTACATCGAGATAGAGTTTGAAAAGGGTGATCCAGTTGCCCTTGACGGAAACCCCTTGACCCCGGCAAAGATGCTTTCTGCCCTCAATGAAATAGGGGCAGAAAACGGGGTTGGCAGGGTGGACCTTGTGGAAAACCGTTTCGTGGGCATGAAGTCCAGGGGGGTTTACGAGACCCCTGGGGGCACAATAATACGCACGGCCCACATGGCCCTTGAATCCATCACCCTTGACAGGGAGGTGATGCACATAAGAGAGGGCCTCATACCAAAGTACTCGGAGCTTGTTTACTACGGGTTCTGGTATGCCCCTGAAAGGCAGATGTTGCAGACCATGATAGATGAGACCCAGGAGCGGGTTACAGGCACGGTGAGGCTCAAGATATACAAGGGAAACTGCATAGTGACAGGGAGAAAATCCCCCTTCAGCCTCTATGAGCCAGAGTTTGCAACCTTTGAGGAAGATGAGGTTTACAGCCAGAAGGATGCAGAGGGCTTCATAAGGCTTCAGGGCCTCAGGCTCAAGATCAGGTCCCTTCTCCAAGGGAAAAAAAGGGGAAAGGGAGCCAATAAAAAATAACTGGGGTAGAGGGAGTGACGGAAAGGCAGGAAAGACGAAGGTTCATAAGGGTCCCCTTTGAGACCGAGATAGTTGTAAGGAACCTTGAGACTGGAAAGGAGATCAGGTCCCTTCGTTCAAAGGACATATCTCTTAAGGGCATCTACTGTTTTACCAGCCAGCCCTTTCCGTCAGGCACTCCCTGTTCCATAGACCTTCGTCTTACAGGCTCAAGCTCCATGCTCTGGCTCCACATTGAAGGCCAGGTTGTGAGAAAGGATGCTTCTGGCATGGCCATTTCTTTTGACTCCATGGATATAGACGTCTTTATCCATCTTAAAAACATCTTATATTATAACTCAGGCGATCCAGACAGGATCGACCAGGAAATCAAGGCCCTTTGAAATATTTGGAGACGAAATGAGAAAAGGACAATTCTATTATTATGGCAACATGACACCCTTTGCCGCCTTGGGCCTTGCCATTTTGGCCCTGGGTGCATTTTTCCTCACCCTTCCGTTCCTGATTGGTGCCTTTGTGGTATTTGGAGCCGTTGGCGCATACGTAGCCTGGAAGCTCACCAGGGCCATCAAAAGGGCAGAGGAAGAGATGCTCAAGCACCAGCAGGAAAAGGGCTGGCAGGGCCAGCACGGTGATTTCATCATAGACATTACTCCCCAGTCCGAAGAGCCCAATTCTTTGGATCATGAGCGGTTTTGATCCGGTAGCAAGGTCTATCCCCCTGAGGCTGAAGAAGCCTGCCATAGGGGACAACCGAAGCCCGGAAAAGCGTCTTCGTGATGCACTCAACCAGGAGTTTGGCCCAGGTCCCTTCCATCTTCCCCTTGAGGTTGCCCGCAGGCTTCCTGAAGAGCTTTCTTCCGCAGGTTTTAATGTCAGTCCAATGCTCACAAGGGGCCAGTGCGGCTGGCGGATTTGCGCATGCAGGCCCATAGAAAGCCCAGGAAGGGTGCTGGGGCTCGCCGTGGATCTTGGCTCCACCTCCGTGGTCTTTTATCTTGTAGATCTTGTTACAGGCAAGAGTCTTGCCACACTTTCCAGGGAAAACCCTCAAAGGGCCCACGGTGAGGATATCTTGGACAGGATACTCTTCGCAGAGAGGGGAGGGCTTGAAAGGCTTCAGCAGGAGGTCGTGGACCTTTTTAACGACAGCGCAAGAAGACTCTGCACCGAGGCGGAAGCAGAAGCCGGCGATATTTTCTTTGTGAGTGTGGCAGGCAATACTACAATGTGCCATTTTTTCCTATCCATGGACCCAAGCCACATCTGCAAGGAGCCGTACATACCTGCGGCTAACAGATTCGATCTCCTTCTTCCTGGCGAGCTTGGCATTAATATTAATCCCCAAGCCTCAGTATACATTTTCCCCAATGTTGGAAGCTACTTTGGAGGAGATCTCATTGCTGGAATTTTGGCCTCGAGGATGGCAGAGCGGGAAGAGATTTCTCTCCTTGTTGACGTGGGAACCAATGCAGAGGTAGTGCTGGGAAACCGGGACTGGCTAGTGGCCTGTGCTGGCGCTGCAGGCCCGGCCCTTGAAGGCGGCATTCTTTCCTGCGGGATGCGTGCACAGCCGGGGGCTGTAGAAAGGGTAGAGGTTGACCCAAAGGACCTTTCCGTTCATGTCGAGACCATTGAAGGTGAGCGGCCAAGGGGCCTTTGCGGCTCTGGAATAATCGATCTTCTGGCAGCCATGTTTGAGGCAGGGCTTGTGGACCAGACAGGCAAGCTCATGGTCGACAAGGACCCGGCCAGGATGAAACAGATTGGCCACGAGTGGGCCTACGTGGTTGCCTTTGAGTCAGAAACGGCAGACGGCAAACCCGTTTACATCACCCAGAGCGATATAAAAAATCTCATTCGCTCAAAGGGGGCCATGTACACCATACTAAACGTGGTGATCGAGAGCGTTGGCATTACCTTTGACGATATCGATAACTTTTTTGTGGCGGGGGCGTTTGGAAATTATATCGATCCGCAAAAGGCGATAACCATAGGCATGTTGCCTGACATCCCCGTTGAAAAGTTCAAACCTCTCGGCAATTCAGCCGGAAGCGGTGCGGTGCGTGTGCTTCTTGAGGCCGACTCCTTTGAAGAAATAGACAGGATATGTGAAAAGATAACCTATCTCGAGATGAACGTGCGGGGCGATTTCATGAATCAGCTTACTGGCGCCCTCTTCCTCCCCCATACGGATCTCGGCCGATTCCCGAATGTGGCCAGGAGGCTGAACCTGAGCTGATTTTCGACATGGAACATTTAACTAGACCTTTGGGAAGCCGTTGGCGCTGTTTATGTACGATGCCGTGGACGTCGCTGGTAATTCCATCATGTCTTGGGCGTGATGGATATTTTACAGGGCAACGTCTATGGATACTCGGGGGAAAGACCATTTCGTGTAAGGCTCGTCCCATGGAGGACATCCTGAAATGGATCTGATTTTCATAGGTATGGGGGGCTTCATCGGGGCGATTTCGAGGTACCTTGCCGCCTCGATGGTGCATCGTGTTTTTGGTGTTTCCTTTCCCTACGGTACCCTTTTAGTGAACGTGGCTGGGAGTTTTTTCCTCTGTCTTTTTTTCCCGTTGAGTTTAGATGTTTACGAGATACCTGCTGAGCTCAGGGCCGCGGTCACCGTTGGTTTTTGCGGGGCCTTTACCACCTTCTCGACCTTCAGTTTCGAGACCTTGTCCCTCCTGCAGGATGGATATTATATTGTAGCTTTCCTGAACGTAATGGCAAATCTACTTTTGTGCCTTTTGTCAGGTTGGCTCGGTTTCACTGTCAGCCATATGATAGGTTAGAGAGAAAGGAGGGGAAATGTCTACCACGCGCCTTGAGGGCGATCAGATGTGTATGCGTATCTACATTGGAGAAAAGGACAAATACCATGGCAAACCCCTCTACAAGGCGATTTTGAGCTATCTCAAGGAAAGTGATATTGCAGGTTCAACTGTATACAGGGCCGTTGCGGGCTACGGGCCCAACAGCTACTTCCGTACGGTGAACCTCCTTGCGCTTTCGGTTGATTTGCCAGTGGTAGTGGAGGTAGTAGATGACCCGCTGAAGATAGAAAAGGTCCTCCTTGGCCTTGATGACATGATACCCGCAGGAATGATAACCCTGCAAAACGTGCACGTTTTGACTTACAAAAAGGGCTGAATTTTTGGCCCCAAGGGAGAAAAGTATGGATCAGCAATTTTCTTTTTTGGTATGCATGGACAAGGAGCTTGCAAAAAGGCTCCAGGTATTCGGTGTGGTGCTTTGCGCAATAGGTATCCTCGGTATAATCGCGCCGAAATTGTTGGCTGTTGCCGTATCTGTAGTAATTGCCCTCATGTTAATTCTGACCGGCGTTATTCTTTGCATGTTTACGTACATCACTGGCCTGAAGGACAAGGTCTCGTGGCTAAAGGCCCTAAGTCCCCTGTTGCTAGGTATGTTTATTGCTGTAAAGCCCTTCGCACTCGTGGTTGTGCTTGGAATCGCAATATTCATTTATTTCATACTTGACGGGGTCGCCAGCATCAATCTTGCTCTTGACATGAAGCCGCATAGAGGGTGGCTATTCCTGTTTATAAGCGGCATGGTCTCCCTTGCCCTTGCTGCCATGTTTATTATGTTTTGGCCTTACAGTACCCACTGGTTTCTTGGCTGGATGATAGGCATCAGCCTCCTGTTGGACGGCATATTTCTCATCATTATTTCAAGAAATGCCAAACCGTGCAATATGCTGGATGCATAGGCGTATGGGCAGGTTCTATGAACTTGAAGAGGTGGCATTGTATAGGGCTCATCCTGGCTGGCCTCTATGTTTGTCAATCTGAGGTATTGGGAGAGGCCGTCAGAGGGCCTGTTGCCGTATAGATAGAGTTCGCCGGTGCAGGTGAAGTCAGGTATGCTCATCCTGTCTAGACGATACTGTGGTTATCTGTCCATTGTAATTGAGGCACTTTGAGGCGGCAATGCAGACTACCCCTGTGTAGGGTGTGTTCCATAGAGAACACGTGGTGCCGGTTATCTTTTATGGATCATGGTGCTTGGGCAGTTGAGTTAACCGGGAAAGAGGGCCTCATTTTTGGTGAGAGCCCAGCTTTATATTTCCTCCTCAACGAATAAGTTGCCGCCTTTTAATCGATGCGGTACAGTTTTTATGATTTCCAAGTCTTAGAAACGGGCGGAGCATGAAATGGCATCTCAGGTAAGAGTAATTGTAACAACGGGTTACGGTACGAACTGCGAAATGGAGATGGCCCACGCTTGTAAAGTTGCAGGTGCTGGCCATGTGGACATAGTTCACCTAAGTGATTTACTTGATGGCTCCTTTAAGCTCATGGAATACCATTTCTTGAATTTACCGGGGGGGTTTCTCGACGGCGACAATCTTGGGGCCGCCCAGGCAGGCGCGCACCGCATGAGACATGCGAGGGTCGCAGGAACCGGGAAAAGGCTCATGGATCAGCTTATAGAGTTCGTTTCCCTTGGGGGACTCATCCTTGGTGTGTGCAACGGGTTTCAGCTGATGGTGAAAACAGGTTTGCTGCCAGGGTTTGACGGTGATTATGAAAACCGTGTCGTAAGCCTTACATACAATGATTCGGGACGTTTTGAAGACCGCTGGGTGACATGCAAAGTAAATCCTTCTTCTCCTTGCGTATACACTAAGGGAATAGATACCGTTGAAATGCCGGTGCGTCATGGTGAAGGCAAGTTTGTAGCCATTGATGACAAGATACTTTACAGCCTCAAGAGTAACAATCTCATAGCTCTTCAGTATGTGGATCCTCATAGTGGAGAACCAACACAGCAATATCCTCTGAATCCAAATGGCTCTACTCTTTCAATTGCTGGCATTTGTGATCCTACGGGCCGCCTTATGGGGCTTATGCCGCACCCCGAGGCCAATAATCATTTCACAAATCATCCTCTTTGGACCAGAAAGGTCCTTGACATTGAAGAAGGATCTGGCATCGTATTTTTCAGGAATGCAATTGAATATATCAGGAAAAACATCCTTTGACCCGTTATGTTTATGTACTATCCTGCCAGCGGTGATAGATGAATCATAAGCGTCCATGGTTAAACGGCAATCAACCTGAAATAGTTGAGACGGGAACCGACGTTCCTAATTCTTATACCAACGAAGGCTGGTCTCTGTTGTCTTCCCGGAACGATGCCAGGAAAGGTAGCACAGAATATTATAAACTGCCTGACGTGTATTATCGTCGTCCTTGTTTTCCTGTTTGTCTCGTCGGGAAGGGCATGCCCCTTAAGGGAACAGAGTTTTGACACTTTACGCAGTGCCGGCACTGGTCTTTCCGGCCTGTTGAGCGGGCTACCGCGTGGCCGCCTGCATGTCAAGAAAGATGCCTCGGGTATTCGCCTTGGATGTAAGATAGAGTTTAAGGATGTTGCAGGTTCCCGGGACGGTGACCATGCCTTCGAGGGATTGGATATCTTCTTGAATATCCGGGCACATGGGCCGCTTGCCAGAAAAGGCCAGGGCTTTTACTGGACGTTAAATGCGGCCTTTCCTCGTGGCCAAGTCCTGTTTTTCCCGTGGTTTTTTGATCTTTCCCGCATGAAGGGTAGTTTGAGGGCCGAGGGAAGGATTGACAAAGGACGTCTTTACATAGATAGGGCAATCCTCTATGGTCCTTTTTCCCTTAAGGTCAGGGGAATCAGTCTTCCGTGTCCTCGGGATGGCGGTTTCAAAAAGTGCATGATCGGGCTCCTTGGCTCCAAATGGGAACTTCGTGCCGACCTGAAAAGGAGCTACAATCTTTTCGTAAAGGATGCCTTTTCCGATTCATTCCCAGTAGTTAGTGATTTCCAGCCCCAAGGGAAAATGACGGTAAGGGGGCAGGGTGCCAAGGTCTCGCTAAGGATGGAGGGAAAACTCCTATATAAGTCCATGAAATTTATAGATGGGCTTGAGGTGGCCTTGTATTATCCTCTGACTCGGCACCGGTGCGAAAAGGGTTCTGTAAGCTGGAATGACATCTTCCTCGGCGTGCTATTGCCAAAGACCATATTCAAGTCACCCCGGAGCATCGCCATTTCGGAAAGGAACCTGCCTGTTACCCTTTGCAGCGACAAGGGGGAGTTTGGCCCGTTGTCGTTAGCTCTCGGAAACGGTACGATTTCCTTGGAAGAGGCCGGGTTTCTGTTTTCACGTGGAACACTTGTGCTTAGGGGAATAGAGATCAGGGCACTCAGGGTTCACAGGTTGCTGAAAGACGTTCCAGTAGAGGCGACTATAGACGGGAATCTGCCACTGGCTATGTTCGTGGGCGATCGGCTGGTCTTTTCGGGACATCTCTCCGTGGCGGTTGCAGGGGGCATGGTTGAGATAAAGAATATCTGGATGGAACCCTATGCCCCAGTTTTCAGATGGGGAGCCGACATATCCTTCCGTCATTTGGATCTAAGGGTCCTGTCGGAGAAGACCCCTTTCGGGCTTGTGACAGGGGCCGTCAAGGGGTGGGTTAATGGACTTGTCATGAGTGGCGGGCAGCCCGAGGCCTTCAATCTGCTTGTCAAAACAGATGAAAAGGCAAGCCGTTCGAAGAAAATAAGTATAAAGGCCATTGAGAACCTGTCCATTCTCGGAGGAGGCGGAGGTTCTGTCTCCTTTCTCGGAAGGCTGTTCAAGGAATTTTCTTACAGCGATATAGGGATATCGTGTAAATTAAAGAACGATATTTTTGAGCTCCACGGCCTTTACAGGAAGGGGGATAGGGAGTATCTGGTAAAAAGGGGCTTTTGGGGCGGGGTTAATGTGATTAATATGAACCCAAGGGGCAGAATAAGTTTCAGAGACATGCTGGACAGGTTGAAGAGAATTGGCGAGTCGAGCCAAAGCAAAGTGGAGGTGAAGTAGAATGAACGTCAACAGGCATCACGGGCTCTGGATAACTGCTGTACTATTTCTCGTTACGGCCTGTGTAACCGTAAATATTTATTTTCCGGCCGCAGAGGTCAGAAAAGCCGCTGAAGACATTGTAAAGGACGTTAGGCAGCAAACGCCGGAACAGGGGGAGAAATCAAGCCAGTCTCCCATTTCCTCGCTGTTTTCCGTGAGGGAAGCCCATGCTGCAGTCGAGCTCACTATATCAAATGCCACCATACGGCAGCTCAAGGAAAGGATGAAGAAACGTTTCCCTTCCCTTGAGCCCTATATGGCGAGGGGTTTGGTGGGTGAAGGACTTAACGGTTTTCTCTCTATAAGGAGTCTTTCTGGACTCGGACTTAGGCAAAAGGCCACCTTGAAGAAACTGGTGGATGCAGAAAACAGGGACAGGAAGGCCCTTTACATGGCCGTAGCACAGGCACTGAATATCCCTTCCTCGCAAATAGCCCGTGTGCAGTCAATCTTCGCTTTGCAGTGGCAGAAGACCGCGCCCAAGGGGTCGTTCATTGAGAAAAAACCAGGTAAATGGTTGAGAAAATAACCCGGCCTTGTTCCTATCGAAATGGTTTTTGCTATGCCTCCCTACACAGTAAATGCCTGGAGGGTCTTTTCGAGGCTTTCCGCCGTAAGAGCCATTTCGCCAGCCGATAGCCGTGCCTGCTCGGAGCCAGCCGCCGTCTGTGTGCTCGCCTCCTTGATCCCCTCGCTCTGGGCTACCAGAAAATTGGTATTTCCAGAAACAGCCTGGGTATTTTCGCTTATCTCGTTGGTGGTGGCTGTCTGTTCTTCCACTGCCGCCGCGACGCTGTTGGCGAGTTCGCTTACTTCTTCTATGGAATCTACAATGTCGTTGGTAACGGCCTCTACTTTGTCTACATGATTTTTGAGTTCCACAACTGTATGGTCTATTTTCTGCACCGCCTCGCTCGTTTGCTTGGCGAGTTCCTTTACTTCTCCGGCAACTACCGCGAAGCCCTTGCCTGCTTCTCCGGCCCTTGCAGCCTCAATGGTGGCATTGAGGGCCAGGAGGTTGGTCTGCTCCGCGATGTTGCCGATGAGGGTACTCATTTCGTCGATACTGAGTGAGGCGTTGGCAAGGGCGTTTACAAGTCTCTGGGCCTGCCTCGTCTTTTCCGCGACTTCCGAGGACTTTTGGCCCGTGACCCCGGTATTTTGTGCGATCTCGGCCACCGTGGCGGTCATTTGCTCCATGGCGGCAGCGATGCTTGATACCTGTTCACCTGTATCATTGGCGCATCTGGCGACTTCTTCAGACTGGGCGTTTCCCTCCACGGCGGTACTGGCAAGTGAGGAAGACAATTGCCCTATCTCCCGGGCTCCTGAAGTTACCTCGAGACCGTATTTTTTTATCTCCCTGATCATATTTTGTATCCTCTCAATAAAGGTGTTCAGGAGGAGGGCGATTTCGTCTATCTCTGTTTTCCCCGACACTGTCACCCTCTTGGTCAAGTCTGCATCCCCTGTGGCTATTGCAGATATGGCGTCGTGGCTGTCCTTGAGCTTCGCGGAGATGCCTGCCAAAACTAACAGACTGAAAAAAACTCCTGCCCCAAAGACCAGAAACATTACCAGGACAACCATCTGTTTCTGCTTCCTTGCATGGCCGTCTACATTCCTAACTGCCATGGCGTTTAGCCTGTATACCTTGGAATCTATTTTGTTGGCGAGATCGGCAAGCCCCTGCAGGCTATTGCCGATCTGCCTGTCATAACTACCGGCACTTTTCCCCTTTCTGTCGCCCATATCCGATGGGGTTCTCACTGCCATTCTGTATTCATCAAAAATACCCGTGAATTGATGGTAGAGTGCGCCTAACTCCCGGATCTGTTCCGCGCCCTGCCCATTTTGTGCCGGGGAGCTGGCGAGAAATTCCCCGATTACATCCATCTTCCTATGGATGGTATCAAGGGACTTGTTCCGGACGTCAAACGAGCCCGCAGGGTTTGTGCGCGAGGTCCTTGAATCCATAAGAAGCTCGGTCTTTATTCCCCCTATGGCCTTTAGAATGGGCAAGTTACGCTCAAACACTGTGTTGAGCTCCTTTTCTATCATGCCTATGGAAGACATGGTAAAAAGGCCGAGAAGGCATAGGCCTGTGGCCCAGAGGGCTGTAAGGGAAAAAAGCAGGGTCTTTAAACGAAAGTTTTTTAAAAACTTCATCATGATAAAAAGTTCTCCTGACAACGTGGTATTTTGTGTTTCCTTCCCCTGAAACTGAGAACCAGATGGCATGAATTGAGTAGTTACTCGGCAGGACTGCTACTAAGAGTGTTATTAGGCGCATCTCTTCTCTTCCTTATGCAGTGCTATGCTGAACCATCAATTTGCAGCGTTTCGCGGTAAAATCAGGGCCAAGTAATCGCAATGTTCTATTAAAAGAAATCGTCTTTTTGAAAGAAAAGCTTAATTTTTGCACGGACAAAATTTAATCTGCGGTAATAACGAATATTTTTTTGAGATGCTTGCCGTACGAAACATGAAGTTAATACTTATTGGGAATACATTTATCGACTCCCTATTGCATCTTGAGTATTCTTCCATGGGTTTTCCCCTGCCTTTCTTGGAGCGCCTTCTTAATCGGCAGCACCTCATAGAGGGAAGATGTTGTCAACAAATAGAGTTGACCGGTTTTATAGCAAATAAACTGTCCGGTTTGGCAGTTGCTAATTTTTTTAGGGAACCGCCCTGCCGGAGGCATCCTGCTGACATGAAAATGGCAAGGAGCAAGCGAAGTGGCCTTGCCAAGATGAAGGGCTTGGCCCGGTCAGTGCAACCGCCAAAGCCATCCTTTGGACACCAGGCCGGGAGCATC
>WGDC01000054.1 GCA_015493475.1 Deltaproteobacteria bacterium
AAACCTTTGCTGCAAAACACCTCCTGAGGAACCTGGCCTGTTCCGGCTGCCCTGTTGGCTGCATACACGTGGGCTTTGTAAGGGAAAAATTCATGGAAGACAGCCGCTACTACTACCTGCAAATGGCCTACGATTACGAGCCCATCTTTGCCGTAGGAAGCATGCTTGGCATCAAGGAGCCTGTGTCCGTATTAAAACTCATTGAAAAGACCGACCGGATGGGGCTTGATGTCATCTCTGCAGGCGTTGCCCTGGCATGGGCCACTGAGGCAACTGAAAGGGGTATCCTTAGCAAGGATGAGACATTAACTAACCTTTCCTTTGGTGACGCTTCAGGATACCTTGAGGCCGTTACATTCCTTGCCCAGGGCACAAACAGGTTTTACAGGCTCCTTGCCCAGGGGACGCTCAAGGCGGCGGAAAGTTACGGAGGCAGTGAATTTGCCTGCGTCCTCGGCCAGGAAATGGCAGGATATGCCACAGGAGAGCTCTTTTTTACCGCTCAGTCCCTGGGCTTTCGCCACTCCCATCTTGACACTGCCGCCTACTCTTACGAACAGAAACACGCAGAAAGGGACCTTGACAAGGCCATATCCTTTCTCCTTGATGATGAGCTTTCAAGGTGTCTGCTCAACTCCATGGTTGCCTGCCTTTTTTCAAGGAAGGTCTACACAAAAAAGAGGCTTGCACAGTGCCTGGAATCCCTTGGCCAAGGGGAACTAGCGCAAAATCTGGATGGTGCGGCATCAGGCATCCGGGCCTCCAGGTGGAAACTCAGGTTCAAAACGGGTTTTGACCCTGAATCCATTACCATTCCAAGACGTTTCTTCAAGGTGGTATCCTGGAAAGGGCCAGTGGATGCGGGCTACCTTTCATCTCTAAAAAAGGCCTATGGGGATGCAATAAGAAGGGTTGCCCAGGATGAAAAAACGTAAAAAGGAGGCCAGAAGGTAATGGACATAGAAGGCTTCAGAAAAAAACTTAAGGAAAAGGCCGGCACAAAGGCTGGGATGATCCTTATTCACAACGGCCTTGTAAGGGAATATTCAAGGGATGGAAGCCCGTGCTCAAGCCTTGATATGGAAGTGGACTTTGAAAGGCTCTCTGAAATAATGGATGAGACAAGGGGTCTTCCCGGGGTTCTTGCCGCCGAGGTGGAGATAAGCCAGGGGCATATAGAAAAGGGGGATGACGTGATGCTCCTTGGGGTAGCGGGAGACTATCGGGAAAACGTTATCTCTGCCCTCTCCCACTGCCTTGACCGGATAAAAAAGGAGGTTACCAGGAAAAAGGAGCTGCCTTAGTCAGGCGTACATCAAAAACTTCTGCCTTATCTTGAGGAAAAAGTCCTCATCTTCTGACAAGACCTGGTCAAAATCCTCCATTTCCGCACCCTCTTCCACCATCTTTCTTACCTTCCTGCTTCCCATTATGAGGTCTGCCGGAAGGTTCCAGAAATCGTATTCATATGGCGGAGGGGTCCATGAAAACTGCTCCTTCTGGACCCTGTTAAGGAGGGAGAGAAGATCAAGGGTGAAGCGGTAGGGGCGAAAACGCCTCCTGTCTGTGACATGTATCTGAAAGCCCCTGCACATGTGGCCATGCCACTTGTTGAAGGTGGGTTCAAAGGATTGGTAGCGAAGTCTTGCGCCGTCAAGGCCCTGGAAATGCTCCTCAATAAGTCTGTCATTAAGGTAAGGGGCCCCAAATATCTCAAAGGGAAGGGTTGTCCCCCTGCCCTCTGAAAGATTGGTCCCTTCAAGTATCACCTGGCCTGGATACACCAGGGCTGTTTCCAGCCGGGGCATGTTGGGGGATGGAAGGACCCAGGGAAGGCCTGTTTCATCAAAGTACATGTTTCTTTTCCAGCCATCCATGGAAACCAGATGAAGTTCAAGGTCAAGCTTCTCGCTTTCCTTGAAAAAACTTGCAAGCTCACAGATGGTCATGCCGTATCTCATGGGAATCCGTGCCATGCCCACAAAGGAAAAGAGCCTGTTTTCCAGCAGGTTTCCCTCCGCCTTCGCGCCCCCTATGGGGTTTGGCCTGTCAAGAACGGCCACTGAAACACCGTTTTTCTCACAGGCCCTCATGGCAAGGAGCATTGTCCAGATATAGGTATAAACCCTTGTTCCGCAGTCCTGAAGATCGATTATGAGAAGATCGATGCCTTCAAGCTGACGCCTGGTTGGGGTCCTTTCCTCACTGTAGAGGCTGAAGACGGGAATCTTGAGCCGCTCATCCAAGATATCCTCAGATTCCTTCATGTTGTCCTGCTTTTCAGAAAATAGGCCGTGTTGCGGGCTGAAAATGGCCCTTAGACTTCCCGGAAAAGCCTCATCAACAAGTAAGCGTGCGTGCCTGAACCTGCTATCCACAGAGGCCTGGTTACAAAGAAGGCCAAGCCTTCTGCCCCTTGCCCAGGAAGGCCTGTTACGAATAAAGCGTTCAAGGCCGGTTGAAACTGCTGGCATCTAAAATTCCAGTCTCTTAAAGGAGGCAGGCAACTACTTGAGCATCCTGCTGTGAAGCACCCTTACCTCTTCCTCCCACTTGTAGCCTGAAATCATGCTCCTTAAGGAACCCTTTACGGCAAAAAGGGACATGTAGAGATGGGTTATAAACAGCGCCACTATAAATAGGCCTAGGATGAGATGTATCTTGACATAGCCTGCAATCTGGGCCTGTGGCAGTGAAAGGCCACTTACCACGTAGCCCGTGTAAAACATCACTGCCCCGCCCACAAAGGCCAGCCAGAACCACATCTTTTGACCAAGGTTGAACTTGCCTGCCGGCACCTCCACCTTCCTTTTTGAAAGATAGCCACCACAAAGGAGCCATTTGATGTCATAGGGGGCTGGAAACATGTCCTTTACCCAGATTAGAAAGAGTGGGGCCGCGAAGACCATGAATCCATAGGCGCAAAAAAGGTGGATAGTCCTGGCAGAAAGCACAAGACTTCCGCCCCCGAGGGCCTTTGCAAAGACCACCATGAGCCCGCTCACCACAACAAGTGAGAAAAAGAGTGCGCACATCCAGTGAAGAAAGCGGGTAAACAGGCCGTAAAAGGAGATTCTCCTGCCCCTGTGTTCAAAGCCCTTGGGACCTATTGCGACAAAGTGAATGAGAAAGACAAGAGGAACACCCACAATTACCGGCAAGTAAAGCCTGCCCACCCCGTTTACAAAGGAGATGAAATCCTCTGAATATTCCTGCCAGTGGGGGGATACCACCACGCCAAACTCCTTGAACGCCTGCACCGTGGATATGGCACCAAAGCCCCTAAGAAGCATCTCGGCGCCATAGGCGAGCCCCCCGCCCAAGAGACAGGAAAGGAGGCAAAGATTCACCACTTCCATCCACCGTGACGTCTTCATTATGCTTCCCCTTGCCTACTTGTAAGCAGTTGACCAGCCCGGGGCCTTTGCTCCTGTACCCCTCCTTGCTACCCTTTCCTGGAATATGCGCGCAATCTTGTCTCCGTCTCCTGCAAGAAGGGCCTTGGTGGAACACATTGCCGCGCAAAGGGGCACCTTTCCCTCTGCTATCCTGTTCTGCCCGTAGAGCCGCCGCTCCTTCTCGCTGAAGTTCGGGGCAGGCCCGCCTGCGCAGAAGGTGCATTTGTCCATGACCCCGCGCTTTCCAAAGGTGTCGCCCTTGGGAAACTGGGGCACCCCAAAGGGGCAGGCGATGAAACAGTAACCGCATCCAATGCACACGTCCTTGTTCACCAGCACGATACCGTCATCCCTCTGGTACAGGGCACTCACAGGGCAGACTGCAATGCACGGGGCATCCGAGCAGTGCATGCAGGCAATGGAGATGCTCCTTTCACCGGGCTTTCCCTGGTTGATGGTAATGACACGCCTGCGGTTTATGCCTACAGGGACACCGTTTCCTTCCTTGCAGGCAATTACGCAGCCCTTACAGTCAATGCAGCGCTCTATATCACACAGGAATTTCATTCTTGCCATTTTTTAACCTCCTGCCCCTGTATCAGGCCTTTTTCACCTGGCAAAGCCCTTCCTTTGTCCCCTGAATCTGAGTGACGACGTCATAGCCGTAGTTGGTGCAGATGTTGGCAGGCTCGCCTATACAGTAGGGTCTGTGGCCCTTGGGATAGTTTCCAGAAAGGTCCTGCCCCATGAACATGCCTCCGAAGTGGAAGGGCATGAAGATGGTCTTGTCGTCTACCCGGTCCGTGACCCTTGCCATGACCTTCACCTTGCCCTGTTCGGGGGATTCTATCCACATCATGTCCCCGTCCCTTATGCCCAGGTTGTTGGCAAGACGGGTGCTTATCTCTGCGTACATCTTGGGGGCAAGCTCTGCCAGGTACTTGTTGCTCCTGGTTTCCGCACCTCCTCCCATGTGCTCCACCATCCTTCCGGTAATGAGGACATACGGGAAGTTCTTGACAAGCTCCGGTTTCTGCTCGCTCTTGAACCTGGTATAGACCCTGTACTGCTCCTTCTTGTCCGGATATGTCGGATACTTTGCGATGAGATCGGGCCTTGGGGAGTGAAGGGGCTCCCTGTGGACAGGCACCTGGTCTGGAAAGTTCCAGCACACGCACCTAGCCCTGGCATTTCCAAAGGGGGCCATTCCCCTTGAAATGGCGACCTTTATGGTCTTTTGGGAAAGGTCTGTCTTCCAGTTGGTTCCAGGGACGATATCCTTGAACTCGGGATATCCTCCCTTTACCTGGCTTCCCGGATTGTAGACGCCAGGGGCGGCCAGCAGATTCTCCTTCCTGCCGTCCCAGTAGGTATGCTCTGTGCCAAAACGTGCCCTGAAGGGAAGCCCTCCCTTGGCCACAGGCTTTGAGATGTCGTATAAAATGGGCGTTCCCGGATGGGTCTCGGTCCAGCAGGGCCACGGAAGCCCGTAGTACTCGCCGTCACACGGGCCGCCCTTTGCCTGGAGGCTGTCCACGTCAAAGGTCTCCCAGTGAAGGGTGTGTTTCTTTATCCGCTCGGGAAGTGCGCCATTGTAGCCAATGGTGAGGGAACCCTTGCAAAGCTCCCCTGTAATGTCGTCTGGAACCTTTTTTATGTTCTTGTAGAACTTGTCGTGAAAACCAAAACGCTTGACCATCTGGTCCATGATCCAGTAGTCGTCCCTTGAGTCATGGACAGGGTCCACCACCTTGAACCGCCACTGTATCTGGCGTGAGCTCGAGGTGACACTTCCCTCTGTCTCGTACTGGCTGGATGAAGGCAGCAGGTAAACGTTGTCCTTTTGGCAGGCCGCTGCTGTCATGGTTGGAAAGGGATCGATTATCACCACAAGATCCAGCTTGTCCAGAGCCTTTTTCAGCTTGTGGTACTGTGACTGGGAATTTGATGCGCATCCCCAGAACACCACCGCCTTTATCGGCGTGTACTGGCTTATCTTGTCCTCCTGGATGACCCCCTGGTACCAGCGGGCAAGGGTGAAACCCTTCTTGTTCATGTACTCCTTGCTGTGAAAGCGTGACTTCATCCACTCGTAATCCACGTCCCAGACCCTGCACCAGTGCTTCCAGGAACCGTCCTTTATGCCGTAATAGGCAGGAAGGGAATGGGAAAGCACGCACATGTCCGTTGCCCCCTGGACATTGTCGTGGCCGCGGAAGATGTTGGTTCCACCGCCTGAAACACCCATATTTCCGAGAACGAGCTGGAGGATGCAAAGTGCCCTGGTGTTGCTGGAGCCAATGGAGTGCTGGGTTGCGCCCATGCACCAGACAACCGTGCCGGGCCTGTGGGTGGCAAGGAGCTTTGCTATCCTTTTGACCTCAGAGGCAGGGATTCCCGTAATATCTTCCACCACCTCCGGTGTGTAGTGCTTTGCAACCTCGCACATTTCCGGAAAGCCGGCCACCCGCTTTCTTATGAAGTCCTTGTCGTGCCAGCCGTTTGTAACTATCTCGTTCACAAGTCCCATGACAAAGGCCGTATCCGTGCCGGGGCGGATGCGGACGTAATCCGTGGCCTTTGCGGCAAGTTTTGTAAAACGAGGGTCAACAACGATGAGAGGCGCGTTGTTCACCTCTTTTGCGTAAAGTATGTGCTGCATGGCCAC
>WGDC01000055.1 GCA_015493475.1 Deltaproteobacteria bacterium
GAGCATGTGCATGTTGCCCTTTGTAAAGTTTACGCTTAGCTCAACGCCTGGAATGAACTCCATGGACGTCTCTTTTGCGGCCTCCTCTGCCTCTGGCAGGCCTTTGGTGGTGTCGTGATCGGTTACGGCAATGGCAGAAAGACCCGCCTCCCCCGCCTTTAAAATGAGCTCTTTTGGTGTATCAGAGCCATCTGAAGCAGTAGTGTGGGTATGAAGGTCGCAGGTCTTCATTAAAAATATCAGGGTCTTCTTACTATCTCTATCTTCGCCTTCTCTCTTTCGTGCTTGAGCCAGTCAGAGAAGGCCATCTCCATCTTCATTCTTCTTATCTCTGCCTTTATGGCCTTTTTATCTTCCTTGAACCTTTCAGGATCGGTGCTTTCCTTGAAGGCCCTTAGGTGGATGACGTAAAAGGTGCCACCGGCTTCATAAACGTCATCTGGATACGGTTTTTTCACTGAAAGGCTGAGGGCGCCCTTTACCACCGGGCCCGGAAGCCTTCCGCCTGCTGACGGATCGGTTCTTTTGAAAAGGCCCGTATCAGCCAGCTTCAAACCATATTTTTTTGCCGCAGCATTCAGGCCCTCTTTTTTTGAAAGCCCAAGTATATCCTTTGCCCTTTTAAGACAAAGCTCCCTGGCCTTCTCCTCGGTAAAGGCCCTATCCACCTTGGGTTTTACCTTTTCAAACCTGGGAATGTATGGGGGCTTTTTCTCAACAAGCTCTGCTATCATCACACCCTCGGGCACCTCGAGAAGGGAGCTTAGCTCCCCCTTATCGAGAGAAAAAACCATATCGAGCACGCTCGGATTATACCCAAGGACAGGGGCAGGCCTCTTCCTTGAAAAAAGGTCCGTCTCCTCGAGTTTCAGACCAGCGCTTTTGGCGTAACTTTCAAGACCTCCCATCTCTATTATGGTATCGTAGGCCTTGTTAGCCGCATCCCAGACCATCTTCTTTACCTTCTTCTCCTTGAGCCTCTTTGCTATGAGAGATTTTACCTCCTTAAGGGGCCTTGTCCGCTCCGGCCGAATATCCTCAAGCTTTATAAGATGCCATCCGAATTTCGTCCTGACAGGTCCGCTGACCTCACCCTTTTTCATGGAGAAGACCTTTTCCTCAAAGGGCCTTACCATCATGCCCTTGCTGAAGTAACCAAGGTCCCCTCCCCTTTTTCCCGAGGCCTTGTCCTCGGAGTACTTCTTTGCAAGCGCGGCAAAGGACTTGCCCTTCTCTATTTGCTTCTTTATCCCAAGAAGCTCCTTCTTTTTAGCATCCACCACCGTCTCGTTGGCATCCTGGGACACCTTGAGGAGGATGTGCCTTGCCCGCCTCTTCTCAGGAACATGAAACTGGTCCTTGTGTTCCTGGTAGTAGTTCTTTATTGCCTCGTCAGTGACGTTTGCAGAGGCCTCGAACTTCTTCTTTGAAAAGAGCAGGTACTTGAGTTTAAGCTGGGGATCGGTACGGAACTGCTCCTTGTGAGATTCATACCACTTTTTCAGTTTCCTTTCCGTGGCGTTTACAGAAGAGATACAATCTGAGCTGTTTACCTTGACAAAATCCACATCTATTTCCGCATTCTTGTACTTAAAGTAGGAAAGGGCCTCGGAGTCGGGGCAGTGAAGCCCGGCGGCCATTACGGTCTGGAGTTTTCTAGTTGTCATCTCCTGGCGAAGCTGCTGTTCAAAGTCTGCCGGCTTAAGCCCTGCGTTTCTGAGTGCCATCCGGTAGAGCCTGACCTCAAACATGCCATTTCGTTTAAATGCGGGAATGTTAAGTATGACCTGCTGTATCTCCTTGTCTGTAACTGTAAGGCCAAGCCTCTTTGCCTCCTGCCTTATAAGCGCCTGGTCTATGAGCTGGTTGAGCACCTGCTGTTTAAGGTGCATTTGCTTGAAGATGGCCTGTGGCAGGCTTCCGCCGTACATGCGCCTCAGGCGCTCCACGGTAAGATTGTAAGCCTTCTGGTAATCCTCAACCAGAATCTTCTCACCGTTTACCTTGGCCATAACGTCAAGCCTCTGGGACCTGAACGATCCAACACCCCAAAAGACAAAAACTACTACGATAGCCCCCAATATAAACTTCATAAGCCAGGAAGCGGCATTTTTCCGGATTATCTCAAGCATCTTATCAAAGTTTCTCCTCTCTCAAATATTAGAGCATCGAATAAGCAGTAGGATGCCTTTTAGGGGCTTTATTGTCAAGAAAGTCGTGGCGATCACCTTGCAACAGCCCCTAATACAACAGATGTAAAACATAAAAGGGCACTATAACATCAAGGCCCTGATCTTGCTGTCAGTAGGAAAGGCCCCTGCCTCTACTATGACTTCCCGGGTTACCCAGGATGATTCAACCCTTACCTTTACGGGCTGGTTATTCCCTTTGGAATAACGGACACAAATTGACGCCGCAAGCCTTATATCCTTCCTCTCCCGGCCCCTTTTTAAAACACAGATTGGGCCGGCGCGGTCTACACAACTTAGCGTAATGTCGTCCTCGCGTTCCACGAGCCTTAACAGGGTATCGTTTTCTGCCTTGTTTCTCCCAACGATGAGCCATCCGCCGTCTGGTAAAATAAAATGGCGCCCTGTCTGGGCAATGAGGCACTCTCTATAAGTGAAATCGGGCCACATGGAAAATATCCTCTCGAACCGTTTTGAAAGAATGGGATCAGCCAGGACGCAGCCTCCCGCAGGGGCAGGATAGTCCTCTATTCCAAATCTTGCAGAGAGCCGCATCTGCTTCTTTCTTGAGCGCCCGCTAATTGCAGGCAGCCGCAAACGGTCAACCACTCCTTCAATCTCGGGAATAGTTTCCTTCAAAAACCTTGCACTGAGTGGCCTTAGAAGCAGACCCTCGGCACCACTGTCTCTTTCTATTATTCTCAGCGTGTCCCGGCGCTGGGACATGGGCCTTTGTCCAAGTACCTCTCCGGTTGCAATAAAGGAGGCACCATAAATGCCCAAGAGGGACAGGGCCTTTTTAACCATGAGGATTTTGCAGTCAACGCAGGGATTCAGGTAGCGGCCGTAGCCGTGGACAGGCATGGTGACCATTTTCAAAAATTGCGCTGTAATATCCACCACTTCAAGCTTGATACCATACCTTTCACGGATCCTCTTCTTATAGTTTCCTGCCTCTTGTCCATCCGCAAGATGGTAAGAGAAAAAAGGCGTAATGAACTTGATGCCTATGACATCTATTCCTTGCCCTTGCAGGATCTTGCATGCCAGTATGCTGTCAAGGCCTCCTGAAAACAGGACCAAGCAGCTCCTTCGCATATTCTCTTGCCTTTCCGCTTTCTCCGCCAAGCATCCTCGCAATTTCCACAACCCTTTCACTGCCCTCGACCCGGAAAATCTCGGATGTGGTCTGGGATTCTCCCTGCTCCTTCCTTACCACCACGTGGCTGTGGGCAAGGGCAGCTATCTGGGGAAAGTGGCTTATGGCAATTACCTGAGCCGTTTCTGAAATGGCCAGCAGCTTCCGCCCCACCTTTTCTGCAACCTCTCCCCCCAAGCCAGAATCTATTTCGTCAAATACCATTGTTTCGCTTCCCTGCATCGTTCCCAAAACCACCTTTATTGCAAGAAGGAGCCTCGAAAGCTCTCCTCCAGAGGCCACCTCTGTCAGAGGTTTAAGCCCCTGGCCTGGATTTGCGCTAAAAAGAAAGGTTACCCTGTCCATTCCTCTTTCGCCAATTGCCTTTACTGATGGTTCACGAGGGGACTCTACCTGCACCTGGAATCTTGCCTTTCCAAGGCCAAGGTCCCCGAGCTGGGCCTGAACTTTTTCCTGGAAAAGGATCGCCGCCTCCTTTCTTCTTCCGCTTATCTCCAGCGCCTTGGCTATGAGATCTCTCTCTTTCTGGAACAGGATCCTTTCTACCTCCCTTACCTGTCCCTCTAAATTTTCCATCATTGATAGCTCTACATCTATCCTATCACGATATTCAAGCACGTCCTCAACGCCAGGACCGAACCGTTTCTTCAAGCCTCTTAGTTGAAACAAGCGCTCTTCCACCTGGTGCAAGCGAGAATCGTCCATGGGCAGGTTATAAAGATAGTCCCTAATGGAAGAGGCGATATCATCCGTTTCTGATATAACCGACTCGATCTGGGAACACAGGCTTTCGAGACTCTGATCGATGGATGACAGCTTGCCTATGAGTCTCCTGCAAGCAGACAGCCCCTCAAGAATGCTATCCCTGTCCCCGTAAAGCCTCTGAAATAACTCCTGGCCAAGTACCCGCATCTTTTCAGACTGCCTGAGCACCCTTCTTTCTTCAACAAGCCTGTCTTCTTCGTCTATCCTGGGATTTATCCCGTCAATGACCCCTGCATCCCTTTCAAGTCCCTCCCTTCGTTCCTCAAGCTCCGCCTGCTTTTCAACAAGGGATTCAAGACGGTTACGAAGACACCTTACCTCTGAAAGTATGGAACCGAGCCCCTTTGTTGAAATACAAGCAAAACCGTCGAGCCAGCTCCTGTGGATATCCTGCCTCAACAGCTTTTGAAACTCGTGTTGGCCGGCAAGGCTCATAAGGTTTAGTGAAAGCGACCTGAGATCAGCGATGGTTGAAATGACTCCATTGATGAACACGCGGTTTTTCCCGTCTGAAGATATAATACGCCTTAGTATCAATTCTTCTCCGCACTCAATCCCGCGTTCACGGAGAAAACGCCTTACTCCGCTCCCGGCCTCAAAAACCGCCTGTATGGAAGCATGCCTTCCATTGCCTCCGACAAACCTGCTTTGCCCCCTGGCCCCGAGTAATACCTTGAAGGCCTTTATCAATAGGGTTTTCCCTGCACCTGTATCCCCAGTCACTACTGTGAAACCAGGCACAAACAAGACCTCCACACGGTCTATCAAGACAAAATTTTCGATTACGAGCTCTCTAAGCATCTATTTTGTTGACTTTTTACCGATAAAGATTCAAAGATATACCAAGAAGCCTTAGAGTCAACACTGTTTAACACGATACAAAATGGTAATATGGAATACTAGGCATACAAATTGCTTTTTGGTTCAGGTAAAGTGTACCATATTCAAAAAAGAAAGGAGGAACGTAAATGAAGAAAAGGATCGTTTGTTTGATGGCAGCAGGTATCATGGCCGGGGTATCAGCAGCTGCATTGGCAGCTAACAACCCAGACACCATCAACCTTAAGGAAAAGTTTTCCATAAAGGGTAAAAAAGCGGCCGTGATTTTCCCTCACAAAATGCACCAGGAAAAATTGAAGTGCATAGACTGCCATGCCTCTGAAAAGGGCGGCCCCCTAAAGGTCAAGATCGAAAAAACAAAAGGCATGAGCAACGACTTCCATAAGAAGTTCTGTTGGCCTTGCCACGTTGCGAAGAAGGTTCCAAAGGGCAAATCCTGCTCCACCTGCCACAAGAAAAAGTAGGCTTCATGCGGGGCGGGTTTCCCGCCCCTGTGACCACATCCCCGCCCCCGATATTTTTCCACAAATCTCACCCGTAGTAGTTGAAAACGGTCCAACTACCTGATACCCTTAATAGACAAGAGTGGTAAACCAAGGTCGTTATTTCTGCCTGTTCATTACGTTATAATAAAAAGGTTTATTTAATGAGGCTCCCTGTCACCACAGCCGCCCTGTTTATACTCGTTCTCATCTTGGGTTTGTGCCTGAATTCCCATTCACATCTGATAGAGCCGTTAAAGAAGGACTCTATCTTTATAGTACTTAGTTATTCCCCAGAAGACCTGTGCGGAAGGCCGCAGCTTCAAGGCATCCTACAGGCCATAAACGAGAGTCCGAACAAGTACCAGGCAATAAGGAAATTCTATCTCGATGCAAAGAGACTGACAGCAGAGCAGGTTCGTAAACGGGTGTCCATGGCACTGAAACGTGTAAAAGAAGAACGGCCGAGGGTGGTCATAACGGTCGATGATATCGCCTTTTTAAAGGTGGGCCTTGCCCTCAAGGCAGCAAAACACACTTTCGTTGTATTTACCGGTATAAATGGAGATATATCCATCTATAACAGGATGTCCCGCTTTCTTAAAGGACGCAGGCCCGTATCCAATATCACGGGCGTTTTGGAACACCTTTTCCTGAACCAGCAGGTGGCCTTCCTTAAACTTCTCAAGAAGTGGCCATGCACCCTCGGGATACTCTATTCCACGGACTTCATGGGGGAAAAGGGCAGGCAGCAAATAAGCACCCGCTTAAAATCTATTGGGGTAAAAAATTACATCCGCTACTTTGCCGTCTCCAACATGAAGGATCTAGACGAGAAAGCCCGGCTCATCAATCAGGACCCAAATATATGCGCTTATTTTCCCTTGGTCCTATCTGTGTTTGACCAGTCCAAGGGCAAGCGGCTGGCTCTTGATGCCATAGTCCCGGACATAACAAGCAGAATACACAAAATAGATTTAGCGGTTAACAAGTCCTTTACCGCTGCCGGTTTCTTCGGCGGGGCAAACGTGGACCTGTTCCACATGGGTTACCAGGCAGGACAGATGGCGGAAATGCTCATGAACGGCGTTGACATAGAGAGCATTCCCGTCGAGGACGCCGAACGGTTCCAGGTCATCATCAATAAAAAACGTGCCGAGGAACTGGGCATGACACTTGAACCCACTGTAATGTGCATAGTGGACGAGCTGATTTGAATGTTGGATTTCAGCCTCATAGCAACCAACAGCATTGCTTCGACCCTCTACATCCTTTCCGCCCTTATCATGGTATCGGTGACTATCACCGGTAAGATTCATAGAAAATCCGTTGTTTCCGCGGCACTCCTTGTTGCATTTCTTGGAATCCTAAAATTCCTCATCTATTCATACCCCTTAACTTCTGCATGGCCGGGCTCCAGGGTCTTCTCAGCCGTAATATTCATATCTTGCGGTCTCACTTTCCTATCGCTTTACTTCCTTACAAGGGGCAGGACCCCCGGTTTTCAAACTCCCATTTTTTGCCTGTCAGCAGCCGTTGCCGTTGATTGCATCGAGGCCATAAGGCCAAATATTTACCTTATAGTCATCGAGTGCCTGCTCCTCGCATTTTCAAGCTTCCTCCTGGTAAGCTATGCCTTTCAATCAAGGAATGTAACCAGATCCTACGTAGAGGGAGTCAGCGTCTTTGGTTTCCTTTTTGGATTGGGAATATTCCTTGTCATTCACATAGAAACAATACATACCCGATCCATCTTTTCAGAGGCATACGGGGCCGTAAGAACGTATCAACAGGTACTGGCGGATACAGAAAAAAGGCTTCTTTCCGACTCGAAGCTTCTATCGCTTTCCCTACTGAACCTGCCCGCGCGTAAGAGACTTGACGGCTATCATTTTTTGCTGTGGCAGAAAATGCTAAGGGCAAATTCCATCTCTTACGTGGACAGGAACGGGGTTGTGGTCTCAAGTTCCAAGCAGGAGCTTAAAAAGAGAGACTTGTCTTACCTGAAGGTCGTTTCTTCCGCACTTCGGGGCACTGCCTGTGCATCAATTCAAAAAAGCCCTCTTGGTTCCATGCCGGCGCTCATAGTTTCGAGGCCACTTTTTTCCAAAAATTACTCCATACCCGGAGCCATAATAATAGAGGCAAGCCTCGAGGATATTGTGGGGGACGATTTTAAGAGAAACGGTCTCTTTTTTCTAAACGGAAGGAACGAGCTCGTCTTTGGAAAAACAAATTTCGATGAAAGGCTGCCAGGCCTGGTCCCGTCCGTATTTGCCGGACAAAACGGGAAAACAGGCAACAACGGAACGACTTTTTGCATATATGGCAAGGGCCCCTTTAGTGACAAGGAATTTTGCTACGACGGCAATTTTTTCAGACTCATAGCCTTGCCCCTTTACAGGCACAACGTAAACATAGCTAAGATATTTTCCCTCCACGGAATACTAATTAACCGCTTTGAACTGTCCCTTGCACTGTTCCTGTCCGGAACCATTTACCTGCTGCTCCTTCATAAGTTTATAAAGAATCGTTTTTACTCCATCAGGCTGCAAAGGGAAATATCCTCACGAAAGGAGGCAGAGAAAAGGCTTAAAACCCTTGCGGTCGTGGTTGAACAGGCGGTTGAATCCATCATAATCACGGACCCTTCTGGCATAATCAAGTACGTGAATCCCTTTTTTACAAGGCTGACAGGGTACAAACCCGAGGAAGTTATAGGAACCAAAGCCGATTTTGCACAGGAGAATGAAACAAACGCCTATGCCTTCAAGGAGATCTGGAAGGCCCTTATACAGGCGAAATCATGGAGCGGGCGGCTATCGTCGAGGGCACGGAACGGGAAAAGGCTTGTGGAGGACTGTATCATCTTCCCAATCAAAAACAGGGCTTGCAATATGGAGGGGATCGTTGCTGTAAAAAAAGATATTACCAGGGAGAAGGAATTGGAATCCCTGCTGCTTCATGCCCAGAAAATGGAATCCATTGGAATGCTGGCAGGAGGCATAGCCCATGACTTCAATAACATCCTTGCCGCCATACAGATAAACCTGGACCTGATTCCCCTCTTCGATTACGACCGGGAAAAGACAAAAAACTACATGGAAAAGATCCAGTACGGTGTCACCAGGGCCACCGACCTCGTAAAACAGCTCCTCATGTTCTCGAGGAGAAAGGTCCTTGACAGGGAAGTAGTGGACCTGAACCAATCCATCGATAACCTCCTCAGTATGGTCGAAAGCACCATTGGTGAAGATATTGCTCTTCACATAAACAGGGAAAAGAACCTGTGGCCGATGGTGGCGGATCCCGGTGTTGTTGACCAAATAATCATGAATCTCGTAGTAAACGCCAAGGATGCTATGCCGGATGGAGGGAAACTATCCATAGGCACATCCAATGTAATCATGAACAAGTCCGGCATCGATAAAAAATTCGTGAGACTGTCTATCAGGGATACAGGAGAAGGGATGAAAAAAGAGGTGCTTAACCAGATTTTTGATCCTTTTTTTACCACAAAGGAAATAGGCAAGGGGACCGGGCTCGGTCTTTCAGTGGTCTACGGAATTGTAAGACAGCTTGGCGGTTTTATAGACGTTAACAGCGAGGAAAGAAAGGGCACGGCCTTTGACATTTACTTTCCCGCAGCACCAGAAGCCACATTCGGGGAAAAAAAACAGGATGAACCCTTCGAGTCTCCAAAAGGAACGGGACAGAGGATACTGCTTGTAGAGGACGAAGAGGCGGTAAGAAAGGTAATCAGGGAAGTCCTTCTTGAAAACGGTTACTTTGTCAGGTGCTGCAGCACCATTCAAGAGGCACGGGATATATTAAAGGATAATAAGCCCTTCCACCTGCTGCTTTCAGACGTGGTATTACCAGACGGTTCAGGGGTCGATCTTGCCGACGAGCTCAAGAATTCCTTCCCGGCCATGGCGGTTCTCCTTATGAGCGGTTACGTGGACAAAAGAGTAAGGGAAGAAGAGATAAAAAAGCGGGGCTATGCATACTTTCGTAAACCATTCAAGATCTCTATGCTCCTGAGCGTAATAGCCAACGCCCTTGAAGAAAATCCTTTGGCAAGATAGCCGTTCAGTTTTTGTAGGCGAGCTGTGTTTCTTGTATATACATGATGACGCCCCGGGCAATGCCCATTGCAACGGCATCCTGGTAGGCTGGGGAGCGCAGTCTCCTTTCCTCCTGAGGATTACTGATAAAAGAGGTCTCCACAAGTATGCTTGGCATTCTAGCGCCTATGAGAACAAAGAATGGGGCCTGTTTCACTCCAAGGTTTCTTACGTTCCGGTAACGGGCCTGGAGTGTCTTCACAAGATTGTACTGGACCTTTCTAGCAAGTCTCGATGACTCGTTTACCTTGCTGTTTTTGAGTATGTGATTAAGGATGCTCCTGAGCTGGCCTATCCGCTTTCTTGACGTGGCATTTTCCCTTGCTGCTACCCTCATTGCGTCTTGATCCAAGGCGAAATTTAGGAAATACGTCTCTACGCCCCTGAGTCTCCTTGTCGGCGCTGCATTCGCATGTATGGATATAAAGAGATCTGCCTTGTTGGCGTTAGCAATTGCCGTCCTCTCGGTAAGGGGGAGGTACCGGTCTGAACGCCTTGTCATTATTACCCTGCATCCAAGCTCCTTTTTGAGTATCCTCGCAAGCCTCTTGGCAATCTGGAGCACAACATCCTTCTCCCTCGTTCCCCGAAGCCCCCTAGCCCCGGGATCTTTCCCTCCGTGCCCGGCATCTATAACAATAGTCCTGACACAAAGACCCAACTGCTGGGCCAGAGAGAGCTTGCCTTTTCTATGGCTTTTGGATGTCGCCTTACCGCTCGTGCCCGACCCTGGCAAAAACCTTACTACGCATTTTCTTTTTGCATAATGCGCTCCGAAGGCATCTGTAACAATCCGGAACGGATCGTCAAGGTAAAAAACCTTTGTCTTTTCTGTCTTTCTGAGATCAAAGACCACCCTCACGGTCCTTGGTTTGAACTGGGCCGCCCTGACCGATCTCAGCAGTCCGTTATCGATCTTTATATATTCAGGAAGTCCTATTTTCTTGTATGCTGGGGATAAATCCAAGTAAAATCTCTTTGGAAGCCCGTGTTTCTTGTCAGCTGGTAGCTCCCCCTGCTTTATAGACACGGGAGAAGAAGCGTTGATTACTACCCTGGTATAATCCTTGTCTGACCAGTATCTTATGTCCTTAATAATGGCGACACCAGGTTTTGCTTTCTTTCCGCCCGCTGTGCCAACGGCCCCGAGTGTCGTATTGGTGCCAGCGCCCTGGTTAACGGCAGTTTTTTTGTGTATATTCCTGATCTTCACACCCATCCTTGCAAGTCTCTGCATAGCAAGGATGGCGTGGCTCCCGTTGGGATAGTCCCTCAGTAATCTTTTCCAGGCAGCAATGGCGCTGCTAGGCCTGCCCGTCATCTTGTATATCTGGCCGATTTCATACAGGGCGTCGTCTGCGAGCCTGCTAAGGGGAAAACGTTCAATAAGCACCTGATAACGCTGAAGGGCCTCCTGGATGTCAGACATGCGCCTTGAGTATCCATAAAGACCTGTATAGCAGCGAGCCATCATGAATAGTGCTTTGGGGGCAATGTCAGGATCATCGGCATGGGACAGGTAAACCTTTCTGAACTTGTTTATTACCCGTATCCAGTTCTTCCTGTATTTTCTCAGCCTGGCGCTTGCTGACAGCCTGTCATAGGATAATCTTGCGTCTTTGTACTCCGCCACGGCGGATCTCGAGGCTGCAAATACTGATTCCATGGATAGAGGCGCACCCGGACCTCCAATGCAGCAAAGGCAACATACCAATAGCGCGACGGTAAAAAACGGGATTGTTGGCGCAAAAGGGTTTTTTTTCAATTTCTGGCCTTTACGTACCTGCAAAGCTTGTCAAGAATATTTAGGGCCTCTATAGGCGTTAACCTGTTTATTTCTAGTTCCATAAGTCTTTTCTTGACTTCCCCATCCTCGTCACTCTGCATTGGAAGAGGCTTTTGAACCACTATTTTATAGCCTGAAGAGGTAACCGAGGCAACCGGTACACCCTTTCCCTTGTTTTCGTTCTCTATCTGGTTCAGTATCCTGGCCGCATTCTCTATCACCTCGGCAGGTACCCCTGCAAGGGCTGCAACCTGAATGCCATAGCTTTTACTCGTTGCCCCTTCCCTGAGTGTGTGAAGAAAATATATCCTGTCGTCATGTTCCTTCACCTCTACATGGAGATTCCTTACCTTCCTGTGCCGTTTCTCAAGGGCCGTTAACTCGTGGTAATGGGTAGCGAATAGCGTCTTTACTCCCTTCTTGTCCTTGAAAAGAAGATGTTCCGCAACGGCCCAGGCAATGGAAAGACCATCGTAAGTGCTGGTTCCCCTTCCTATCTCGTCAAGAATCACGAGACTTTTTGACGTTGCGTTGTTCAAAATATTGGCTGTCTCCTTCATCTCAACCATGAAGGTGCTCTGACCCCTCGACAGGTAATCAGTCGCTCCCACTCTGGTAAATATCCGGTCAAGGACGGGAAGCCTGGCCTGTTGTGCTGGCACAAAGCTACCCGTCTGGGCCATGAGACAGATAAGGGCTGTCTGCCTGAGAACGGTTGACTTTCCCGCCATGTTTGGACCAGTTATAAGATTAATTAGGCCTTCTTCATGGTCGAGTCTGATGTCGTTAGGAACAAAGACCGGACCATCCAAATTTTGCTCGACCACAGGGTGACGTCCCTGGACTATTAATATGTCGTCCCCGCTGGTCATCGCCGGCCTATTATAACCATATAAATCCGCTGACTCCGCAAGACTGCACAGGCAATCTATCTCGGCAAGGGCCGATGCGCTTTCCTGTATCCTGTCAGCGTGCCTTGCAATCTGGGTACAGACTTCCTTGAATACCTCAAGCTCCAGCTCTATCCGCCTTTCCTGGGCCGTAAGTATCCTTTCCTCTATCTCCTTGAGCTCAGATGTTATATAGCGTTCTGCCGAGGCCAGGGTCTGCTTTCTGATGTAATCATCAGGCACCTTGGAGACCTGCGATTTCGAAACCTCTATGAAGTATCCAAAAACCCTATTGTAGCCTATCTTGAGCTTTTGAATACCTGTTTTTTCCCGTTCTGCCGCCTCGATCTCTGCAATAAAGGCCCTTCCCTTTTTCTGTATGCTTATCAGCTCGTCGAGTTCCCTATGGAACCCCTCCTTTATAACATTACCCTCCCGAAGCATTGGAGGGCTCTCATCCCTGATGGCCCTTTCAATGAGGTGATACACGTCTTCAAGCGGATCCACTCTGGAATAAAGCCTTGAAAGAAGGTCCTGGCAGTTTTGTTTAGCCGGCTTAGCGGATAATATGGCAGAAAGTACATCCCTGATCCCAGGAAGAATAAGCATGGAATCCCGTAGGGCAAGAAGATCTCTCGGACCAGCCGTCTCCATTACCACCTTGCCTATGAGCCTTTCCATATCGTATATTTTTCTCAGCAGTGTCCCTATCTGAGTCCTTTCATCAACAAGGCTGAACAGGGTCTCCACTGCGTCAAGGCGGTCGTTTATATCGGAAACGTCCACAAGGGGGTATAAAAGCCACCTCTTAAGAAGCCTTCCTCCCATGGGGGTAGAAGTCTTGTCAATGACATGGAGAAGGGATCCGCTGACCTTGCCATCCAAGCTGCTACAGACTAACTCCAGGTTCCTAACCGTTGACTCGTCAAGTTCCAGGTATGAGTCAAGACGGTAGGGAGAGAGAGCTCGGATATGGTTTATGCTCCCAAGGTGTGTATCGATACAGTACAATAGAAGGGCGCCGGCAGCACTTATGGATTCGTCCCCCGCTTCAAGACCGAACCCCTCCAGGGTCAACACTCCAAAATGTTCCTTCAGGACCTGCCCGGCTCTTTTTAATTCAAAAACATCCTTGGGACGCCAGTTTACGTATACCTCTGGCAAGGCTTGCCTGATCGTGGAAAATAGACCCGTTTCCTTAAGCTTCTCGGACAGGAGAAGCTCCCTCGGCTGTATCCTAAAAAGCTCTGCAAGGGCCGCCTCTTCTTTATTTGTCTTTGTTACACTGAACTCGCCGGTTGTTATATCCAGGGTAGCCACGGAAACGGCCTTAGAGGCCCTGTTTATACTCACCGCAGAGATGAAATTATTTTCCTTGGACGAAAGTCCCCCGTCTATTGTCAAAAGACCGGGAGTGATCACCCTTGTTACCTTCCTTTTGACTATGCCCTTGGCCTTTCTCGGATTCTCTACCTGTTCGCAGATAGCCACCCTTTTACCAGCCCCAACAAGCTTGGCAATGTAGCCTTCGGCGGCATGAAAAGGAATACCGCACATAGGAACGGGATTTTCCTTTTTCTTGTCCCTTGAGGTCAGTGTTATCTGGAGGATTCTCGACGCGGTTACCGCGTCTTCGAAAAACATCTCGTAAAAATCCCCCATCCTGTAAAAGAGGATGCACCCCGGATATCTTTCCTTGATCTCGAGGTACTGCTTGAGCATGGGCGTCATTTTTTTAACAGATACCGACATGATTCTCCATTATTAAAACGCCTGTTTTGTGAAAAATCATTTTTCAATTACCCATGATATGATATTAAAGGAGTCGCGGATGAAAATCATGTTTTTGTTTCAATCAAAAAGTTTTTTGGTGCCAGATGTTGTGTTGGCCATGTTTTCCATGTTAATTCCTAAGTAAACGTATTTCAGCGGGGTCTTGAATTGTCTGTAAAACTTAACGAGATAACGGGTTCAAAAAGGTCTCTGAACCGGGTGATGGACTTTTTTCAACCCGATTTCGTAAAGATAGAAACCACACTTAAAAGGCACTTTGCCTCCCACATCTCCTTTGTCAACCAGGTAAGCAGTCACATAATCTTTGCCGGCGGTAAGAGGTTGAGGCCCTTACTTACGGTATGTTCAGCAAAGCTTTGCGACTGTGCATCAGAAGACATTTACGATCTTTCGGCAGTACCGGAATACCTTCACGCGGCTAGCCTTCTCCACGATGACGTTGTGGATGCAGGCGAAATGAGAAGGGGGAAGACCCCGGCATACAAAATCTGGGGAAACAGTGCCGCTGTACTCGTTGGAGACTTTCTCTATGCAAGGGCCATCGAGCTTGCAACAAGGTTTGAGGACATCCGTATAGCAAGAGCCATCTCAAAAACTGTGGCCCTGATGTCAGAAGGGGAAATAATACAGCTTCTTCATGCCAAGGTCCCAAGTTTTGATGAAAAGACCTACTTCGACGTTATTTACAGAAAAACGGCCGCCCTCATCTCCACGTCCTGCCGCATTGGCGCAATAATGGCCGGTGGAGGGCTGGACGAGATTGAGGCCCTCAGTAATTACGGACTCTGCATGGGCCAGGCGTTTCAAATGGTTGACGACGTCCTTGATTACACTGCGGATTCGAGCGAATTCGGCAAGGTCATAGGAACCGACCTGGCAGAGGGGAAGCTGACCCTTCCCATAGTGGTTGCCCTGGAAAAGGCTTCAAGGAAAAGCAGGGACAGGCTCATGAACCTCTTGTGCCAAGGCTATGCGTCCATGTCAGACTTCAACTGGGTAAGAGAGCTCCTCATGGAAACAGGGGGAATACATTATACGATTAAGAAGGCAAGAAGCCTTGTGGATCTTGCCTGTGAAAGCCTTGATATATTTCCCGACTCCATGATCAAAACCAACATGAAGATCCTCGCCTTCTATGTCTTAGAAAGAAAAAAATAGGAAAGGGACACAGGACCTTGAAGGGATCATGGAAAAATAAAACGGGGCAGCGAAGACCTTCCCTCAGATTCCCTCGCAGCCTTTTACTCATTCTTTTATCCCTACACTTTTTTTTTCTCCTCTTGCCATCTGCTCAGGCTCTCAGGAAGTCCAGCCGGAAATATCACGGGTTTCCCTAACCCTCAACCATGACAACCTCTTTATTTCCTTCAGGCTTGTCAACGGAATGCCTGCAAGAACCAAAGAACTCATAGAGAGTGGCGTTCCGGTAAGGTATCTTTTTGATATCGTATTGAAAAAAAAGGGGCTTCTATGGGATGAGCAACTGAAATCCATAGAACTGAAGCGAATAATAAGTTTCGACAACCTAAAAAACAAGTTTTTCCTCTATTTCGACTATCCCTCCACAAGGCTCATTTCCGTAGACAACCTCCAAGACGCCAAAAAATTTCTGCTTTCAGTTGACAACATAATGCTCGTTTCCCTGGATCGGCTTGAGAAGGGCAAAAAATACACCATAGAGATCAAGGCGAGGGCAGAAAAAGGACGGTCCTCCATGCCATTTTCAAGGCTTGTCAAGTTCTTTTCTTCCTTTGGCTTTTCATCCAAAACCTATGAATTTGAATTCTCTTTTTGAGCAGAAGAAAAACCGTGAAAGGATTCTGGCAGCGGTAATAATCATGCTGCTCGTAGTCTTCTCCATTATCGAGTACAAACTCGTAGCCTTCATCCGCCCCTTGCCAAAGTACAGTAACGTACTGATATTCGCGGTAATTAACGTAAACCTCCTGCTCATACTGGTGCTCAGCTTTCTTGTCATAAGGAATCTGGTAAAACTCCTTTTTGAAGAAAGGGGCCACCTGCTCGGGGCAAAGCTGAAGACCAAACTCACGGTTGCCTTTGTGATGGTATCCCTGCTTCCAACCATCCTGCTGTTTTTTATCTCTTTCCAGTTCCTCCAGACAAGCCTTGCTTACTGGTTTGACATAAAGATTGAAAGGAGCTTGGAACAGGCCATAACAATTGGAAGAAACTATTACAGGGATCAGATAAAACAGATTGGAAACATCGAGAATGTTATATCGCGGCAGATTGTCCTGAGATGCAGCACAACTGCCACAGGTGTTATCGATGACAGGTGCATAAGTGATATCTTCAGCCCGGCAACTTTGTCTGATCCGGCAATAGCTTGCATAAGGAAGCTTCCCATCAACTATATCCGTGTCCTTGACCAATATGGTAACAAGATATGGCAAAAGAGCTGGCTACCCATAACCGGGAAAATTCCGAATGTAGACAGGAATAGGCTGAAAGGCCTTGCTGAAAAAAAGGGACCCCTTGTTACTTCGATAGACCTGGTTTCAGGAACCCTCGTCATGGTGATAAGGCCCCTTGCCGGCCAAGATTCCAGGATACTTGGTTACATAGAGGTCGGGCGCCTTATTGGACAGGACACGGTGGCCCAGCTCGAGGCAGTAAAAAAGGGCTTTGAGGAATACAGGCAGCTACGGGTATTCCAGACACCGCTAAAGACCAGCCTCCTGTCCGCACTCTTTCTCATTACGCTCCTTATAATATTCGTTTCCATCTGGTTTGCCCTGAAACTTGCAAAAAGCATAACTGAGCCGGTGCTTATGCTAGCTGACGCTACCCACAGAGTTGCCCAGGGAGACCTTAATTTTAAACTCGAGACAAGAGGCAAAGATGAGTTAAGCGGTCTCGTACGTGCATTCAACACCATGACCGGAGACCTAAAGGAGGCCCGGAGAAAGGCGGAAGAGGCATCTAGGAGGCTACTCAAGAGCTATACCGAACTGGAGCACAGGAAGGCATACATCGAAATGCTTCTGGAAAATGTAACCGCCGGTGTAGTTAGCCTTGATCCAACAGGAAAAATCACAACCATAAATCGGTCTGCCTGCAGAATACTTGAAAGGGAGCCGTCAGAACTTATTGGAAGAGACTACAAGGAGCTTATAAAGGGCGATGATTTCTCTGAACTTGACAGGATTCCTCAAGAGCTCCACCTTTCCGGCAGAAGCAGTATAAAAAAATCTTTCCGTATAAACGTTGGCGGGGTATCAAAGTCACTGATAATCAGTTTCTCCCTTCTGAAGGACAACAAGAAAAGGGTTCTCGGAATTTTAATCGTTTTTGATGACCTTACTGAACTCGAGAAGATACAGAGGCTCGCTGCCTGGCGCGAGGTGGCTCGAAGAATAGCCCATGAGATAAAAAATCCCCTTACTCCCATCCAGCTTTCCGCACAGAGGCTTAAAAGAAAATTCGGCGGTCATTTTAATAAAAAAGACCTTGAGGTATTCAAAAGATGCACGGAAACCATAATTAACCAGACAGACGAGCTTAAAAAGTTAGTAAACGAATTTTCCAGGTTTGCGAGAATGCCCGCACCGGTGTTGAAAAAAAGCGACATCGCTCCCCTTATAAAAGAAATAGAGGAAATATACAGGCCCCTTATAAATGTCTCCACACGGATAGCCAACGATTTTCCAAGGATAGTAATGGACCCGGAACAAATGAAAAGGGTCTTCATGAACATCATAGACAATTCCATTTCAGCGGGTCAGGCAACTAGCATTTTCATCGAGTGTCGCAAGGAACAAGCAGGCAGGACCGTTATCTCTATAGCGGACGATGGTAAGGGCATTTCAAAAAAAGACCTACCAAAGATTTTTGATCCGTACTTTTCAAGAAAAAAGGGTGGAACAGGACTGGGCCTTGCCATAGTCAAATCCATAATAGATGCACATGATGGTTCAATAGATGTAGAGTTGAATAAACCCAAAGGAGTGATATTTTATATTTGGTTTGAGGTAGATTCAAAGACGAGATCAACGTCTTCTTAACCGGATGACAAAAAAGACCATACTGATAGTTGACGACGAGGAATCCATTCTGGATTCGGTGGGGGACATCCTTTCTGACGAGGGCTATTCAATAAGGACGGCTCCCGGAGGAAAAAGGTGCCTCGAAATACTGGAATCGGGGGAACCAGTAGACTTGGTGCTCCTCGATATTTGGATGCCGGACATTGACGGTATCGAGGTGTTAAAGAAGATAAAGGAGTCATGGTCCTTTTTGCCTGTAATCATTATGTCGGGCCACGGAACCATAGAGACGGCCGTTAAGGCCACAAAGCTTGGTGCCCATGATTTCATAGAAAAGCCCCTTTCCATAGAACCGTTGTTGATATCAATTGAGAACGCCCTCAAGTTCAAGGACCTCCAAGAAGAAAACAGGCTTCTAAGGGAAAAAAACAGGCAAATAACCGACATAACTGGTACCAGCAAGAAGATAGTTCAGCTCAAAGAACAGATTCGCATAGTGGCCCCAACCGATGCCTGGATACTTATCCAGGGAGAAAATGGCACGGGAAAGGAGATAGTGGCGCAGACCATCCATCGGCTCAGCAAAAGAAGCGACAGACCAATGGTGGAGGTCAACTGTGCGGCCATCCCTGACGAACTCATAGAGAGTGAGCTTTTCGGCCACGAAAAGGGGGCCTTCACCGGTGCCCTGTCCATGAAGAGAGGCAAGTTCGACCTTGCAAATGGTGGAACGCTTTTCCTTGATGAGATAGGCGACATGGCCCTCAAAACCCAAGCAAAGATACTGAGGATCATTCAGGAACAGAAATTCGAGAGGGTCGGCGGATCAAAAACCATATCAGTGGATGTTCGAATAATTGCCGCCACTAACAAGAACCTTGAGGAGGAGATAAAGAAGGGGAACTTCCGTGAAGACCTTTACTTCAGGCTGAATGTCATACCAATAGAGGTTCCTCCTCTGAGAGAGAGAAAAGATGATATTCCCCTGCTCGTTGAGGAATTTCTTATGGAGTTCTCAAAGGGCTTCATCACCATGGAAGAGGAGGCAGTTGAGGCCCTTTTCAACTACGACTGGCCTGGAAACATCAGGGAACTCAGAAACCTCATAGAGCGCCTTGTTATCCTTTCAAAGGACGATATTATACGCAAAAAGGATCTTCCAAAGCAGTTTTTTTTCTTCGGGCCTGTATCTGTAAAAACAAAAATTAACAACGAGGAGGAGACATGCTTTTCCTGCCCCGATTTCAAGACTGCGAGGTCAATCTTTGAAAAGACATATCTTGAAAGAAAGCTGTCCGAATTCGGCGGCAATATAAAAAGGACAGCCGAGTCTATAGGAATTGAAAGGAGACACCTCTACAGAAAGATCAAGGCCCTTGGGATCGAAAACTGATTGGTTTTTCCTCTCCCTTGATAAGCCTTGCTATATTGTCCTTGTGCCTTATCCATATAACGAAACAAACCGTCCAGGCCATGGTCTCTATAAGGGAATCGCCCCTGAAAAAAAATATTAGAAGAGGAATGGAGGCTGCGGAAGCAAGAGAGCCGACGGACACATACCCTGTGTAATAGACGGCTCCTCCAAATATCAGAGCAGCAACTCCTACTGCCTTTGGACAAATAGCCAAAAAGACGCCAAGGGCCGTTGCAACGCCCTTTCCCCCTTTTAAGCGCAAAAACATTGAGTAGCAGTGACCAAGAACTGCCGCAAGCCCGGTAAGGGCCACTATGACAGATGGCTCGTTGAGCCTTATTGTGGCAAGCACTGGGACGAGGCCTTTAAGTGTATCACAAATAAGGGTGGTTATGCCCCAGCCCTTACCGAGCACCCTTGCAATGTTAGTAGCCCCTATGTTACCACTGCCGTGTTTTCTGGGGTCAATTGACTTTATTTTAGCGAATATGAGCCCAAAGGGAACTGAGCCCAAAAGATAGGCCAGGATAGGAAAAGTATAGGGATAATTAACCAGTATCTCATTCATTTTATCTCAGCCTCTTTCTGTTAATCCCTTTTCTTGGAAAGCAACCTTTCCAAGTCAATGAAGCTATCCACGTGGAACTGCGTATCGAGCTTCCTGTTTTTATAGGCAATAAGCGGTATGGAAACACCCTTTGCAGTATCTTCATCCACCTTGGAATCACCCACATAGACGGCATCATTGGGCGTGCAGCCGAGTCTTTGGAGTATTAATTCTATACCTTCTGGATCCGGTTTTGGCCTCCTTACGTCGAGGGCGCAAACTATTTCGTCAAATATACCGTTAAGGCCGTAAAGTTCTATAAGCCTCGGCATGGTTGTGCTTCTGTTGGTGGAGATGGCAGTAAACCTGTCCTTTCTGAGACGGCTTACTGTTTCCTTCATTCCCGGTTCCATTGCCATGTACGGCAAAAAATCTGAGTAATCAAGGGATTCATATACCTCGTACGCCTTTTGAATTAGATCAGGATGGTCCTTGAATAGAAAACCTATTGAATCAAAAGCCGTGTGCATGTGGCAGAACCGCATTTCTTCCTTGCTCAGAGGAGTCCTTCCTGCCCTTGTAGATATTTCATTGTAAAAGGCCCTGTTTGCCTCAAGGGAATTAAAGAGTACCCCGTCACAATCAAATATTATCAACCTTTTTTCTGAAATATCCATGGAGCTATCTCAACCTTTCTATGTCATTCTTCATCTGGAATCCCTTCAGCTCAATATCTGCCTTCAACCCCTTAGAGGTCACAAAGACCTTGTGGCTCTCTCCCATCCCCTGTGGGAATATAAGCGGTTTGACACTAGATAGCACCGGAGAAAATGGATCCAGTTTTCCAAATGCCCTTTCCATTGTCTGTTCAATGTCAAGCCCCCCAAGAAAGGCCCATTGAGGACAAAAGCCTTCACTCCTGAATCCTTTCTTTTCGAACCATAGCCTTACATCTGAAAAGTTGACATGGGCAGTCATGTCCATAAGACCCGGAAACTTGAGAAACTCTTCGGTAATATTCTGATTCCGGTAGCCGAGAAGGGTTCCTCTGTTTCTGAAATCGGCGTAATACTCGGATCTGCTGTAACCATAATCAATTATAAGGCAAAATCCCGTTGTCATTACAGAGGACAGATCGGCTATCCACTTCTTTATCTCGAGATTTACCTCAGTGCGATAGCCGTCTCGAAGGTCACTGAGATAAGTAATTACATATCTTTCGAGTTCATCGTTCCTTATATCGAACGCCTTTTCAACGAGTTCTCCCCTGTCATTCTTGTCAACAAATATTTCAAGAAATTTTCCGTCTCTTTTTTCAAGTAGATGCACAGGAAATGCATCGAAGAGCTCGTTTGCTACAACAATTCCTTTAAATTTTCCCCATTCAGAAAGGTCGCTCACTATATGCACATGCTCTCCGTAACCTGAGAGTGCCTCCGAAAGGACCTTTCTCCTCTTCCCAATAGGTTCTATGATTATGTAATTGAGACTTTTGAAATCATTACTGTGGAACCTATCAAAATATTCAAGTATGTCACCTGCAAGCACCCCTGTACCTGCTCCAAATTCCGCTATGCAAATAGCTTCGTTCCCGTAAGGCATTTCTCCAAAAAATTGCCTTATCTGCACAGCAAGCAGGTAGCCGAAGAGTTTACTTGTATGGGGCGCCGTGACAAAATCCCCGTGCTTACCTATCCTTATTTCTTCCTGTGAATAATAACCAACTTTTTCTTCATAAAGAGATAAGGCCATGAAATCCTTAAATGAAATTGGCCCATGTTTTTCTATCCTGTGTAACAAAAGCTCTCTAAGGCTAATAGATTCACTGCGCATGTCTTATCGGCTCTCTTGAAATAATAGTTAAAAACATTTTCAAAAAATTAGTTTTTATTTCATCTGTTCAAACT
>WGDC01000056.1 GCA_015493475.1 Deltaproteobacteria bacterium
CTCTATCGTCTTAGATGTAAAATCCCCATATCCACTAGGCCCTGAACTGTTTACAAAACTACCTACCTGTACCCGGCTAATCCACTCGTACTTCTGACTGCTACCCTGAGCACTACAGTAGTTCAACGTCTTGACTACTCCACTGCTTCCACCGGAGCCGCCACTCGACCCTCCAGAACTACCAGAACCTGGAATATGCACGGAGACCTCATCCGAATATGGACTGAACTGATGGGCCAGGTCGAAGGCCTTTACGGCGAAGTAATAGGTCTTTCCCGAAGATAATGTCTTTACCGTATAAGAAATAATCTTGGGAGAATTGGCTGAATCGTTGATCGTTATCGAGTCAGTATAAGAATGTGATTTGGTGCCATAATATATTTTATAACCGGCAATGTCCGGTTCCTGGTTTCTCTGCCATGACAGGACCACACTTGCAGCCTGGGCAACGGGGAGCGAAACCGCAAGGCTCCCCAAGATGGCTGCGACCATGAAAATTAATTTAGCCATGGCATCCTGCCTTAAAAATTTTTTTATTAAACGGCCATGATTGCAATGGACATCTATAAAGCCATTTCTTATTGAAATAACAGGGAAAAAAGCGGCCATTTTAGAGCACCTCCATATTTGAAAAATCGAATCCGCCAATATTTTCCTCTTAATTGAGCAACCGGCGTGCCTGCTCCCGGGCAAGGCATCCGAGTTATCAAAAGAAATTTGAAGAGCCAGTTTCATGCCAAAGTTGTTTTTGTAAAAATTACCGTAAGTTAAAACAAAAAAACGGTCCTTATCTTCGGGTACGTACACCACCGGCCCTCATTTTCGTATGCGTTTCCCTTCACCATCAGGTATCAGTGCCCCACCACATATCCTATGATGTGACGCGCATCTTTCTTACACACATGGATGGCCCTTTAAAATATGTATTTTTCAAAAGCCCCCTCTATGGTACCGGACTACCTCAGGCTTCTGTCTAAAGGCCGAATTATGAAGGCTTGTAAAAAAGGATTGGGGAAGATATTTTGGAAACGCTGGCAAAAATTAAACCAAGAGGAAATGACTATCGAAGATGAAGACGGGAAAGGCCATCCCTATATTGATTTGCTTGTTTTCTTTCTTTGCATTAATTGTTTCGTTATTTTTCTTTACGCAGGACTTGCAAAAAAACTACCACTGCAACAAGCTAGCGATAATGGTGGGGAGCCTGAAAAATGCCATTATACATACGAGGTCTTTCAGGACAAAACGCGCCATCGTGGAGGCGGCCCTACCCATACTCTATGGGGAGGAACAGGCGTTTCTGAAACCCGCAGGATACTGGCCCATGATTTTTAACGGCTACACCCAGGCAGCCACTGTCGAAAACATTAACATGGACTACCAGAGATCTGCCAGGCTATTGTTGATGGCCCTCCACTACCATCCCTACCTTGATAGTGCTTACAAGGGCCTGGCAGAGGTACTCGAGAAATCAGGCCAGACGAATCAGGCCAGAAGCTGCAAAAGATACCAAAGGGCGCTTTTAAGAAGCAGGGGCATCAAAAACGAGGACAGGACCGCCTGCATCATGGCTGCCCAAAAAATCGCCGGCCTGTAACTCCCTTTCCATTCATCCCGGACTATTTTAAGGTAGCTCCAAAAAAACAGCATACAAAGAGGGAATAGAAATGAACAAACCCAAAATAGCTTGCTTGACGTTTACGGCAATCTTTCTCGGCCTCGCCTGGTTCCTGTCTGGCTGCTCAATGCACATGCAAGGCACCGAGGGAGCCTCATGGGAGCCGACTAAGGTGAAACATAATACCCACAGAGGTCAAAAGACATCCTACATTACGCTGGAATCAGGTGACTGCCCCCTGTCACCCGTGGCAGCGGATTTCAACGGCGACGGTTACAAGGACATAGCCGTAGTGAGCCATGGAAAAAGTCAGCTTAAAATCTTTTGGGGCGGTCCCCACAGGACATTCAAGGCGGGACCCGTGTACGGCAAGGAACAGGTTGGTTATCATCCCGGGAAAATCACCGTAACGGACTGGAACGGTGACGGCAGGCCTGACATACTACTTGCCTGTGAGGGCATCTTTCAGGTCCAGTACTGGGAAAACACGGGTAACGGCTTCATTAAAAAGGCATCATTCAAGGTTTGGCTGAATGCGAAAAGCATAAAGTGCGGTGACATAGATGGTGACGGGAGAAAGGATATAGTGCTTGGTGGGCACCAGGGCAACAGCGTACTAGTGCTCTGGGGACGCAATGGATTTTTCAAGTTCACCGGGCAAAAGATCAGCGCCCTGCCCCTTACGGAAAACGTGGAACTCGGAGACTGGAACGGCGACGGACGAACAGATATCTTCTGGGTAGAGAAAAGAAACGGGTCGGTGGTCGCGGCCATCAACAAGGGACACAGAAAATTCAGGAAGGTTTATATCAAGAAACCGGGAAAGCCACGCGGAATGGTAAAAGACGGCCCTGAATACGTAAAACTTGCCGACCTCAACGGTGACGGATGCGTTGACGCGGCGGTATCCCTCGAGGTCGGGAGGGCGTGCATGATTTATTACGGGGACTGTAAAGGCGGGATCCGGGCAATAGACAGGGTACCGGCCCCCTCATGGGGATTTAGTGGTCTTGCCGCCATTGGCAGAGGCCCCGGCCACCCTGCGATGCTAGCCCTGGGAGAGGAAATGAAGCTTTTCATTGCCAAAAGATCTACACGTGGCTGGAACCTCGAAAAGAAACCTGCCGGCAGCCTTCCGAGGGACTTCTCCTTCGTGGATATTGACGGCGATGGGGCCCTTGATCTCCTTTTTGCCAACAGCGCGGGTTCAACAACGGGGATACTGTTTGGACCTTTTTAGCTACTATGCACCTGGCCAATAATGAACAGCATTGCACAAAATTGGCCAGCCCATATTGGCGGCCATTGGTTACCGTTTTAAAACCGTGGACTGCGATAGACATTTAGCGAAAATATCGGGGCTCATCTTGGCATTCATCTTGCTCGATTATAATCGATGCGGACTATACTCCTTATAACAATTACCTCTTTTGTACTGGCCTTTTCAGGGGCGGCAGTGGCAGACAGTGGCTCGTCCGGGCAGGATAGCATCCAGGACGATCACATGGACCAGATGGCGCAGGCGCGCCGAATCATAAGGGATTCCATAGTGGAACTCAGAGCGCATCCATACCTTTTACTTGGAACGCTTGACGGCAACGGCACGCTTAGCACAAACGGGACTATCAACGGACCCCATGACAATATTCTACCTCTTCTCGAAAATGATACCATGGATGCTGCGGCCCAGGCGCTTTGCAGCAGCGCCATTTCAGGAGCCGTGGATTCCATGGACGCAAACGTAACCATGTCCGTCCTCAAGGCTTACGGTTATATCCCGAAAAACCTGCACGTTGAGAGCTCCGGAGTGATAATGGGCGAATACATAGACCCCCTGAAGGGAGCGAATCTCCTGCTAAAGAATCTTACCCATTCCATCATGAAGGGCCTTTCAGAGGAAAACATGCCGGCCCTGCTTGAGAACGAATACATAGAGATGGGGGCCGGATACTGCGGCGGTGTTTCAAGACTGAAAGACACGCAAGAAGCCAACGTCTACATGCTCGTCCTGATCTTGGCAAGGCCCGAGGGCCCAGAGCCAAACTGGATCCAATGCGGACACGTTTATTTTGACATAAACAACAACCACGCGTACGACATAGGGGAAGGGCTAGAAAACGTGCTTATGACAGATGACAATGGAACCGTGCTTGCCAAGACTCTGCAAGACGGACAGTACTGCTTCAGGCGGCCGAAAGGGGAGTGGACACTCTACATCGAGTCCTATCCTTTTGCCCAGAATTACACGGTTTACAGCGTCCTGTTGAGCCAAAGAGAAAATGGTGTCCTTTGGCAGGATTACCCCTTGCTGCTCACCCAGGGAAATATAGACGCCAACAGGGAAGCCGAGGTGTGCAATGACGAATAAATCCGGCAGACTGATAATCTTACTATCCTTACTATCCGCGCTTTTTTTCATTTCAGGTTGCGGCATTTCGCACGCCTTCCTGTTTGGCAAAAGTGACAAGGCAATATTGAAAGAAAGGGCTGAAAAATACTGGAATTCAAAGTTGACAGGTGACATGATAACCTGCTATCAATTAGAAGAGCCGGAGTACAGGAAAAAGGTTCCTGTAAGCGTTTACGTACGGACGGGATCGATAATATACAAAGAGATCAAGGTTAAGGATATTCAAATTTTTGACGATAAGGCTACTGTTACGGTAGACATGAAATACTTTATCCCCGCGCTTGGCAGCGAGCATGTTTTTCCATCAGAATTTAAGGATAAGTGGAAAAAGGTAGGGTCTGAATGGTATCACGTACCAGAGGAAAAGAGACCTTATACAGGGCATAAGATAAACCAAGAGGAAAGGAGGTGATGGAACGGGAGGTCCATAAATTTAAAGGCTTTATACCTGACTACTTGAGTATGGGAGTTTTCAAATCTTAAACACACGAAAAGGAGAAACATTATGAAGAAGTTTACCGGTTTTCTTGCAGTGATTGGCCTGTTACTTTTGGCGGTACAGGCACAGGCAGTTCAATTGGGTATTTATGAAAAGGGTGCCCTTGTTCCTTCAGTTTACCACAATGGTAGCACCGTTGACACGGTCGTAGGTATCATTTGCCAATTTAATTGTACTGACCATGTAACGAAATCGGGAACGGTTTACTGGACATTCTTTGATCCAAGTTCTACCCACATAACTGACGGATCATTCAAGTGTACAGACGATGACCTCTATGGATTTTCCTGGAAGGCCAACTCCGGCAGGTTACTCGACAAGAAGGATGGCTACCTCGTCTTCGTGGCAGATCCCAAGGATGACAACATGACAATCAGTGCCAATGCGTTCCTCGTTGACACATCAACGAAAGATGCCATCTTTGTTCCTGTTGTGCCCCTGAGCATAGATGACTTCCAGCCAAGGGGTTTTGATCCAAGGGCCATGACGGCAAGCACCCTTGCTTCACTTACCTATGGAATCAAGGCTGGTACCACAGTGGATATGCGCTACTGGATCGACCCGACATACAACGCCGCTACAACAGTAGTGGTATGGCTTACAGATCCAGCAGGTCCCCAGACAGTCCTGGTTTACAACGACAAGGAAGAATCAAAGTCTGTAAACATCGACATGCCTAACGAGCTTAACAAGATAATACCGTGCCAGATTCCTGGTATGCCACTTGACTACATCGATGGCTTCATACAGTGGAAATTCCCGGCAAGCACAGACGGTATGGCCTACTCCTACATTAGCAGCACGCTCTTTGGCGCGCAGCAGACATTGCTCGCTGCCGAGTGTAAAGGCCCAGCAGCAACAACAAGCCCCTCACAGCCAGGCTGTGCTTGTAGCGGAGCAAGAATATACTAAGCCGTAACGGTTAAAACGATGTAAATGAGGGCGGGAGCGCGAGCTCCCGCTTTTTTATTGAATCAACACAATAGCGTCACATAGTTGCTGGTATATGAGTGTCCTTTCATACCTATTCAGGAACAGGTTTCTTCTCGCCCTATGGGTAAAAAGGGACCTCAAGGCGAGGTATGCCGGATCCATGATCGGCCTTGTCTGGACACTTATCCTGCCCATTTCCACCATAGCCATATACTACGTTTTTTTCGCCCTGGTGCTAAAGGTCAAGATACCCGAGCTGCCCACCACGGCCGGCTATTTCTTTTACCTGCTTGCTGGCCTTCTCCCTTGGATATCCATGGCAGAGGCCCTTAACCTTTCTGCAAATTCACTTATAAGCCAGTCTGTACTGCTGAAACAGACCGTGTTTCCTCTTGACATCCTTCCTGCGGTTCCGGTCATTACAAGCCTGCTTCCGCAGGTTTTTGGCACCGTGATCTACGTGGTGCTTTTATGGTGGTTTCACTGCCTCAAGCCCCTCGGCTTGGCCTACCTACCCCTTGTAATGGTCCTCGAGGTATTCATGACGGCTGGTTTCGGATACCTATTTTCCGCCCTATGCGCACTGTACAGGGACTTTGTCCAGATTATAAACGTCGGACTCCAGCTTTGGTTTTACGTGACCCCAATACTCTATCCTGAATCCATGGTGCCACATAAGTTCAGGTGGATACTTCTCCTTAATCCCCTGACCTGGCTTATCAGGTGTTACCAGGAGATGTTCATAAAGGGCGTTGTCGTGGCTCGTGACCTTCTCATGCTCTCTGCATGCACCTGCGCCATCTTTTTTGCAGGAGCCCTGATTTTCTCTCTCCTAAAACCGGGCATTACAGATGAACTTTGATACAGGCCATCCAATAGAGGTGCAGAACCTCACCAAGACATACAGGCTTTACAGGAAGCCCGCCGACAGGCTCAAGGAAATCCTTCTCAGTAGGCCCTGTCACGTGGAATTTCAGGCCATAAGGAACATCAGTTTCTCGGTAAGGCAGGGAGAAACATTCGGCCTAATCGGGGAAAACGGCGCAGGGAAAAGCACCCTCCTAAAGATACTCGCAGGCACCCTCAGACCCACGTCTGGAAGATGCAGGCTGAAGGGCAGGGTCTCCGCCCTCCTGGAGCTCGGATCAAGCTTTCACCCGGAGCTGTCAGGCAGGGAAAACGTTTATCTCCAGGCAGCGATTCTCGGCCTTACAAAAAGGCAGGTTGATGAAATATTTCCAGAAATCGTGGCATTTTCAGAACTCGACCCCCTTTTCCTCGAACGGCCGGTAAAGACTTATTCTTCGGGCATGTTTGTACGCTTAGCATTTGCAGTGGCCACTTGTACTGACCCCAACGTGTTGCTCGTGGACGAGTTTCTTTCAGTGGGAGACATCCATTTCCAGAAAAAGAGCCTTGACAGGATAATGGCCTTCAGGCAGTCAGGAAAGACCATCCTTTTCTGCTCACACAATATGTACCAGATCCGGAACCTTTGCCAGAGGGCCATGTGGCTGAAAGACGGCGTTGTGCAGGCCTCCGGTGAGACCGAAAACGTGGTGGCAGCATACGAACAGTACCAGAGACGCAAGAATGGGGCTGGTGACTCTGATATACCCATAAACGTGCCAGTAGAGCAGGACCGGCCCGAGGGCGGTAGCCAGGAATCCATGGTCAGGCTTGGGGAAATACGCCTTCTTGATGATAAAGGAAGGGAACGGGTGAAGTTTCCCTCGCACTCAAGGATACTCCTTGAAGTCACTGCCCTTGCTGACAGGCAGGACGCACCCTTTCACACCGCCCTTGTACTTGAAAGGGATGACGGCCTGAAAATTTTTTTTACCTCTACCGCCGCCGATGATCTTCCCCCCATGAAAGGCCGACGACGGTGGACAATAACCCTTGAAATCCCGGAATCTCCACTTCTTTCCGGCACCTACAAATGGTACGTTTATCTGCTCGATGAACACGCGATACAGGTATTCGACATGGCAGAGGGAATACTGACATTCACGGTCAGGGCTGATCCAAAGGAAATGTGCCTGATCTCGATAGCGCACAGGTGGCACGTAAATGGAGAGTGAAGGGGTTCAGAAAATCATAGGCATTCCCAATATGACTCCACCAGGCCGGGCACCCTCGGGGATAGACCGTATGGGCATAGATTGCAGGATAGCTCAAAGCGTTTCCGTCTTTACCGACCTTTCATGCAACAACAGGGGTAAGATCGTCCTCGGTGACCAGGTGATCCTCATGGATAGGGTGAGGCTCGTGACAGGAGACACGTGGACCAACAGGGACGCCTTTATAACAATAGGGTCGAAGGTTATCGTGAACGTGGGCGCCTATCTTTCAGGCGAGGGAGGGCTGATCATAGAAGATGAGGTCTTGATAGGCCCTGGAGCAAAAATCCTGAGTGCCGGCCACGATTACAAGGGACCACCAGAGTCGATATACAGACATCCCCTTACCTACGGAAGGATACATATAGAAAAGGGGGCATGGATCGGGGCCTCCTCCATAGTACTTGAAGGTGTGCGCATTGGACGAGGCGCTGTTATAGGCGCAGGAAGCACGGTCACTAAGGACGTCAGGGCATTTTCTATAGTTGCCGGCTCCCCTGCAAGACTCGTAAAATGGCGGGACGGGTACAGGCCACGGCACGCAAACACGGCGGAAAAACTCCTGAAAAGACTTTATAATTTCCTCTCTCAATGGATACGATAGCCAAGATTTCAAAGGCGTCACGGCTGATAGTCTTTTTTCCGCTTATCTCCCTGCTCCCTGTGCCTGCGGCGTACAGGCTTGCAGGGCTCGTATCGCCCATGGACGGAAAATTCGGGAAACGGTACATGAAGTCATGGATGTCCGGCATGCAGAAATGCGCCAGTGAAGGTGGCAAGCTTGAAACAGGTGACATTCACCGCTGTGCAAGACAACACATCAAGATGCTCGGTCACGAGGCCCTTGACTCCTTCATGGTTCCAAGGCTTGGCGGTGAAGGCATAAACCGCCTGTCAGGAATCGACGGGCTTGTCCATCTCGACAGGGTCAGAGAGCAAGGCAAGGGTGTGATAATTGTCACATCCCACTACTCACGGCTAAACATGACCGCCTACACCCTGGGACATCTTGGCATAAGAAACGGGATACTGAGCCTTGCAGTGGACGGAGACAACCCATATCTTGACCTGATTGACAGATATTTCCTGGAACGAAAGCTTCGCCGGTACTACCGGGTCACCAAAGGGCCTGGCCTTACCCTGCGGGACAATCCAAGGCTCATATACCGGGCTCTGCAGAAGAAAGAGACAATGGTCATACTTATGGATGCGTACACAGATACCGTCAAGAACTTTTACGAGGTCCCCTTTCTCGGTGGTACACTCAAACTCCCAACGGGTATAGCCAGGATATCCCGCAGGACGGGTTCGCCCCTTGTCTACAGCGTGGTAAAACCAGCCGGCAGATGGCGTGTTAAGGTGGAGATAAGGCCTGTCAACTCGGTGGGCTACGAAGGGCTGTACGAGGCGGCCTTGCACCTTGAAAGGGACGTGCTTGAATTGCCCTGCCAGTGGTGGCAATGGGCCTATATGGACAGCATGTGGCAAGGGCATGGAAGAGCATGAAGGCAACCACGTTCAAATACGCCTACGAAATCGACCTTGCAACTGATACCACTGGAGCAAAGGTGGTCCGCCTTGTCGGGAAAGGCAGGAAGGTACTTGAACTCGGCTGCGGCCCGGGACACATGTCGAGGGTGCTCAAGGGAAAAATGCACTGCGAGGTGTTTGGCGTGGAAATGGACGCGGAAGCTGCGGCACATGCCATGCCTTACTGTGAATCCGTAACTGTTTGTAATCTTGATGAATGCGACATAGAAAAACTATTCGGTGGCAAAAAATTTGACGTAATAGTAATGGCAGACGTGCTCGAGCACCTCAAGAACCCTGAACGCACCCTTGCACAGTGCAGGGGCCTGCTGGGACCTGATGGCCGAATAGTGGTCTCCATTCCTAACGTTACACACAAGGGAATCATCTCTTGCCTTCTCGCAGGACAGTTCCCCTACAGAGAGCTTGGCCTTCTTGATGCCACCCACCTGCGTTTCTTTACCGGCTATAGTTTCAGGAGGATCCTTGCAGATTGCGGCTTTTTAATCGAAAAGTGGGATACTTACGAGGTCCCGGTAGAATATACGGAATTCAAAAAATACTACGAAGGGCTTCCGCCTGGAGTGAAGGACTATCTTTCCCGTGGACCGGACAGTGATATTTACCAGTTCGTCTTGAGCGCACGCCTGTCCCTAAAGGGCCATGGTTCTGTGAAGGAGGATCCCGTGGCGAAAAATCTTGATGCCATGGTAAAAGAGCGGGTGAAAAGACGTGATATCTGGTTTGAAACCAATTATTCTTGTCACGGCGCATGGCGCGGTGCACGCAGGCAGGGACAAGGCCGCGAAAACAAAACGGGAATTCTTAGCCGGCTTGTAACGTTCTTTAAACGCCCATGAAAGGAGCATAAGCAGCTACAATGAAACGGTTCAAGAAAAATGCCCTATCTTCATGCATTGTCCTGTTTTTGCTGTTTATCAGCTTAGGCAGCACCAATGCAATGAACAGGATCATTAAACTCAACGATCCCGGTGCAAAAAAAATAGTTCTTGCAAAGATCGGAGACAGGCCCGTAACCGTTGGAGACATAGTAAAATTTGCCAAGTCCTCGCCCGCCTTTTACGGTTTTCTTGAGGTCCCGGGCGGTCCTGACAGGTTATTGAAAGAGCTTGTACTTGAAAGGCTCATAGTGCTCGAAGGCAGGTCAATGAAGATACCCGAGCCTGCAAATCATGACGAGGCTCTCTACCTTATGCAGGTAAAAAGGCAACTCCTACCGCCTCTTCCACCTGTCACCGCGCAGGAGGCACACAGGTATTACAATGAACACCTTTCCGAATTTTCCACCCCCCTCCTTCTTCGTCTTTCCCAAGTGAAGGTCTATTTCAACGACAAGAACAGGGAAAAGGCCCTTGCAAAGATCGAAAAGGCGTTAAGAGAGATAAAAGGGGGCGCTGACTTTGGCCTTGTGGCTAAAAAATACTCTGAAGAGCCCATAAGCGCCTCGAGACTTGGAGATATAGGATTCATTCCGGTTTCGTCCCTTCCGGAGACAACCGCTGGGGAAATAAAGAAACTGCGCAAGGGACAGGTCAGCAGGATACTTACCATTGGCCACAGCTTTACCATAGTAAAGCTTACGGACAAAAGAGAGCCCATGGTGGACCCATATAAAAAGGTCAGGGCGCTTGCCGCGCAAAAGGCGCAGCGGGCCAGGGATGAAAAGCGGGTGGAACGGCTCAGGAGACGGCTCGAAAAAAAGTGGAAGGTTGTTTACTTAAACGAGTAACGTGCCGGGCCCTATATCCACCAGGCATTCGTAACCTGGCACATTACGAAACATGATAGACAGATTCCTAAAAAACAGCGCCAGAAGGCTTTTCCTGCTGACCCTTGGCACCACCAATCCTCATCCTCCCATGAGAAACTGGTACCAGTACTACTTTGACAGGTACAAAAGGGAAAGGAGCATGCAAAGGCCGGGTTCCCTCACCGGATTCGTACCTCCTTTTGAGAAGGGGCTGGTATCCATAGTGCTCCCGGTTTTCAATGGTGAAAGGCACCTATCCGAAGCCATGGAGAGCATACTGACCCAGAGCTATTCAGGGCTTGAGCTGATAGTGGTGAACGACGGCTCCACGGACACGTCCCCGTCCATTATGGAAAGCTACGCCGCCATGGACAAAAGGGTGCGCGTAATCCACCAGGAAAACCAGAGGCTTCCCCGCTCCCTATCCCGGGGCTTCAGGTCCGCGCGGGGAGAATACCTGACCTGGACAAGCGATGACAACAGGCTAAAACCAAATTGCATTGAAAGGCTGGTCTCCTGCCTGGAGCGCCATCCGGACTGGGACATGGTCTACGCCAACATGGACATTATAGGTGAAGACGGCGAGCCGCTCCGGGGTTCCGAATGGTACAGCAACTACCAGGTGCCTCCGGGCAGCGAACATGTTTACCTGCCTGATGACCCAGCGGAACTGAATGTCTGGCCAAACCAGTACATAGGCGCAGCCTTTATGTACAGAGCAAGGGTCGCAGCCCTTCTAAGGGACTACTCTCCCTTCAGGTTCACCATAGAAGACTACGACTATTTCATGCAGATAAACGAATTTTTCACAATACGCCATGCGGACTTCAAGGAGCCTGTTTACGAATACCGGTTCCACAGCAGCTCCCTCACATCAAGGGAAAAAGAGCTTCAAATATTGAAACAGAGGGAGTTTCTAATGGTGTTCGACGATTTCAGACGGGATTTCAATCTCACGCCGCTTATGTGGATAATAGAGGAGGACGGGGAAACAAATCGGGAGACGGCAGAGGCCATAGCCTCCCTTGCCAGGAATAGCGGGGACCTCGTTGAGCCCCGTGGCAGGTGGCCTGCCCAACAGTTGCCGCAGCTATGGTTTCCAAGCTGTTACGTCAGGGTAACCGAAAACTCTTCTGTTGCCCTTGAAAGGCCCGCAGATGGACTGCCAGCACATTGCGCCACCATATTAGTTCACACAGGGCGGGATACCCTTCAAGATAACGCTCATGCCGCCTGGGACCTTCTCATTCACACGGGCCGCCAGCCAACCATAGGAACACGCCATCCCTTCCAGGGCTGGCACAGAGTCCAGAACCATGAAGACATATTCCTTGCTGCAGAGATACGTAGCAGGAAAAAACAATTTGAGGCCATAGAAAAGGAAATCTTTGAGCCAGGGCCACCGGCCCTCAAGTACTCCGTGGTTATCTGCACGTACAAGCGAACACACCTGCTCGAAAAGGCAATAAAATCTGTAGCCAAGCAGGACTTCCCCAAGAGGGATTACGAAATAATAATTGTCGATAACGATCCCGCAGGCAATCTTGCGCCTCTGATTGACGACATAAAACAGAGCCAGACATCCGGTGGCTATGCAGACATCAGGATGGTGATCTGCCCCCTGAAGGGCCTTTCCCATGCACGGAATGCCGGAATATCAAGGGCGCGCGGCGAGGTTGTCTGCTTCCTTGACGATGACGCCATCGCGGAACCGGACTGGCTTACAGAGATACACAGGGCCTACGAGAGCCGGAGTGACGCGGGAGTCGTTGGCGGAAAGATTCTGGTACAAGCGCCGGAAAAGCGTCCGGAATGGCTCGAAGACCAGGCCCTTGTCTATTGGAGCCATTTTGACCCTCCCATGGAGGATATTACCTTTACGGACAACTGGTGGGAGTTTCCCTGGGGAGCCAACTGGACAGCGAGAAAAAGGGTCCTCGTGGAATCAGGAGGATTCAGGTGCCGTTACGGCAGGAAGGGAAATGACTTTGGAGGGGGAGAGGAACTTCTCGCCGGCTGCATAGTGCACCGGCTCGGTTACAAGGTGGGCGTAAACCCAAGGGCAAGGGTCCTCCACCTCATAGAACCTTCACGGTTCACCCGGCGTCATGTTAAAAAGACCATAAGGGCTGCCTTGCTTGTTAATTACAGGCTCCAGACAGACCTCTACATGCCGAGATGGATGAACGGCCCGGAGGTGGCCAAGAAGACCGGCGGCTGGATAAGGGATATATCGAGGTACTTTATGCTCAGCCCCTTCGAAAGGCTCAAGGTCAGAAGTAACTTAAACGCACATCTTTCCCTCTTAAAACTCATTGTCCATGACTACAGGATGAGGGCGAGAAAGCAGGCGAAATGAACGAGCACAACGAGAACCCCTTGGTAACCATTGTCATCCCCGCCTTTAACCACGAAAGCTACGTGGAAGATGCTGTCAGAAGCGTCATGGCCCAGCACTACGAAAACTGGGAACTCCTTTTGATAGATGACGGCTCAACGGACAAGACCGGGGAGATATGCGACCGTTTTGCAGAAAAGGACAGAATCCGGGTGATTCACCAGGAAAACATGGGCCTTAGCGCCACTCTGAACAGGGGCCTTGAGCTGTCAAAGGGTAAATACTTTGGCTTTCTTCCTTCAGACGACCTGTTTTACCCTGAAAAGCTGGTGGTCCAGGTGGATCTTCTTGAGACCCACCCGGAACTTGCGGGCGTGGGCAGCTTTCAAACGCTGGTCGACGGGCAGGGACAGCCCCTGCAAGACAAGGACATGGAGGAATGGTTCTCCTATGCACCGGCATCGCGGCCTGATTTCCTCCTGAAACTCCTTGAAAGAAATTTCGTGCCCGCTCCATCCATGCTACTTAAAACAGACATGGTAAGAAAATCAGGAGGCTTTGATACGGCTTGCCGCTTCATGCAGGACTATGACCTGTGGTTCCGAATACTCAAGAACCACGACATGAAGATAATACCAAGGCCACTCATCTACTACAGATGGCATGGCGGGAACCTTACCTACCGGGCCACTGAAGAAACAGAGGCTGAAAGGGGAAGAGTTTTCGAGAAGGCGGCGAGGCTCCTCGAGGTAACGGATCTCTATCCCGAACTCTGGGACAAATTCAGGCCGGAAGTCATTGCGCTTTGCAGGGCCGATATCCACCAGCGGCTATCTGTAAATCCCACTCCCAACTTCGAAGAAGTACACGGCATCTTTGATGAAAAGTTCACTGCCCTGTGGAGGCAAAGAAAGAAACTCGACATACCCCAAAAGGTAATCAAAAGGGTGAGTCCGGAATACGTGGCCGGCACCTCAAAACCTCCTGTAATCATAGAGGCTTCCACCCTCGACAAGGGCGGGCTCGAGCAGGTGGTCCATGACCTCGCCGTGGGAATGACGCGCAGGCAGATACCGGTTACGGTGGTATGTGTGCGGGAGGGAGGATTAACTGAAACAAGACTCAGGGAAAAAGGGATCCGGGTCGAAGTCCTGCCCCTTAACGACAAGGAACGGGCTTACACAAAAATAATAAAAGATACCGGGGCGCGCATAATAAATTCCCACTACTCGAACTTTGGCGCTGGGATAGCCCTTGAATTGTCAATCCCTTTCGTATCGACCGTCCACAATATCTACGCATGGCTTCCTCGGTTTGCCGAGGGCGGTCTGAGGGAAACTGATCCACTCGTGTGCCACTACATAGCCGTATCTCAGGACGTTAAGGACTATCTTTCGGAAAGATTCGGTATAAGGCCTGGAAAGATCAGCGTCATACCCAACGGGCTGGATGTTGATTCGTGGCAGCAAAGGCTTGGCTCCACAAAAACTATTAAAAGTGACAGGCGGGAACTTGGCATAAGGGAGACGGATTTCCTATTTATTACCCCAGCGGCAATCAACCGGATAAAGGGGCAGGACAGAATCATTAAGGCCCTCCACAGGGTGGTCGGGCATTGCCAAGGAGCAAAGGCCATACTTCTTGGCCCTGAATTGGATTCTGCCTTTTCGGCCTATCTGAGAAGGCTCGTGAAGGATCTCGATCTTGAAAAACATGTGTTGTTCCGCCCCTATGACCAAAACCCCGCCCGCTGGTACCGCTGCGCCAACGCCTTCGTACTTCCATCCCTTATAGAGGGCTGGTCTATCGCCATGCTCGAGGCCATGTATGCCGGGCTTCCCATCATAATGACAAACGTGGCCGGCGCCAGAATGGTCCTATCAGAGGCATCAGTAGGCATAGGGGTACGTAGCGTCTTTGAAAGGATAGCAGACCTTGGAGAAGACTTTCTCGAAAGGTTCACCATGCTATCTAATGATCCGGTAGTGGCCGAATTGTCTGATGCAATGATCGAGGTATGCAAGAACCGCCACCGCTGGAAAGAGGCTGGTGAACAGGGGAAAATCCTTGTAAGAGACAAGTACACCCTGGCATCACAGGTACAGGAATATGAAAGGCTCCTGTTTTCAATACTTGTGGATTATTGCGGCAGATTTACGGACTATTTCAGCGAGCGTCTAGCCTGTACCGAAAAGGCATTGGAAATGTCCGCGAGGACCATCGAAAAGGTTTATGAGGGCCAGAGACAGGGCTATTGGCTGCACACCCTCAACCAGCAACTGGCGCAGGCATGGGAAGGCATCCACCGGGAAAGAAAGGAACAGGAACAGCGCCTTAACGAGCTGAGCGGCGAGGTCCAAAGACTTCGGGCAGAACTTGAGGCAATTTACAGCTCAAGGGGCTGGAAACTGATTCAGTCATGCAGAAAGATAAAAGGCGGAGCAGGTAAGGAGGGGCCATAAGCAGATGGATTATACCGGGTGAAAACCTATCCATTTACGTCTCACGAAACCTTTCGAGTATGGCCTCCAATATCCTCTGACTCGCCATTCCGTCACCGAAAGGATTTGCCGGCCTTGCCATCCGGCGGTACTCCTCCGCGGAAGACAGAAGGCGGGATGTCTCTTTCACTATCCCTTCAGGCTCCACGCCTACAAGTCTCGCCGCCCCCGCCTCCACAGCCTCCGGCCTTTCCGTTACCTTGCGCAACACAAGCACGGGCTTTCCAAACGTGGGCGCCTCTTCCTGGATTCCCCCTGAATCAGTCAATACGACGTGGCACCGAGCCATTAGATTAACCATCTCGGGATACGGCACTGGCTCGATCAAGTGCACCCTGTCAAGGCCGGAAAGAATGGAATAGGCGGCATCCTGCACCTGGGGATTAAGATGAACCGGATAGATAATCTCAACGTCCTTAAACGCACTCACTATCTCTTTAAGTGCCTCCATTATGCCAATTATGCTTCCCTCGAGGCTCTCCCTCCTGTGCGCGGTTACCAGTATGAACCTGTTACCCCTTTCGAGGCACATAGTCGCACATTCCGGAAGCACGTCCGGATAATGATCCTGGGTCCAAAATAGTGCGTCTATGACCGTGTTCCCGGTCAGAAATACCAACTCACGCCCTATCCCCTCCACCAACAGGTTATCCACGGCCCTCTTCGTAGGGGCAAAGTGCATGGCGCACAGTCTCGAGGTAAGCCTCCTGTTCATCTCTTCAGGAAAGGGCAGGTAAGGATCATCTGTCCTCAGGCCCGCCTCCACGTGTCCAACCGGAACCTTGTTATAATGGGCCGCCAGAGAGGCCGCAAGTACGGTATTGGTATCCCCCTGCACAAGCAGAAGATGGGGAGAAAGGGTTTCAAGGAGCCCTCCCATGCCTTCGAGGGCCTTAGCCGTTGATGAACACAGGCTCTGGCCCGGCTGCATGATGTTCAGATCATGTTCCGGTGCCAGGCCGAAAACCTCTAGCGTCTGATCCAGCATCTGCCTGTGCTGGGCAGTAGATACAAGAATAGTCTCGAATTCATCCCTTTCCTTCAGGCAGTGAACCAGAGGCGCCATTTTAACCACCTCCGGCCTCGTGCCAACTGTCACAACAATCCGCTTCCTCATTGCCTCCCCGTTAGTCATACCAGACCACTGTCTCGCAGCAAGGCAGCTGCCCTATCCGCTATCCCCTCCCAGCTATATTCCCCGGCGGCCCTCTTGCGCTGTTCCACGAGCCCAGAGACTCCCCTCTCATCCATGCCCTTTTCAATGGCACGGAGCCAATCGTCAAGGCCTTCAGCAAGGTACACTACGTCGCCAAGGCCGCGCAGGTCTTTCAAAGGAGGTGCCACAACCGGCTTTCCCATTGCGAGGTATTCGTAAACCTTCACAGGGTTAATGGTATCCGTGGCATTGCATTTGCGAAAAGGAATCCAGCATACATCGAAATCACCGGCGAGAACCGGCAGCTTGGAATATTCTGTTTTGTCAATATGGAAACAGTTTCTAAGGGAAAATACCTTGTCGAGCAACCCCTTGTCGGCCCTTGGCCCTATAAAGACCAGCGATAGTTCAGGACACCTTGCCGCTACATTTTCCACAAGATCCCTGTCTATCCAATGCGATATGGTGCCAAAGTAACCGAGAATATTTGAAGATTCTCCCATAAGGTCTCTTAGTCCGCCCCGTCTTCCCGAGTTCCAGTGGTCAGGATAGACCCCGTTAGGAAGCAGAAAAGCCTTCGCCGCCCCCTTTGAACGGGCGGTGGCAAGAAGCTGCGTAGATGAAGCGAATACCATGCCGGCCCGCTCGAGGAGATCAAACTGCATAGAGACAACCCTGTGGGGGAGGTGCTCAAAAAGCGAATAGTCATCCATCCAGTCAAAAACTATGGGCATTTTACCAGAATAGGCGCACGTCCTTTTGAGAAAAGGGGCCGGTGAGGCCACCCAGAATACCACGGGGGTTTGTCCATCCATTTTAAGCACGGCAAAAAACCTGTCTATCACTGCGGCGTTGAACATTTCTGACAGGGCGAAGCCATGGAACGGCAAAAATGGCAAGGTTTTCACCTTGAGATTTTCGGGAATCCTCGAAGAAAAAGAACCGCGACTTGCCGAAAAAAAACCCCGCACCCTCCTTATATCCTCCATACCCGGATTTCTCAGGCCAGCGGGCTGAAGATAAAAAACAGACCTGAAATACCTTGAAAGCCCAATGGACAGATGATGCGGGCGCTGGAAAAGTCCACCCCACTCTACCGGTGGGTAGATTACAAGTGTAGCATCGATATCTTCAGCCAAGGAATATCCGGGGAGGAAGCTGCACAGATTGGAAGCTCAACTCGAAAGATTTATCACCTGGAACCTAATGAAATCAAGAAGCGGCGACATAGGCTCAATGTCAAGGTACCTGTTGTAGGCGTCCACAGCCTCCTTCTTCCTGCCAAGCTCCTGATATATCCTCGCCTCGTCCATGGTGGCCACAGCCTCCATACCCTTTCCCCTCTTCGCCACCTTCTGAAATTCCGACAGCGCGGCATCGAGCTGTTTCTCTTCCTCGAGGCTGTACCCCTGGCCCATTGCGGCCGTATCGGCCATAATGCCGCTGAAATCCCTTTCTGCCTTCTTGAAGGCATCATGGGCCGCATTCCAGGCATGCTTCTGCAGGTATACCTGCCCAATGAGGAGGCCCGCAATCCTTGCAGCGCTCGTATGAGAGAATTTACCCTGGATCTTTTTGAGTTCCTCTATCTTCCTGTCCATGGTATTTGTGGCCATTGCAATGCCAAGCTGGAATGAAGCAGCGGCCTCTTGGCTCTTCGAATAGTAAGAGTATCCGCTCCATAGGCTCACGGCCAAAACTAGAAGCGCCACTGCCGCCATGGCCTGCCTGTAGTATTGTTTGACAGGCCCCCTGAGCCATTCCGGAACGTCGGACAATAGCTCGTCCATCTTGTCCTTTTCAGGTTCTTGTCCGCTGCCGCCTGCCGGCCCTGTAATGGCGCCAGCCTCCCCTTTCGCATTATCTGTTTTCCCTGCCATTAAGCCTGCCCTTTTTAATTGGTTATTTCTTGCCAAAAAAGTCTTCCCATCTGAAAATCAGAGGCTCTGCACCTGGCCTGAGCTCCGCCGCATCAAGGACCTCGCCCACGAAAAGGTCATGGTCGCCAGTGGTGAACGTGTCCCTTAATTCGCACTCAACGTATGCCGCCGCCTCCTTGAGAATGGGTGAGCCCTTTGGCGCATTTTCATAATCCACTCCCTTGAACTTATCCGTTTTTCTACCGCTTTTAAAACCAAAGTGGTTGGCAAGTTCTATCTGGTCCTTGGAAAGGAGATTCAGGCAAAAATATCCGGATTCCTTAATAAGGGAATGGGTAAATCTTGAGGGTGCGATGGCCACTGCCACAAGCCTCGGTTTGAAAGAAACTTGGGTTGCCCATGCAGCCGTCATACCGTTTACCTTTTCGCCTGCACGTACCGTTACCACCCAAACCCCTGTGGGAACCGCCACAGTTATGGTTTTCTGCATTATCTCACCTCCCATGCCATGCCATGGCCCTGTAAAGAGTTAACCATGGATTATCTTTATCAGTCCACGCCTGAAAATTCAAGAAGATATGGCAAGAACAGACGTGGTAAATAGTAAGGCCCTGCTGTCATGGAAGTCCGCCGCCTGTCAAAGAAAATCTTGACACCCCGTGAAAAATGGTTAATAGAGTACCTGCGAAACGGCGGTGTAGCTCAGCTGGTCAGAGCATGCGGCTCATATCCGCAGAGTCCGGGGTTCAAGTCCCTGCACCGCCACCACTTCCTTCCGGCATATTCCATTACGTCACTTCTACATACTTCAGCCCCGGAACGTAGCCCACGCCCCGCCAATCACCGACAATCCCGTACCGCAATAGCAGTGCCTGTGCCGACAGACAGCTGATCCCACTTAAATACATTCGGCAGGGCATTTTTAATTCGTATACCGCATGGCCAGGAACAGAGAAGGGACTTGAAAATCAGGACGGCTTGGCAGTTGGGCGTCCACCATGTTTCTGGCATGACTTGCCCACGAAGATTCCGAGGTTTTTGTAAATGAGATTCCTGAACAGCATGGTTGTATTTATCCTCAAAAGCTCCATCAGGGGCAAGGGGGCGGTCTTGACCCGCACCCTTCCCTTTTTTATTGCCTCGATTACGGAACGGACATGGGGCTCGGCCTCAACCAAGGAATAGGTGGTATGAAACTGGCGGCGCTGGTGGGCATCTGACGTTCCCACAATGGGAAGGCCCGCTGCAACGGCAACGCGCTCCATGGGTCTGTTGAAGTTTATTTTCTTGCAAAAAAAATGGGACCACTCTGCCGCGTCAAACAAACGGATGTTTCTGGTAAAATGTTTACCAAGAGCTACCGGGCTGGGATAATAAGGATGCGGCGCTATGACAAGCCCCTCCTCCCTTGTGATGGATGATAGATCCCTTATCGAACCGATGCTCAGCTTGTCAAAAGAAAAGTTCAGCAGCAGCACGTGCTTTCCCTGTATCGTGGCCTCCATACCGGGAATGAGCACTATTCCCCTCTCCCTTGCATAGTCCCTGAGATAGGGACTCCAGGTACAGTGTTCATGGTTCGTTATGGAAAGGACCTTGTAACCAAGCCCATGGGCCATGTCAATCAGTTCCGTGGCGCTATACCTGATGAAGTCCTTTGGGTCCTCGCTGGTATGAATGTGAAAGTCTGCCTTTAGTTCTGCCATGTCAATACGGGTTCTTCCTGAAGCCTATCTTGTAAAGAAAAGGGGAAAAAAACACCTCAAACAATACGAACAAAAACGTGATAAAAACGCAGTCTATCAAGGTTATACATAGGGATGTATAAAGAACAACGAGTGGTAGGAAAGACTCTATGACCTGATCGATTCCGGTGCATTTTGCACCACTTTCAAGGCCGAGGCGTCTTTTTATAAAGCTTGCAATCATGTCTCCCAACATGGACCACAGAGCGAGCAAAACTGCGTTGGTTTGATCCACATGGAAAAATAATGAAGCAATCCATGTGCCAAGAACGCTCGAAAACACGCCTCTCCACGTCTTGTGGGAACCAAGAAGCGGCCTTCCATCAAGAAACCTCACTCCCAGGTCTATGGGCGTGGAAAACCTGTCCCCGGATATATGATAGGCCACGATCGGCATGGTATTGGCCGTGCCAAGGAGAACCAGCAGCTCCACGTCCGTTGTTATATTAAGCCATTCCTGGGCCATCTATCCATTCCCGTAACTGCAATAAAGCTCCTGATAAAGCCGTGAATCGTGCAGTAGTTCCTTGTGAGCACCAATACCCATGACCCTTCCGTTGTCCATGACCACGATGGTATCCGCGTCTTTTATGGTAGAAAGCCTGTGGGCCACTATTATGGTGGTCCTGTTTTTCATGGCATTTTTGAGGGCATCCTGAACCGCCTGCTCAGACACTGTATCAAGAGCGCTCGTGGCCTCATCGAGTATGAGCACAGGGGCATCCTTTAACAGTGCCCTTGCGAAGGCGATTCTCTGACGCTCGCCACCGGACAGGTTTAGGCCCCTTTCGTCAAGTACCGTGTCATAACCCTGTGGAAGCCTGGAGATGAACTCGTGGGCATGGGCAAGCGTGGCCGCCTTGATAATCTCTTCATCGGTTGCATCTGGCCTGCCTGCCGCGATATTCTCCCTGATGGTGTCGGAAAAGAGTACAACGTCCTGGCTTACCACTGCTATATTCTGCCTCAAGGATTTAAGATCCAGGGTTTCCATATCCTCGCCGTCCCACTCAACCCTGCCCTCTGTGGGGGAGATGAACTGCGGAATGAGATCCACCAGAGTAGACTTTCCGGACCCGCTTGGTCCAACCACGGCTGTCACTTTTCCCATGGGTATAGTAAGGGTCACACCATCGAGCACGAGTTCCTTGTCACCGTATGAAAAGGATACGTTCCTGAAATCAATGGCTGAAAAAAGTCCCTTTACCTTTTTCCCGCCGGTCCTTTCAGGCTCGAGGTCCAGGAAGCTGTCCACCCGCTCAAGCACCCCCACGGATTCCTGCAGGGTGGAATAGGCGCGGCCAAGCTTCTTTAGGGGAGTAAAAGCCATGACAATGGCGGTCAGTACTGAAAAAAAGTCGCCAGAGGTCATGGCCCCTTTTACAACAAGGGTGGCTCCATAGCCTAGAATGATGGCGACCGAGATCCCTGAACAAACGTCGATGAGGTATTTGGTCCCCTCCTTCAGCCTCACTACCCTTGCAAACTGGCGGTAGGCATTGTGATTTTCCTTCTTGAACTGGGCCACCTTGGCCCTTTCCATGCCAAAGACTTTTATTACCTTTATGCCCGCCACGGTTTCATTCATCCTGTGAGTAAGCAACGCGAGGAAGCGCTGAACCTTCTTCCTCCGTTTCTTCACATACTTGCTGAGGAGCCTTGTGCCGTAGCCAATGAATGGAAAAAGCACCAGGCTCAATATGGCCAGGTCCCACCTCCTGTAAAGGGCTACGCCTATCAGGACCACTATGGAGGGTATCTGTACCAGGAATGTACGGAAACTGTCCGATAATATGGCGCTCAGTATCCCAATATCGTTCATCAGCCGGGAAACCATATCCCCACTCGTCTGCCTGCAAATAACCGACACGGGAAGATTTACCATGCTATCGTAAAACCTGTTTCTGAGATCCCTTACGAGCTGGAACCCAGCAGTGCGCATCAGATATGACTGAAGGAAACTGGCCCCTCCCCTCAAAAGGTACAGAAAAAGGAGGCCTATAGGCAGGTATATTATGTAGCCGTACCTCTTTTCTACAAAGATGTAGTCCATGGCCGGCTTTACAAGCCAGGCAATCGCACCATTCAGGCCAGATACAAACAGGCTGAACACCACCGCAGCAATGACCCTTTTTGCATACGGACGTATGAGAGCGCCTATCCTGTCCAAGATAGAGTTAGGGGTTTCCTTCAAATTGTCCATGACCCTGCCAAGATATTGAGATAAGTAGTCATGAACAGTGTAGGAAGGGGAATCGCTATTGTCAAAACATATAAAATTTAAAAAAATCCCTTTAGAAAATCATGGGATATTCCGAAATTCAGAAATAGAGGAATTAAAACAGCCAAGGAGGCCTTTTCATGACGAGATATTGCCTGTTCTTTTCACTTGTATTTCTTCTGTCCACCTGTTTTATCGCTTCCGGGGCACTTTCTGCCCCCATCCCGAAAGACAAGGCGGCTGAAATCGCAAGCTATACGGCAACCATGATAATTGCGGGAAGAGGCGTTGTGGCCAAGCACCAGGACCTAATAAACGACCCAAACAAGGGGAACAAGGGTTTTACTCCCGAGTACGTTGAAAAACAGATGCTCGAAAGCTTCAAAAAAATGACCGGAAAGGACCTGAGAGAGCTTGACCCAGCGGTTCAAAAGGTACTGAGGCAGGTCATAGATGCGGCGAAGATGAGCGTTGCGATGAACCAGGCCCGCATCAATCAGAAAGGTAAGGGATTCAAGATGTACATCCCAGCGGTATTTGGGAGAGAGACCGGACAGATACTGAAGGCAAGGACGGATATTGCCATAAAGCAGACCACATTCAAATACAGAAACGCCTACAACCAGCCGGACGCCTTTGAAAAGAAGGTGCTTAAAATGTTTGAAAACCCGGACTATCCCATGGGTAAGGGTTACGGCGCTATTGAAAATGGACGTTACCGGTACCTTAAACCTATTTACATCAGGCAGGCTTGCATGAAATGCCATGGAGAACCAAAGGGCGCCATGGACATTTCCGGCCACAAAAAAGAAGGATACAAGCTGGGGCAGCTTCGAGGCGCCATAAGCGTTGCCTTCCCAGTCAAATAGATTGCCCGTGACGGGGATTGCAGGGCAGCGGCCCCGGCGGTCCCCGAAGCCATTTAAGCGGCAGGGCGTAAAAGTCAGGAAACAGGAACGGAAAAATGTCCATTTTCAAAGCTGTCAGGAACCTTTCTTGCCGGACCAAGATAATCCTACCCTTCATCTCCGTACTTGCCATATTCTCCATAGTCCTTTCATTAATCCTTCACCATACCCTTCTTAGCGAGGAAAAAACCAGGCTCGCAAAGGAGATAAAGGTACTAGGTGCGAGGCTGCCCGTGGAACTCGAGGACGCCAGCGCACCTGGCAAGGTGCTTGTGGGAAGCCTATCGAACCTTAACAATTTCGAGTTCGCCGTGGCGCTTAAGGACAAGTCCCTTTTAAAGACTTCCATCGAACCCGTGCTTAGGACCCTTTCTGGTTCAAGGGAACTTTCTGGCTTCTTTACGGTTTACGACTCAAAGGGAAACGTAATCTTCTCTTCAAACCCCAAGATCAGGCCGGGCTCCAACCCCTTGCAGAAGCGGCCAATGCTCGTCAGGGCCATTGCCTCGAGAAAACCCGTATCTGGGATAGAACCAGGGCCGGGAGGGCTGTTCCTCAGGTGCGTCGCCCCTGTGGTGTATAATGGAATGTTTTCAGGGGTCATTGAGTTCAATATCCCCATGATGCAGGTCTTTTCCAAGCTCAAGGGAGAATCCCGGGATATCTCCATAGCCTGGTTCATTCCAAAGGCGCTTGCTGAATCCCTCGGAATCAAAGAAAAAGGCACGGACGGCCTTGTCATGGGTGGAAGCACCAAAGACTTTGACACCGGCTATCCCGGCCTTGGCAGACTCATTGAACGCTCGGACACGGTCATGACTGTTTCAACTACCGGGGAAAAGGCCCTGTCCCTGATACCTCTTTCATTTTACGGGAACAAAGGCAAGGCCACTGTTGCAGTCATGCTCGACAACAGTAAAAACTGGCACGCCCTTTATTCCTCCATCTGGAAGCTTGCAGCTGGCTTTGCCGCAATCGCCGTCATCTCTGCCCTTATTACAAACATCTCTATAGGGTTCATAACAAGACCCCTTTTCTGGCTAATAGACTACATGCAGGAGCTTTCCGATGGAAAATTCTTGGCAGCTTCTGTCTACCAGGCTGAAGATGAGCTTGGACTTCTTCACAAGATGGCCAACAAGGTCATGGCCGGGACGGGAAAATTCTGCTGGCACGTAAAGAAAGACATGAAGACCCTCATGAAAGGCGCGTCGAGCTTAGAATCTGTAACCGAATCCCTTCAGCAGGAATCATCGACTCTGAACCAGGTTGCGGGGTCTGTAACCGACGAAATCGGCCAGGTCAGCGCGGCCCTATCAACAATACAAGAGGCGACCGGCATACTCCAGGATTCTGCCTCTACAATTAGCGAGAACGTTGTAAAAACGGCTGAAATCGCGAACGAGGCCAGGCAAAGGGCCGACAGCACCACCCGTATAATCCATAGTCTTGAAAAGAGCTCAAACAAGATAAGTGACATCATTGAGGTGATCAAGAGGATATCGGAGCAGACTAATCTTCTCGCCCTCAACGCCACCATTGAGGCCGCAAGGGCCGGCGAGGCCGGCAAGGGTTTTGCCGTTGTGGCAAACGAGGTCAAAGAGCTGGCCAAGCAGACCGGGGAGGCAACCGACGAAATAACCGGCATGATCCAGACCATCCAAAGAGACACACGAGCCTCTGTTCAGGCCGTTGAGAGTATAACTGGCGTAATAAGCGAGGCATCAAGCCTGTCAAATACAGCCGCTGCCGCTACCGAGGAACAAAACAACACCATAACCGACATTAACGAATCCCTTGAGATTGCAGGAAGCCGCGTTTCAACGCTTAACGCTTCCGCAAACGAACTTCACGGGCAGGCGGAAAAACTCTCCTCAGTCGCCACGCAAATAGTATCCGCCCACCAGGAGGTGCTTCAAACGTCCAAGGAGCTCGACCAATTCGTATCAGGATACCAGGTGGATATCAGGGCCGTTGAAGAGGCGGAAAGCCTGAGCGCGTGACATAAATGGGTGTTACCCTTGCAAGAGCTTGGAGGTCAGACCTGAAAAACGCCGCACAGGATGATTTATACAAAAACGCACTGTTTCAGGACGAGCACAGATCACTATGCGTTTTCTGGCCCTCGTAACGGCCGTATACAAAAGCTGCCGTGAAAGTATTGGTGAAGGAGCATTGGGTAAAATAACAAGGCACCGCTCGTACTCCGAGCCCTGGCTCTTGTGTACGGTTATGGAGAAGGATTCCTGGAAATCGGGAAGCCGTGACAGGCCAAAGGCCCTCAATCCATCCTCTCCCGGGAAAAGGCCGTAGAATCTCTTTTTGTTATGGTGCCAAACTATGCCTGTATCGCCATTGTAAAGGCCCAAGGCATGGCTATTTTTGTTTAGGATAATGGGCATGCCCCTGAAAACCGTCATGGTTGCAGCCTTCAGGCCCATGTCGTACAAGGCGGCCCTGGCCATTTTATTTATGTTGCGCACCCCCCTTGGCCCCTCTTTTACAGCGCAAAGGATCCTGAAATCTTCCATCCCCATGAGGCACCTTGCGGGGTCTTTCTGAAGGCAGAAAGGCAAATAATTCCTCTCAACAACTTTGATCAGCTCGGCCTTGAGAGCTCCGGCAGCGGGAAGGAACTTCAAATCCCCCGTGCCCCGGCGCTCAAGAAGCTCAATGGCCCTGTCTGCATCCCCATCTCTGACGGCAGAGGCGAATTCTGCTATCGTGCCGCCCTCTTCAAACCTGAAGGCGTGAACCAGGTTGACAACACAGTCCCGTATGGATGGCTCTCGACCGTCATCCGTCCCTGCGATCCCCTTGGCCTGGCCATCCCCTGCTGATGGCGCAACATCCCCCGTCATGGCCGAAACCGCCTTTAAAAAAGGTGCTGAATAGGAGGAATGGCTACCAGCATGGCAGATGTCGGCAAGAACGTTTCCCGCCTCCACGGAGGAAAGCTGATCCTTGTCTCCAAGGAGCACCAGCCTTGACAGGTCTCCCATGGCGCTTACCAGGCGGACCATGAGAGGAAGATCCACCATTGATGCCTCGTCCACAATTACCACGTCAAAGGGTAGCCTGTTTGTTGAGCCAAACCTGAACCGTCCTGGCATTCTGGCGGCCCCAAGCAGCCTGTGAATGGTGTGGGCCTTGACAGGGAAACGCATCCTGAGACCTTCCGGCATATCCATCCGCGCAATGGTTTCCTTCACAGACTCTGCAAGACGCGCCGCAGCCTTGCCTGTGGGGGCGCACAGGGCAATCCTCACGGGCCTTTCCCGCAAGCACTCCATAAGCAGCGCCACCATGGCCGCCGTGGTCCTGGTCTTTCCAGTTCCCGGCCCTCCTGTAACTACGCAAAATCGTCGCAAAAGGGCCGTGGCGCAGGCGACCTTCTGCCAGTCGGGCTTAGTCGGTGAGGAGGGAAGTAGCCTTCTCAGTATTCTTGAAGCCTTTTTGATATCCGGCACATGGTCCGGCCCTAGGGCCATCTTCCTGATCCTTGAGGCCAAACGGGATTCGTAGGCATGATACTTCCTGAAATAGACCCGTTTTTCCCCCTCCATGACAAGCGCCCCCGACGCGCCGCTGGAACCCGCCAACAACGGCGACTCAAGAAGCCCGGCAACAAGACGATTCCTGTCAAAAAAAAATGGTGATAGCTCCTCGAGGCCCTCAAGATCCACATGGTCGAGGTCTATGCAGGAATGCGACTCACCTATTGCCTTGCTTACCAGCAGGACCACGGCAAGCTGCAATGGGGCAAGAGCAGGATCAAGCCTGAGAAAGAACCGCACGATCTCGAGATCAATGGCGCGGATGATGCCTTCCTCCACCTTTTTCTCGAGAATGCCCACAAAATCGCGGGAAGAATCTATGAACGCACCCACGCCATCCTCTCCGATAGTTCATCCGGGCTAATGTAGTAGACGCCGGTCCTTTCTCCGCTCTCCTTCCGGATTCCCCTCAGAAAAAGGAAAAATACACCGCCAAAACGGTCCCTAAAACTGTACCCGGGAAGAAGACGCCGGGCAAACAGGCTTACTGCCCTTGCGTAGATGCCTGCCTGCAAGAAGTAACCATTCGACTCCATTTCCCTTTTAAGGGATTCGGCCCTGTAGTCTTCGATAAGATCACCAAGCCAGTTGCTCTTGTAATCAGCTACAAAAAGCCTTCCGTTCCATTCAAAGAACAGATCTATAAAACCAGTAATAATCCCCTGGCGAACGTCCGGGAAGAGCCTCTTCACCACCTTTCTGAAATCCTCGTCCCCGTTGAATGACCACCTGAAATCCATTTCCCTTCTTTCGCAATTTTCCCCTATATCCCTGAGTCTCAGGCCAGGATGTATCTGTGCGCAAAGTACATTTTGCAACATTTCCGCCACCACGTCCATCCAGGCGGAATCCACGCTCCACCTTTCCATGCACTGCCTGATTACCGGGGAAAAATCATCCCGTTCCCCCTTGAAGTCTATTTTCTCAAGAACCTCATGAAGAAAACTGCCCATTGCAGGACCACGGGGAAAGGAAAAGATGTCTCGTCGTTCCAGTGAGTGTTTCTCGGCCCCGTATTCAAGGGATAAAACCCCATCCTGGTGGTCGTGTCTCGAAAGGCCAGAAAAACTCGAGACCGTAAAAACCTGGGGGGCAACGGGCCTTCTTGAAGGTTTCAAAACGGCTGCTTCTCCGGCATAAACCGCTGGCTGCTCCTTTCCGGACAGGAGCGGGTCAAGACCGTCCAGGCATGTAGCAATCACCTCGCTTCCGGAGACCTCCTCTGAAAGTTTTTGAAGCATGGGCAGCAGAATATCTTCGCCTTCCATTGCCTTTGTATCCACACCGGCCATCTCTAAGAAAAGACTGTCCCAAGGGTGTTTCAGCCCTTCAAAGCCAACGTAGCAGCGGTACTTGGCCCTGGTAAGGGCCACGTATATGAGCCTTGCTGCTTCCGATCTGTTCTGGAGTTCCCACTGCCTCTCGAGGTGAACGTCCCTCGTTAGGTCTGATTGGAACATTACATACGCCTCGTCATCAAATGAGTAGACCTTTTTCAGAAACTCCTCTCTCCGGCCGGTAATCCCGCCAAGAAAAGGCAGGAAAAGCACTGGAAACTCCAGTCCCTTGCTCCTGTGATAGGTAAATACCTTTACTGAGTTTTCGTCTGTCTCAAGCCTCAACATGTCGTCTTCGGAACCAGCGGTGCCTGAATCCGTTTTTTCCCTGAACCAGGACAGAAGGGCATCCATACGGCTCTGGTGTTCTGTTTCCCGGACAGAAAGGGCCTCTGATAGCTGACGAAGGTTCGTCAACCTCCTTTCACCGTCTGGCAGGGATAGCAGCCTGGCAGGGATATCGAACGACTTTAGCATCTTGAAAAAGCACGCGAGTACTCCCTTGGACAGCCACGTGGACCGCAGGTCCTCGAAAAGCCCGGATACCTCATTCCACCGGACATCGTCATTGAGACACCTGTGTATGGCCGGGGCATCCCAACCGAGCATCACTGTTGAGAGCCCTGTCATTACGCCTTTAACGTCTCTCGGGTTTGAGACCGCCCTCAAGACGAGAAGAAGCTCCCTTGCTTCCTTGGATTCGAAAACGCTGCTTCTGCTCTGAAATATGCTCTGAATTCCATGATCGCGAAGGGCCCTTTGTATCTTCCCAGCTTCCACAAAATCCCTGACCAGGATAGCAATATCTGCGGGCTCTATCCCGCGCTTTCCCTGTAAATCCTCTATCCATGCCCGCTTTTCCCCTGAAAGAACGAGAAGGGCCTTTATCTGTCTTGAGACGGCCCGGCAATATGGAAGACGCTCCCTGTCCCCCTCAGCCGCGAGAAAAAACAGGGAGTTTTCGCCTCTGCCAAGTCCCTCACCGCCCTTTACAACGAGCCATGAATTGTCCTCTTTTCGAGGCTTCACCTCCATGTAGGAAAGCTCTTCCATGAAAAACGGGCTGGCCCGCCCTTGGCGGAAAAGGCCGTTAAGGGCCCGAACATACCCTGAAACCGACCTCCAGTTGGTGTCAAGATAGTACCTTTTGCCTTCATCCACCGTCCTCCTGGCCTTGAGATACGTGAAGATGTCTCCGCCCCGGAAGGAGTATATGGCCTGCTTTGGATCTCCTATGAGGATCAGGGGAACGGCGCTGTCCACTGGAAAGAGTGTTGAAAATATCTCCCACTGAACAGGGTCCGTATCCTGGAACTCGTCAATCATCACCGCATTATATCTTTGGCCTATAAGGCCATTTAGACGCGTTCCCACCGGCCCCTTCAGGGCGTCGCGCAGAAGCCTCAGCATGTCGTCATAGGACAACAGGCGTCTTTCCTGCCGGTAAATGGAACAATACTCCTGGACATCTCTGTTAAGAGTGTATAGAAAGGCATAAAAGAGGGTCTCGTCAAACTCAAGGGCCTTGGCCCGTAGCGAGAGCACCTTGCTGATTAAATCATGCCGCATGCCATCTGGCGACGGGCAGGTCTCGGCCCATTGCCCAAGGATGGACTCGAACTGCCTTCTCTTTCGTTTTTTTTCCTCATTGCACGTTTTGAGATCGAGGAGGCTTTGGTATATCCTTGAAAAAAGGGAATAGGGCTCCATGTCAAACAGGAGCTCAACATCTTTCAGGCCTGAACAGGCCCCGCTCACGTATGAACGATTCCATAGAAACCCCTCAATTTTTTTCCTGTCCTTTGCAATCCACTGCTTAATGCGTTTTTTAAAATAGGTCTTGAGATGTCCCATGGCCTTACTGGTGAAAATGCCCTTCTTTTCGAGAAAAGCAGCCAATCCATCAGCCCGCACTGACAAATCTTCCTCTATATCCTTGCAAAGAGAATCCCCGTCCCTTTGCCACCTGAAATATAAGGCATCTATGGACTCGTCGAGCCTTCTCTTGGACACCAAAACTTCCCGAAAAGGACAAACTCGCGGAAACATGGCATCAGGCACGCTTTGAAGGGCCGACAGAAGCCCCTGGACAGATTCCATGAGGCCCTTTCCAGCATGTGGTGAAACAAGCCTCCTGATACATTCAAGAACGTCCGGCGTTAGCGAGGAAAGCCTGGTCCTGAAAAACCTTTCCAGGCCAAGGCGTATTGTTTCGTCCCTGGATATATCAAGCTCAAAGCCAAAGGGCATACCGGTTTCAAAGGCAAATTCAGACAGCATGCGCTGACAAAAACCGTGGATGGTAAATATGGATGCCTGATCCATTGAAAAAAGGGCTGCCTTCAGACACCTCTCTATCCGAGCCGTGTCACGCCCCTTAGCACTGAGCACTTGCAGTAGATGTGACAAAAACCTGTCCTCCCCGACCCTACCAGTGCCCGAACCCTTGAGCATCTCTATGGCAACCATTATGCGTCGGCGTATCTTTTCTCTCAATTCCCGAGCAGCCGCCCTTGTAAAGGTAACGCACAGTACGCCATCTGTATCCATGCCCTTTTCTAGCACAAGGCGGAGAAACAGGCTGGTAATGGTGTGGGTTTTGCCTGTTCCGGCACTTGCCTCAATGAGTATGCGCCCTGAAAGGTCCAGGCGAATGGGATCAAGGGAGGAAAACTCCATTAAGGCCTCCGGTCCATCCTTTCAAGCATGGGCTGAAACACATTTACAGAGGCCTCTACGAATCCATAGTACAGTAACTCCTTCTTCCTGCCCCTCAGGATGAGACCCGTCCATGGATCCCGCATCCGTTCCGGCTCGTTCCAATATCCAAATTCCTTTTCCGCCTTTCTCAGCGCCTGGGATAGGCTGCCGGCATTCCCCCTCAAGGGATAAAGCCTCCTACAAAGGGCGTAGGACTGAGATGCAAAGAGGCTAAGAGGCTCCTTTTTGCCCTTCTCGTAAAGAAACAGTAGCCTTTTGAGTATGTCCATGGCCTTTTCCCGGCGGCAGCCCTTGAACTCAATGGGCCTTGCCCCGTCACGAAACAACTCGCGGCTCCTTATTTTCTCCCCGTCCTCTTTTGAAGCACAAAGAAGAAGGTGCTTGAGCCACGTCTTAACAAGGAGAGAGGCATAAGGCTTTCCTGTAGACAGTATTAAGAGGCCCTCACCATCACGGTCGACCTCGAGACTGCCCTTAATGCCTCCTGGGCCGTAAACGGGCCTATCCTGCACATCAGGACCCACAAGCCTTTCTTTCAGGGAAGAAAAGTGATAGTACCACGACTCGTATTTCTCCATAAGGTCCCTCCAGGCCACTTCCCCGAGGTATTTGTGAGGAAGCAGGCCGAGACCACTCAGCCTCCTCTTTATCTCTGCAAGATCCCGCGAGGATAAATCTCCGTGGGAAAGGGCAGCCTCTGTTATCCCTGACCAGAAGGCATTTTCACATTCATCCTCAATTTCTACAGGTTCACAGCCCCTTAATACCAGGTCTGAGGGGTAAAGATCTATTTCAAGTCCGTTTCGCAGCAGGTATCTTGCCGGGTTACTAAAGAAGCTCGCAAGATCGTTTATATCAACCTCTTGCTCCTTCCCGCGGCTGTGACCTTGGCTGTCCCCGATACTGAAACCGAGGGGCCAGAACGGGGGCTCGTCATCCATGCGCTCTCTGGCAGAAAACCAGGACCGTTTGTATGTGAAGAGACCTCGTTCATCCCGTTTTGCATACCTCGGGCTGAAAGGCTGGAGGGGGTGGTGCGTAACCACGTGGTCCAAAACAGAACCTGCGCCATCTATCTGGAAACCCTGATCAAGGTATTCCATTAATTCAGTCACAAGGCACGATGGCGGGCTTTCATTGGCATCCCTCTGGCTCCTGCCAGTATAGCTTATATAGAGGTACTGCATGGCGGATATGAGGATGGTCAGGAACAGGTACCTGTCCTCGTCAAGCGGACGCCTGTCGCCGGATCTCGGATTGCGTGAAATCAGGTCATAAGAGGGGGGATTGCAGGGCCTGGGAAAATCGGAATCGTTCATGCCGAGAAGGCATACCACCCGGAAGGGTATGTTTCTCATAGGCACAAGGCTTGAAAAAACCACCTCTCCCATGGGAAAGGAATAGCCCATTGCGGAATTTGAAAATTCCCCTTCAACTATTTCGGACATAAGATCGGAATCGACCCTTCTGATTCCTGCCTCATTCAGCCTGTCCAGGATTTCGCACAAGTCTTGGCGGAGCCTTGCTACTTCGTCCCCAAGGGGGCCGTCTTCAGCAGGGAAAAAGGACCTTACCATGTATGAAAAGAGCTTTCGCCATTCATCGACAGTGCCTCCCGGCCCTGACGCAGGACTCATCTCCATGAATCGGAACTGCAAATCCGTAAGCCGTCTTACAAACAGGGACAGGCGTCCAAGGGTCTCAGACCTCGATCCGTCAATGGCGTCTTCAAGGGGGATGACTGTGCCAAGGCAGGCATCTCCGGAAGTCAGGCAGGATGCAAGGAGCCTGTTCATGCCGAATAACCAGCTGTTCTGCAAGCTGCCGTCGCTGTCCGTTCCCCTCCGGACCCCGCTCTTGCCTATCCAGTACCTTGCTAACTCGAGGTCGTCCTCTGACATTTCATAACGTCTGCTTACAAGTGGCAGGGAAAGAAGATCCATGCCCATAGGAGCGGTCAGGTCGAAACGGCAGGCGTCCATCAGTGACAGAAAAGTAGACGGGGCCTCTCTGTCACCAGGCGGCATGTCGCAAAAGCTGTAAGGTATAGTGCTATCGTCACTGGCAGTCCCGAATACTGCGCGTATCGATGTTGCGTACTTAGAGATGTCCGGGGCCATTACGGCGACATCGTGAGGATAAAGATCCTTTACATGGTCAAAGAGAAAAAGGAGCTGGTCATGCAGCACTTCCACCTCCCGGAGGGGGCTGTGACAACAGTGGATCTGTACAGAAAGGTCGTCATGGGCTACGCTCCGCTTCGTCCCGGTGCCTGCCCTGCATCTAAGCAGGTCATTCTGAATAGTCCCAAGCATGGAGGTATCATCTCTCGAGCTAAAGAGATCCTCCTGATAGACACCTTCCTGGCACTCTTCAAGCAACAGGGTAAGAAACTCTGCGCCCGTTCTTCCCATTGAAGAGAGCAACGGGTTCGTTTCACAAGAAAAATAATCGATAGAAACCGCCGGCGAGGCTCCACCTGTCCCGATCCGTCTTTCCCGCCTCATGGATGGAGCGTCCGCCCAGTATTCCATGGAAGGGCTCGGAAAAAAGAGATGGACGTCCTCCGTCCTGCCAAGGGCCGAAAAGATGGCAAGATGGATGGGAGGAAGCTGGTTTATTCCGAAAAGAAACAGTGGGCCGGCGGGAGGAAAACCATGTCCCCCTGTCGTTTTCTCGCAACCTAATAACGACTTTAAAAAATCATTGAGGAGCTGCGACTTGAAGACCCCCTCGCTGCCTGCGACTACCTCCCGCCAAAGGGCGGCCTGCCACCTTTCCACACCCTTCTGATCCTTTGTTTCAAGCCACTCTTCAAGCATATCCATCCGGTAATTGAGATAACTGTCAAAGAGAAAAGAAAGCTGCCTGGACAAATCGTAAAGACCCCTTCTCCCTCTCCGTTCCATGTATGAACGCAGATCCAGAAAAGGCCCGTCTGGCTTTTCTTCGCTTATGGACAGGAGGGCCGAGAGGACCAACCACTTGAGGTCTCCCGGAAACACGGTTTCATTCCCCTGACTCGCACATAAGGATTTCGCTGCGATCCCCCAGAGGTACGTGCCTGGGAGGGATAGGTCCACATTGGCACAGACTCCCTTCTCTATCCCTATTCGGTTAAGAAGCCACTGGCCCATCTCGAGATTATTTACAAGTATGGTTGATGGTCTAAAAAGGCCGCCTCTTGACTTCGCATCAAAAAGTACGTCAGATAGCCTGTCTGCCAAGTCTTCTAAGCGATTACCCTGATAAAGAAAAAACATTGTTGGCTCAGAATCCTATGAGGCAAGATTGAGAAAGAGGTACCCGTTTATTAAAGAAAGGCCCCTTCGAACTAAAGGCCGCGGCTCTCAATATAAGACTTGATCCTTTGTTCGTCTACCGGCATGACCTCGCAACGCTGGGGAAGTTTTTCAAGCCCCCTCATCCTTTCTGGTACCGCGGGTGGCTGCCCTGTGGCATCTTCAACCGCTTCCGGAAACTTGCATGGATGCGCAGTTGCAAGACATACTACAGGAACATGGACTTTATCCTGACCCTTTTCAGCCATAAACCTGCGGGCCGCCGCCACTCCAACTGCCGTATGTGGGTCACAGACATAACCGGTCTCCCGGTAAAAGTCACCGATGGTGGCAACCGTTTCCGCCTGGTTTATTGTGTAGGAACTGAAATCAGACATAGCCTTCTCCTTCTCATGGGCAGAGAACCGTATGATGCCGCTTCTGTCAAAATCGGCCATGGCGTCACTCACCCTTTCCGCATCCTGCCCGAACAGGTAATAGAGGTACCTTTCAAAGTTGCTCGCTACCTGGATATCCATTGAAGGGCTTATAGTCTGGACCACCTGCCCCTTCTCGTACACCCCTTCCACCACAAAACGGGTTAGTATGTTATTCTCGTTTGTGGCGAGTATCAACCTGTGGATAATGGGACCCACAAGGGCCTTCGCAACGAAACCGGCAAAAATATCGCCAAAGTTGCCTGTGGGTACGGAAAAGCAGACTTTTCCCAATCCCCCTGCACGCAGTTTCAAGGCCGCATAAACGTAGTAAACCACCTGGGCCAGGACCCGAGCCCAGTTTATCGAGTTGATTGCCCCGAGCCTGTACCTCTCCTTGAAATCGAGATCATTAAATATAGACTTGACTATTGCCTGACAATCATCGAAGGTGCCCTTGATCGATAGGTTAAAACAGTTCCTGTCGGGAACTGTTGTCATCTGGAGGGCCTGCATCCTGCTCACCCTCCCGTGGGGATGGAGGATGAAAATGTTAATGTTTTTCTTGCCCTTTACCCCATAGATTGCCGCGCTGCCTGTATCCCCGGAAGTTGCACCAAGAATATTCATGTATGAGCCCTGCTCACTCAGGAGATGCGAAAAGAGATTCCCGAGAAACTGGAGGGCAACATCCTTGAATGCCAGAGTAGGCCCGTGAAATAGCTCCAGGATATAGAGACCGCCCCTTTGGATAACAGGTGTCACCTCTGGCACATCAAAGCCCGCATAGGACTTTTCTACAAGATACTTCAGGGTCTGCGCCGGGATATCGTGAGAAAAAAGGGAAATTATCTCCACGGCAAGGGACTGGTAATCAAGGGCCGCCCATGAAGATATCATGGACCTGTCCACCCTTGGCAGTACCTCCGGCAGTAAAAGGCCTCCGTCAGAGGCAAGGCCCATCATTACCGCTTCACTGAAAGAGACAGGCTGTATGCCGCCCCTCGTGCTTATGTATCTCATCCTATCGGCCCTTCTTCCCGACAGGTTCAAGGATGATCCTGTGCTTCAACAGATCAATGGTCTTTATTCTTGCAGGAACTATCTCGGGAGCCTCGAAGAAACCCTGTATCTTTACACCTTCCTCCACGGGCTCAACGAGAACCACGTCCCTTTTTATTTCCCTTTCCCCGTCCTTTTCCAGGAGAAAAACAGACGATTGACACATAGCATGGTCTCCATGGCTATTTATTTTGACCAAATCAATGCCCAAGTTATAAACTATTGTTACCGAACGGTACCAGCGTATCAATAGGATAACCAGTTTCACCCACCAAGATAATTCCAATCCGCCGAAAAAGAAAGGAGCATAATCATGCGCAGGGCCATAAAATCCATTGATTCCATGGAGATACTTGATTCCAGGGGCAATCCCACGGTTAAAACCGTTGTCATGCTGGAGGATGGGACCACCGGGACCGCCTCTGTCCCTTCTGGAGCGTCCACCGGCGAGCGCGAGGCCGTTAAACTCCGGGACGGGGATCCCAGCCGCTACAACGGAAAGGGGGTTCTACAGGCGGTCTTCAACGTCAGGGAGGTGATCGCACCAAGGATATTGAAGGAGAAGGGCCTTTCAACTGCCGTGGGCTACGAAGGCGGCTTCGCACCAAATCTCAAGTCAAACGAGAAACCGTGTGAACTCATAGTGGAAACAATTGAAAAGGGTGAGAAAACCTCAGACGAAATCATCGCCCTGCTCGAGGAATGGATCGATAAATACCCCATCGTTTCTATTGAAGACGCCCTGTGGGAAATCGGCGACTTCACCGTGGCAATGGATGGACGCCAAATAAAAACAGGATCGGCATGCAGAGGCGAAAGGCTTTGCAAATTGAACCGCCTTTTGGTCATTGAAAGGGAGCTCGGCAAGGCTGCAACGTACGAGAGCCCGATAAGGTAGCTTGCACCTGACATGGGTCTGCGAAGCCGCTCCTGGCCATGCGCCAGTTTTATGTTAGTTAGGAGGGAAAAAATGCGACTTTTGGTAAACAGGGCCTTGGGAATGGGCAAAATGAGGCAGGCGCATGGCATGTAAAAAAAACGTCCTCAGCGGGAATACAGCGGCAGTATCAACGAAACGGCTCTTTGAAAATTTCAAAATCCTTTATTGAATTGACAAGCAGGTTCTGTGTGTTTATAAGGTTAGCGTCGGGACGTGGCTCAGTCTGGTAGAGCACAGCGTTCGGGACGCTGGGGTCGGAGGTTCAAATCCTCTCGTCCCGACCATCTCCTTACACGTCGGTTAATATCCACCTTTGGGGCCAGAGAACCAATTTTGTTTCTAACCCAAGGCGGGTTTATGATCCGCTGTCTTTAGTTCCACCTTTTCAGACTGTTTCAGACTGCTTATCTTCTTAATAAGAAGATAACGGGAGGTCCTGAATGTCATACGATATAGAAAAGGCCCTAGCTTACCAGATCAAAAAAGAGATTGCAGAAAGGTACTTCAGGCTGAGAAAACTTATTGAGGATGACAGTGCAAATGTCAACATTCTGCTCGGGGAACTGAAAAATTTATACGAGGAAGGGATAAAACCGGCCCTTTTAAGGATCTATGCCATGCTTGGAGACAGGGATCTTGTAGAAGAGTTTTCAGCCATGCTGGCACTGAAGTTCCCTCCCTTTCTCCAGAATTTTTTGCAGCTTACTTCAAAAGAAAAGAAGAAATTGATAGAAGGGATGGAACCCCACGGCCTGTTCGGGGAAGGGAAGTTCCTTAACACGCTCCTTGACTGTTACAAGAATCTCTACGAACAGTGGCAGGAGTACCATAAACTCAGGGAAAACGTGTTGGATGAGATTGCAATCGTGAAGGAGGAAATCGATCGGTTCAGGAAGAATTATTCCCTTGACGAAATAATGCAGTTTCTAAGGAGCCTCGACATGGAAAATGAAAATTCAAAGGCAATCGGAAGGATAATGGAAGGACGGAAGATGGGAGAATTCGACAAAAAACTCGGCTTTTCCCAGGATATCGATGAACTCTCCAAAAAGGTTCCTGACCTGAATTCGATTCCGAGGCCCAAGGACGTGGAGACAAGGCTCAAGGAACTTGGGAGAAGGGCCTATTCAAGGCACGAAGCGGAATTTTCTGAACTATTTTAAAGGAAAGGGGCCTTGATAGTCAGGCCCCTGTTATAAAAAAGGAGGTCTATGCCAGGTTGGCTATAACTCGCTTTCTGAATCCTGCGATGAATATCAGGCCCGAGCCTACAAGGATGAGAGTCGATGGTTCAGGCACAGGCGCGGGCGGTGGTGGCTCGGGAAAGGGTGGCTCGGGCGGAGGATAAGCTGGGGGCACGACGCTTCCGGGGGGAAGATTTTTTTTTTGCGTATACACCATCGTTGTCGAGCCGGTGGAACCAATAGAGCTGTTTAAATTGCCGCAGTCTGCGCAGGAACTACAAAGCCAGGTCACCTTGATGTTATCCATAAGAAAAGTGGAATTGTCACCGGACCACATATTCAGAGTTGTGATCCCTGTAAGATTCAGGTTCAGAAGCGCTTCCTTAAGCTCGTCTATGTTTACCTCTTTGAGGAAAACCTTGCCTGAAAAGCGTTTAGCCTCTATCCATACAGTATTGGCAGTTTCGGAGGCAATATCCATGGATACAAGGTTAAAGTATCCGAATGGACCGGTATAAATGGATATTTTGTTGCCATAGGCCACATTCCCAGAAAGCAGACCCGGAGATTGCTCAATGGCTACATTACTCCAGTGAAGGGACTTGTAACCGTCCGCAAGGTTTCCGGGAGCAACATCTTCAAAATCAATTACAGTTGCCATAACGGCCGCCGGCAAAAAAAACAGAACCAGCAGCAGTACCATCAACTTTCCGAGGATATGAGCATTCGTTTTCGTCATTTCGGTTCTGCCTTTTCTATCTTATTAATTCCAAAAATTTTCCTTTTTATTGATAGTAGCGCATTTTGTGCCAAAGGTTTACGAAAATGTTACACTTTTTAGCGGATAAAAGCCCATATAGAAAAAATTTCGAGGAGCTAAAGAAAAATTTTTCCTTGACCAATGATCGCTTTTCCTTCCCGAAGAGAAAACTTTTTCTTTTTTCACAGGGCATCGCGAGGATGGAACTATGAGGGGATAGACTATGGCGTCAATCGTACTTTAGTTGTAATATCTTCTGCTTATAATATTTATACATCAGACTTGGAACAAAGGGGCCTTTTCAAAATGGAAATACAAAAGCTACTAAAGAACAAAGACAATCTTAAACCTCTGCCCGATGAGTCCTGTCTCGGATTTGGCATCCATTTTACCGATCACATGTTCAGGATGGATTACTCGGACGTCAAAGGATGGCACGAACCAAAAATAACAGTCTATGGAAACTTTCACCTTGACCCAGCGGCAGTGGTGCTGCATTACGGCCAGGCGATCTTTGAGGGACTCAAGGCGTACAGGGGAAGTGACAAAAGGATACGTCTTTTCCGACCAAAAGAAAATGCCAAGAGGCTAAACAGGTCTGCCTGGCGGATGTGCATGCCTCAAATGGACGAAGACGCATTCATCGCGGCCATCAGAGAACTGGTGCAGGTCGAGTCAAGATGGGTGCCCTCCCTGAAGGGAACCTCCCTCTACATACGGCCCTTTATCATAGCATCCGAGCCGTTCCTTGGGGTAAGGCCTGCAAAGAAATACATATTTTCCATAATACTCACACCAGTGGGGGCTTACTATTCAGAGGGATTCAATCCGGTAAAGATATTTGTCACAGACAAGTTTGTCCGGGCGGCAAAGGGCGGAGTCGGTGAGGCAAAAACTGCGGGCAACTACGCCGCTAGCCTCATGGCCTCTGAGGAAGCAAAGAAACTCGGCTTTACCCAGGTCCTGTGGCTAGATGCTGCACAAAGAAAATATGTGGAAGAAGTAGGCACCATGAACATCTTTTTCCTCATAGATGACACCCTCGTCACCCCTGCCCTTTCTGGCAGCATTCTCCCGGGCATAACGAGAGACTCTGTCCTTACGCTGTCGAGAGACTGGGGTATAAGAGTTGAAGAACGGCCCATTTCCATTGACGAGGTGATGAACAGCGCTGAATCTGGCCACCTCAAAGAGTGTTTTGGAACAGGCACAGCAGCAGTAATCTCCCCTGTGGGCTCCCTGTACTACAAGGGAAAAAGCTATGAAGTTAATGGAGGCAAGACCGGAGAGCTTGCCGAGAGACTGTTTGACGAGATCACGGGCATCCAGTACGGAGAAAAGGATGACCGCTTCGGATGGATAGAATTCGTGGATCAGGCAGGTTCTTAATCCATCCCAAAAACTTTCCAATTCCTATACGGAGGTGGTCTCCTTATTCTCCCTGGCGGCTGCCTCCCTGTATCCCCGCACAAGGTCTTCCATCAGGTCACTGACGGAAACTATCTTGTTTACCCTGTACACGTTGTCCCCGCAAAAGACAAAGCCCGCCCCAAGATTTCCCCGCTGGGCATTTATCAGGGCCATTCCTATGCAATAGGGGGTATCAGGATAACGGCACGTCTTGATGCACTTGTAGGCGCATTTTTTGGGATGTTTCTCCCCTCGCGCCATCTTCTCTAGAAAAGGCCCCTTAAGCGCACGCCCTGGAAGACCAACCGGACTCTTTATAATCATGACATCGTCCCTTGTTGCCATGAGGTAGGCCTTCTTGAACTCATCCGAGGCGTCGCATTCATGGGTTGCCACGAACCTCGTACCCATCTGCACCCCTGCGGCCCCCATCATAATAAACCTGTAAATATCCTCTCCCGTGTATATACCTCCTGCTGCGATAACCGGGATCCGGCATGAACCCATGTCTTCCCACGGTTTGACCGCCTCTATGACTTCCATTACGAGGTTTTCTACCTGGAACTCTGGTTTGAACAGGTCCTCCGCCTTGAAGCCGAGGTGTCCGCCTGCCTTTGGCCCCTCGACCACAAAACCGTCTGGCAGCCTACCGTAATGTTCCTTCCAGCGCCTGCATAAAAGTCGAGCAGCGCGTCCGGACGATACAATAGGCACCAAAGCGGTTTCACATTCATCAGGTATCATTCCGGGCAGTTTCAAGGGCAATCCAGCACCGCTTATTATTATGTCCGCACCAGCCCTGGCGGAAATGTCCACCATTTCCTTGTAGTCCTGGAGGGCCACCATTATGTTCACACCTATGGGCCCGCCACCTGAAAGTTCCTTGGCCTTTCTTATTTCATAATCCAAGGCCCTGAAGGTTGCGCCCCTGGGATCCTTGTGAAAATCCTTCTGGTTAAGCCCTATAAGGACGGAGGCCACCACCCCCACGCCTCCGGCCCTTGCAACAGCAGATGCAAGGCCTGACATGGATATGCCTACGCCCATTCCTCCCTGTATAACCGGATAGCGCGATCTGACACGACCTACCTTGAGAGGGGGAGGATCGATCTTGGAGTCTGTGAAAGTCATGGACGACTTTTAGCCCACAACTTGTTGCCAGTCAAGGCTTGGCTGCAAGTATAAAACATGGGAATGGAGATCCGCAAAAGAAAAAAATCAAACGCGCCTTATTTAAAACTCTACCGGAAGCTTTTGGACCTCCTCCCTCGTAAAAACTGGGCCGTCCTTGCAAACGTAAACTGGTCCGACATTGCAGTGCCCGCAAATCCCTATGCCACATTTCATCCTGTTCTCAAGGGAAAGATAAACCTGGCTGTCCGTCCAGCCCGCCTTCACCAGGGGAGGCATGGTGAACTTTATCATGATTGGAGGACCGCAGATCAAGGCGGCAGAGTTGTCAGGAGAGGGGCAGACCTGTCCGGCAATGGTTGGAACAAAGCCGACAAGACCGTCCCAGCCCGGAGCCTCCCTGTCCACGGTAATGTGGACATCGAGATCGTCCCTTTCCTGCCATGCCCTGAGCTCCTCCTTGTAAAGGAGCATGCCTGGCGTTCTTGCTCCGTATATAACGGTTATCCTGCCGTATTCCTGCCTATGCTCAAGCATGTATATAAGGGTGGCCCTCAGGGTCGTAAAGGCAAATCCCCCGGCGATAATCACTATGTTTTTCGCCCGGAGGTCCGTATCCACGGGGAAGCCGTTTCCAAGCGGGCCCCTTACCCCTATCGGATCCCCCACATTCATCTTGTGCAGGGCTGTGGTAACAACGCCCGCCCTGTTAACCGTAAAGAGAAGTCCGCCCTTTTCCGTGGGAGACGAGGCAATCCCGATGGGTATCTCGCCCTTTCCCGCGATACTCAGCATGGCAAACTGGCCAGGCGTATGATTCCACTTCTCTCTGTCTTGCCGGCTCTCTAAAACCAATCGGAATGTCTTGAGATTTCCATCTTCTGACTCTACAGTAACAGCGTCTATAACCGCAGGATAAGGTAAATAGGGGTTCATCGTTACCTCTTCAGCCATATAGATCACACCTCCATCAGGCCTTCCATGACCTGCCTGATGTCTATGTTGACGGGGCAGTCCCTAACGCATCTGCCGCAGCCAACGCACGAAATGGGACCGAACCTATCCGGGAAATATTTCAGCTTGTGCATGAAACGGTTTCTTACACGTTTAAGCTTTTCTCCACGGGGATTGTGTCCAGAGGCATGCTGCGTAAAGAGAGGGAACATGCATGAATCCCAGTACCTGATTCTCCTCCCCTTTCCCCTCAGGGCCTCGTCCTGGATATCGAAGCAGTAGCAGGTCGGGCACAAGAAGGTGCAGGCCCCGCAATTTATACATGACTCGGCCACCGCGGCCCAGAAATGTGCGTTGTAAAGGTCCATCAGGTCCTTTGAGCGCAGCTTTGACGCGGTATCCTCCACAGACTTTTGCGCCCCTTTCTTTCGCTCCTGCGCTATGGATTTCTCCTGTGCAGTCGGTTTTCGGAAAAATTCGTAATCTAAGAGCCTGAGACCCTTTTCCGTAACGGGCTCAAGGAAGAAACCAGTCTCAAGCTCCGTGACAGCCATATCTGCGCCCTCGATGCCAACAGGTGACCCACCGGTCAGTGTACAGAAGCAGGTCAAGCAGCCTTCCTCGCACAGGAAGGCCACAATGGTCGTCTCCTTCCGTTTTCTTTGAAAATAGGGGTCCTCCCGGTAGGGCATGGCGTTCAACGCCACGCTTCTTGCATCACAGGGGCGGACGCCAAAAAGGACACGTGGATTAAAATCACAATGAGGCTCTATAGGCCTGAAGGCCTCCGGGTCCGTAGGACGGGCGTCAAATTCAAACATCACCTCTGGCTGAGGGAAAAAGAAAGTCTTTATGGAAACCTTGGCAACTCCCTGTGGAATATGGGGCACGATTGTTCCGTCAAGCCTTTTCCAGTTGTAAAAGCCTTTTTTTGTCTCAACCGGCCCAAAGACGTCAAATTCCTGGCACAACTTCCTGAGCCAACTCCCTGCCTGCGCCTTTTCAACCACCAAGGGTTTCACTTTTGGTCACCTTTCTTGCCTGCGGTAATAATGAAGTCCTCCGGGTCGTCCACCTTGTACGTACTCAGAGGAAGCGGAGCATCCGCTTCGAGCCCGGGCTCGAAGCCGTAAAGCTCTATGACGTCCTTTTGCAACTTCTTAGTAAAAAGCCTCATCCTTATTCCCATGGGACACGCGCTCTCGCATGATCCGCAGTCCGTGCACCGTCCTGCGCAATGGTACGCCCTGAGGATGTGAAACAGGGCGGTGTCCACCTCGTCCGTGCTCTTTCCTACCCACTGAGGCCTTGAATCATCGACGAAACATGTGGGACAATAACAGAGCGGGCAGACATTTCTGCATGCATAACACCTGAGACACGAGCTTATCTCCTCCTGGAACCACTTCCACCTCTCATCCACGGACAAAGCCTCGATTTCTTCCACCTCGTGAAAGCGGTCCGGTATCTGCCGGTCCCCGCTGAGACCTCCTGCCAGCTCATCGTAAATCACCGGGTCAGGATGAAGGCATGTCTTGCAATTATCACGCACCGCGTCCCACCGGTTGATCGTTTCCTCAAAACCCTTTCCCCTGACTATCAGGACATTGTCTTCTTCCTCAATTGCCGTAATCTCCCTGTTGCCAACGAGCCTTTCAACCTTGCGCCGGTCCACCATACCCCGGCTTGACACCCCTACAATAACCACCCGGCTGCGATCAATCTGGTTTTCCTGGACCTGGACCACCATGTTTCTTGACCAACACCCGGTGGCAACAACACCCACCTTGGGAAGCTGACCTTCCGGAGGCGGCTCGTTCGGCCTCCTTGGAGGCTCCACAGACCTTAGAAGCGCCGGAAGATAGTTGGCGAGATTGATGACGCAAAAACTGCTCCAGGAAAGATTACCGGCCTCACCCGAATCCCTTGCTACATAAGGCCGCATCATGCCGGGAAGTGACCCCTTGGTATAACCTAGGAAGGCTGCTACCTCCCCGGATTCGAGAAGAGACGATGCAATGGTCTGAATTTCCCCGCCTATTTTCTGGTTCACGATGGACATGAGCTTATTTCCTTTACTAGCCTCCTTGCAGGCCCAAGCCTCTTCACCCTTTCCGTAACCTCCTCGACGACCTTTGCGAACTGTTCTCCCTCAGAGGCAGACACCCACGAAAAACTTATCCGGCCCGGTTCCACACCTACAAACTCAAGGAGCCTTTCAAGAAGGGCAAACCGGCGTCTCGCGTACAGGTTTCCGCTTATGTAATGGCAGTCCCCTGGATGGCATCCGGAAACGAGCACCCCGTCGGCCCCAGCCCTCAGGGCATCGAGGATCATGTTGGCGCTTACCCTGCCTGAGCACGGAACCCGTACTATCCTGATAGACGGCGGATACTGGTACCGGCTTACTCCGGCAAGGTCTGCCCCGGCGTAGCTGCACCAGTTACACAGGAAGGCGATTATTCTGGGTTCCCATTCTGCGTTTGTTACCTGTTCCATGGCATGTATGCTTCCTATTCCTCCATGGCGGCCTCCACCGCCGCCATTATCTGCTCGTTTCCGAGGTTCCTTATGGTTATGGCATCGCTTCGGCAACCAGCCACGCAGGCACCACAGCCCTTGCAAAGGCCCGTGTCCACCACGGCCTTTCCTGAATTCCTGTCAAATGTCACTGCGCTGTAAGCGCACACCATGGCGCATACTGCACACCCGGTGCATTTCATGCTGTTGACCACCGCTGTTATTGACTCCGATAAGACCGCGTCCCTTGAAAGCACGAGGGTTGCACGCGAGGCAGCCGCCTGGGCCTGTGCTATGGTTTCCTCCACGGGCTTTGGATAGTGACAAAGGCCTGCAAGGTAAACCCCATCCGTGGCGAAATCAACGGGCCTCAGCTTCATGTGGGCCTCCAGGAGAAAACCTTCCTCTGTCATGGCACACTTGAAAAACCTTGAAAGCTCCCCCACGTCATCCCTTGGCCTTACCGCCGAGGCAAGCACGAGAAGGTCCGGGCGCATCCTGATCTGCCTTTCTAAAATCGGGTCAATCACCTCCACCATGATCTTGCCGTCCTTCTCCCTGACATTGGGTAGATTGTCTAGGTCGTACCTTATGAATACTATGCCTTTTTCACGCGCCTCCTGATAAATGTATTCCCTCTTGCCATAGGTCCTTATGTCCCTGTAGAGCATGAATATATCCATATCCGGGTTAAGTTCCTTGAGCCTCAGGGCCTGGTCTATGGCGTGGGTGCAGCATACCCTGCTACAGTAAGGCCGCTCTGGCACCCTTGAGCCGACACAGTGAATAAAAACCGCCTCATGAAGCCCTCTCAAGGCATTGTCGTCAGCAATGAAACGCTGGTCAAGTTCGAGCAGGGTATGAACGTTTGGATTCTTTCCGTATAGATAGTTCCAGGGACCATAACGGGGCTTGAAAGATTCAGCCCCGACCGCCACGATTGCTACTCCGTGTGCCACCTCAAGACCGTTTGAAAGCCTAGTCCGGAACTGGCCCACCGAGCCTTCCACCTCGTCTATGGTGGTGCCAAGCTCGACATCTATCTTTGGGTGGCTCTGAACTCTTTCCATGAGCTCTTCAAGGTATTCCTGCATGGGGTTACCCTGCCACGTCCTGTAAAATTTTCTTCCGTGCCCCCCCAGATGGTCCTTCCGTTCCACAAGACACACAGGGAAACCCTGATCTGCAAGGGAAAGGGCGGATACCATGCCGGCCACACCAGCCCCTATGACCAGGGCCTTTCTCGTAACGGGCACATGGTTGTATGGAAGTGGTTCATCTCCCCTGACCTTGGCTACTGCCATACGGACAAGATCCTTGGCCTTATTGGTTGCCTCATGAGGCCATTTCTGGTGGACCCAGGAGTCCTGGTCCCTAATGTTAGCCATCTCGAAGAGAAACTTGTTTATGCCCGCCTCCCTCAAGGTCTCCTGGAAAAGCGGCTCATGGGTCCTCGGTGTGCAAGAAGCCACCACTACCCTGTTAAGCCTCTCCCGTTTAACGGTTTCGGACATCTGGTTTATGGTATCTTGGGAACAGGTAAAGAGATTGTTCTGGGCAAAGACCACGCCCGGCAAGGTTTTGGCATATTCGGTGACTTCCTCCACATCCACCACGCTTGCTATATTGATCCCGCACGAGCAAACAAATACCCCTATCCTCGGAGGCTCTGCGTAAACATTCCTTTCCGGAGGAAATTCCTTCTTTCTTGTCTCTGTCCACCTCGAGCTGTGGAGGATGCCTCCTGCCCCACATGCCGCTGCGCTAGCCTCCATGACAGACTGGGGAATGTCCTTGGGCTCGCCGAGGGCACCGCATACGAAAATTCCGGGACGGCTACTGGCGACAGGGGCAAAAAGGGATGTCGAAACAAAGTTGTCATGATCAAGCTCAATACCGAGATCGTGACAGAGCTTCATGACTTCGGGGTCGGTCTCGAGCCCTACGGACAAGACCACCATGTCAAATTCTTCTTCTCTTATCCCACCATCCTCGCCGCTGTAACGAAGCAAGAGATTATCGTCCGCCGCAGGCAGTATGGTGTGCACCCGTGCGCGATGAAAGTTGACGCCCTCCTTCATTGCCCTATCAAAGTAGGCCTCAAAACCCTTTCCGTGGGTCCTCATGTCCATGAAGAATATGGATGATGAAAGCTGTCCAGACCCCGAATGCTCCCTTGCAATGACTGCCTGCTTTATTGCGTACATGCAGCATACAGAGGAACAGTATCCGTGACATGCCCTGTTAATGTCTCTTGAACCGATACACTGGAGCCAAGCTATCTTCCGGGGCTCCTTGTGGTCTGATGGCCGTTCCATGTGGCCCATGCAAGGCCCGGAAGGGCTTAGGAGCCTTTCAAACTCCATGCTCGTCACCACGTTCTTGAATGTAGCGTAGCCAGTGTAATCAAGACCCGACGGATCAAATGGCCTGAAACCGAGGGAGAGGATTACCGAACCAACCTCTAAATTAAATTCCTCGGGCTTGTCATCGAAATTTATGGCCCCGGAGGGGCATACCTTCTTACAGAATCCGCACCTGCCTGGCTTTTTGAGATATATACATGCCTCCGGATCTATGGCGTACTTGAGGGGCACGGCCTGGGGATAACGCAAATATATCGCCTTTCTGGTCCCAAGGCCAAGGTCAAACTCACTTGGCACCTTCTTTGGACACTTCTCGGCGCAGGTCCCGCAGGCTATGCATTTGTCCGGATCCACGTACCGCGGATTCTTCCTCACCCGGACATTGAAACTGCCAGGTCCTCCCTGGACGTCGAGTACATCGGTCAAGGTAAGCAGATTGATGTTCAGATGGCGGCCAGCCTCCACAAGCTTGGGAGACAGGATGCATGCAGAGCAGTCGTTCGTGGGAAAGGTCTTGTCGAGTTGCGACATTGTACCGCCGATGGCGCTGCTTTTTTCCACAAGGTGCACGTAAAAACCGCTGTCCGCCAGGTCCAGGGCCGCCTGCACACCTGCAATGCCCCCTCCCACCACGAGTACCGAACCTTTGGGCCTGCTCATCTGAATCATTTCCTTTCTATCCCCTGCTGTCAATAACAAGGGCCTTTTCAACCCAGTTCCACAGATGTGTGGTCTTCCACCGGCCACCGTAATAATCACATATATCGAGTATCTGTGTATGGCAGTTGTGGCAGGGGGTTATCACCACATCCGCCCCGGTAGCTGCAAGCTGATCAAATTTAAGCCTTCCGAAGCGGCGCCTGTTTTCCACGAACCCCGCCTGGAGAGCGCCGCCCCCGCCTCCACAGCAGTAATTATTGGAAAGCCTAGGCCAGGTATCCACGAAATTTTCCTCGCCAGCAACCGCCCTTATGACAAAACGCAGATCCTCCGCGACCTTGTCACCAAGGCCCTGCCTGACGAGCTTGCACGGATCCTGGCAGGTGAACTTGAGCCCGTCCTTGTTCCAGGAGTGATCCACCTTAAGCCTGCCATCCCTGATGAGTTGGGCATAAAGGGAGATTACACTGATAAATTCAAAATTGTGGGGTATGTTGAAGCGCCGCAACCCTTCCAGGGTCGCATAGAACATGTGGCCTCACTCTGTATTGATATAATATCGGCACCCGAGGGCATCCACCACTTCCGCCTGCTTCCTAACGGTGTATTCCCAATCTTCCCGGTCGCCGGTAAAGAGACAATAATTAGCGCCGTCCCACCATTTGGATGAATACGTCCAGTCAATACCTGCAACGTGCAGTATCTTCCACAGGGGAACCATCTCTTCCGGTTCTACTGTGGGCTCCTTGGCATTCTGGTTCAGGTAGTAAAGGGCTCCCTTCTTGTCTATGGGCGCCTGGAGATCCTTCCATTGAGGCTCGTTCTGCCTCACCTCTTCCAGCACATCGTTTACCACCCACACGAAATCCTCGTCGGGTATGCCAGTGCTGTTATTCTTTCTCTGGAGATCACAGGAACGCTGCAGATTCTTAGGACGCTTCTCCCTGGGCCTCATTCCCCTGATCTCATAAACTATCCTGCCGACATCAATTCCCATGGGACAGGCATACCTGCACCGCTGGCACATGGTACACGAATAGATCCAGTTGGTTTCAAGAATCTCTTCATCTTGACCCAGGACCAACATCCTGAGAAACTTTCTTGGATCAAGCCCTTCTATGCCGGTTGCCGGGCAGCCGCTTGAACAGAGCCCGCAGGTTAGACAGTAATCTATATGCGCATCAGGGACGGCCTTTGCGATCTGTTTTTTGACCGTGGCCCTGATGGATGAAAGGTCAACGATTGCTTTTCCCATTTTAAACCTCTGTGAAGACAAAAAAGCAGCGAGCAGCGACATAAATCCTTGTTAATTAATTTTTATATTCTGTTGAAAATTTTGTCAAATTCATAACGGGTCGCTTTTGGCTGAATATGACAGTATGGAGCTCATTAGGGCCGAATGCCCACGGTTTCCTGAGTTAAAATTTATTTTCTTGCTCGGGTTACAAGTGATTATGAAAAAACTTTCTCCCCGCGTTAACGATTAAGTGTCGCCAGGACCACCAAATCCCTTATGGTCCTTACCTTTAGGATATCCGCTGGTAGCAGGTGCCTTTGACAGACCGGACAATCAACTAGAAAACAGCCGACAGGCCTTTCTTGCACTACTATGGGCGCGAGGCAGACCTGGAGCTCAGGCCTTACCATATAATCCAAACATCCCTCAAGGAGAAATTTCCAGGGGAATACCCCGATGCTGTTCGTTGAAAAGGTCTCACTTACCGAATGGTTCCCTGGAGGAAAGGCGATTGACAGGCCCTCCTTTATGCCCTTTGAATGTTTACCTATTACATACCGGGGCCTTATACTATTCCTTTCAACAGTGAGAAGAGCAAGAATCACCCGTTCCATATCCACCCCCCTGAGCAGGGCCTCGGCAGCGAACAGGTACACCTCCTCGAGCCTGAACTCCTGTCGGGCCATGGTAGAGGTAAGATGAGTTACCAGTTTTAGAAACCGTGAATCATCACCTGACCCTTCACTGTTTGGGCAAGCTACCGGCTCAACGCCGTGAAGCCCTGCCGGGTGGTCCAGGTTTTCCAAAACCGTCCTGAGCCTTGCGGGGGAAATAATCGCCCGGAAGCCTTGAGAAAGCTCAAGAGATGATTGCAAAGCGCGGTTCATTCTTTCGGAAATTTCCTTGGAAGAATAAGGCGTTTCTTGGGAAATCTGTTTCAAGGCCCCGGCAAGCGCCCCCAGACCGTTATCTGAAATGGCCGCCCTTACGGCAAGGTGGCACATTTCAATAATCCGGGTATACGTATCATTGCCGCCATGCATGCCTTCCATTGAATCAACTATTGCCTGTGGAAGACCCCATAGTTCGGCAAATCCCTGGCCTAAACCCATGGAAAGAGCCGTGAGCACTGCTCCGGCCTCTTCTTCCTCGAATTCCCTTGCCGATAGGGCCTGATACGTCTCCGGCCGGTGAAGACATAGGATTATGCGTCCAAGACAGTGAAAAAGACTCGACACGAAGATGGACTCACCGGGGCATTCTTGCCTATCCCCTGACTCTATAATGTCCTGGGCAAGAAACGCCGCGGTAAAAGAGGCGAGTATCAGATATGAAAGTGGTTCATCAGCATTCTTTTCAGCGAGGTCGAGTACCGCCATGTTCAGGGCAATCTTTCTAACCGTCTCGAATCCAAGCAATACCAGGGCCTGGGTAACGGTGGTTATCTCCTGCCCGCTCCTGCGGTAATACACCGAATTTACCGTCCTTATAACCTTGCCCGTAAGCCCCATGTCCTCGAGGATAATGCTGGAAAGCTCCTCAAAGGCGGAATCAAACTCCGGGTTGAGCCTCGAAAGTTTTACCAAGGTATCGGAAAGGCAGGGCAGATCCTCGTTTTTGTACCTGTTAATAATTTCATAAACAAGTTTATTGGAAAACTCCAAGCACCCTCCTGTGTCCACAAAGTGTAAAAATACCAGGACCTCTTGTTACAGGGTAACCGTTTCAAATGCCCTTCAGGATATTTATCGGGAAAAACAAAGTATCGGTGAAAAATAGTTCCCTTGGACAAAATGGGCAGGGGACGGTTTCTCAGTAAATAGCAGGAAACAAAAAGGCTGCATCCTGCGGTCAGGATACAGCCTTTAAACTGATTTTTTAAGCTTGAACGGATAGGCTCTTTATCAGTAAAGCGGCTTGAGCTGAACCCTCCTGTTAAGTGCCCTGCCCTCTGGGGTATCATTTGAAGCCACTGGCCTCGTGAAGCCATAGCCCTTCACCTTCAACCGGGAAGAAGAGATCCCATGCTTTACGAGATATCCAGCAACGGCCCTGGCCCGCCTCAGGGAAAGCTTCATGTTGTAGGTAGCAGAGCCAATGTTATCGGTATGTCCCTGGATCTCAACCTTGAGGCCCGGATTTGCCTTTAACACCTTGACCACCTCGTTGAGGTTTTTATAGTACTGGGGCTTGATGTCGGCCTTGTTGAAGTCAAAGAGCAATCCCTTGACTATCCAGCAACCCACCTTGTTTACCTTGGCCCCCTTCGGGGTATTTGGGCACCTGTCCTTTGAGTCGATTACACCGTCTCCATCGCTATCCTTGGGCCCCATCTTTCTGCATGCGGGAGGACATGGCACCGGAGGACAAAGTGACTTGGCCTTGTCAAATGCCTGCTTTGCAATGGGCATTGCCTCTTCAGGACGACAGGCCTTGTAAAGAGCAACCGCCTTCTTTTGAAGAAGCTCTGCCTCCTTGTATTCCTTTGGACACTGCTTATTGAGCTTATTGGTCCTTGCCTCGTTGAGAACCTGCCTTGTTGCATGGAGCTGGTCATCAACCTGTACTCCCATCCCTGCACAACCGGCAATTAAAAACGATAAAATTAATCCGAATCCCAAAAACCTCATAAAGTACCTCCTTTGTTATCCCTGATTAGTAAATTCCATTTAGCTACGCAACGGAAAACCCGGATCACCTCATCCCCTTGATGGAATACGGATAAAGTTTACTTGAATTTCACAAAGTCTCAAGGGCCAATATGGAAAAAGTTTTACATAGTATAACTTGACCCCTAAATTAAGCCCACTTATAGTCAGGTGCATGAGGAGAAAAAAGAAAAAAAACACCAAGATATCAAGGGAATCCATAGTCTCCGTTTTGAAAATGGCAGGACATCCCCTCTACATGAGGGAAATAATCCATAATCTCCACCTTCAGCCAGAAAAACGGCAGGCCGTAAAGAAGCTGATCAAGGAAATGGTTCGCGCCGGAGATATTACCCTTCTGAAGGGCAACCGTTACGGTCTCACTCGGCAGATGAGACTCCTAACCGGGACCATTGCCATCCACGCGGATGGTTTCGGTTTCGTTCGTCCTGACGACTCCACAAAGCAGGATGTATTCATACCACCAAGGAAACTGAAGGGGGCTGTCCACGGAGACCTTGTCACGGCCCGAATAGAGAGAGATGCCGCCAAAGGGCCTGAAGGGTCCATAATCAGGATTAACGAACGTGGCGTTCACGAGGTGGTGGGCATCTTCCACGCCGGCAGGAATCTTGGCGTGGTCATCCCCGAAAACGAGCGGCTTCACATAGAGGTCCTCATACCCGATTACAGGCAATACGGAGACATAGATGGAATGGCCGTGGTTGCCAGGATATTGCACTTTTCAAGGACGGGAGCAACGGCGGAAGGCGAGATAGTAAAGGTACTTGGCGACCCGGAAAGCATAGAAGTACAGTCCCAGATAGTAATAAACAAGTACCAGCTCCCAAGTGACTTCTCCAAGCCGGCCCTTAAACAGGCGGCGGAGCTGCCAAGCCAGGTACGAAAAGAAGACCTCGCAGGCCGCAGGGATATAAGGAACCTCCCACTTGTGACCATTGACGGGGAGGATGCCAAGGATTTTGACGATGCTGTGCATGTCAGAAGGACAAGAAGCGGATTCGTGCTCACAGTAGCCATAGCTGACGTTAGCCATTATGTGGAAAAATCCTGTCTCATAGACAAGGACGCCATAGAACGGGGAACCAGTGTTTACTTTCCGGACAGGGTCATTCCCATGCTACCGGAAAAGATATCTAACGGTCTTTGCAGCCTCGTTCCCGATGAAGACCGGCTCTGCATGGTTGCCCGCATCAGCTTTGATTCGAAGGGGAACGTCAAGAAAACCAGCTTCTTCAAGGCGGTAATGAAGAGTCACTGCCGTTTTACTTACAAAAAGGTCCAGAAACTGCTTGACGGCAGGGGAAAAGGGTTAATGAAACAGCACAGGCCTTTCCTCAAGGGACTGAAAAACATGGAGGAGCTCGCTATTCTTCTGATGAGAAAGCGCACGGAGCGTGGAAGCATCGACTTCGACCTCCCGGAGCCGGAAGTCATTCTTGGACTGACAGGTGAGCTTGAAACCATAGTACTCCGGGAAAGGAGCATGGCCCACAGGATTATCGAGGAATTCATGATAGCTGCCAACGAAGCGGTGGCGCGCTTTCTCTCTGACCGGAAGATACCCGTCCTTTACAGGATACACGAGCCACCTGAAAGGGATAAGATAGACGAGCTCGTAGAATACCTCAGGAGCCTTGGATACGACCTCGAAACTCCGAAAAAGATAGACCCCTTCTGGTTCCAAAAGATCCTCGGCATGGTTGAAGGCAAACCAGAAGAATACATCATCAACTCTATGCTGCTCAGGAGCATGAACCAGGCTGTCTATTCCCCAGAGAACAAGGGACACTTCGGCCTTGCATCTGAAACCTATCTCCACTTTACCTCTCCGATCAGGCGTTATCCCGACCTTGTGGTTCACAGGGTCCTCAAGGGAAACATAAGAAGGGTTCGCAAAAGGCCGGTTTACAGGGAAGATGAACTCTTTCCCCTTGGCGAGCACCTGAGCAGGCGGGAGCGTACGGCCTTGGAGGCAGAGCGCGAGATGCTCGACAGGCTCAAGATCCGTTATATGGAAGACAAGATAGGCCAGGTATTCCACGGCATCATCTCGGGGATCACCTCCTTTGGTATGTTTGTAGAGCTGAGGAAGATACTTGTCTCAGGCGTGGTGCGCCTTGTAGACATGGCTGATGACTATTATGAACATGATTCGAAAAGACACAGGCTTATTGGAAAACGCACTGGCAAAGTCTACAGGCTGGGCCAGGAGGTCAAACTGAGGCTTGCCTCCGTCAACAAGGCGAGAAGACACATAAATTTTGAGCTGGTAGAGGACTAGGAACATGGCGGTGCCTCCCGAGATAATCGAAAGGATCAGGAAACTCAGGGATGAAATAAATTACCATAACTACCGCTACTACGTGCTTGATTCCCCAGTCATAAGCGACGAGGAATATGACGCCCTGATGCAAGAGCTGAAAGAGCTCGAGGAGAAATACCCTGAAACCGTAACTCCCGATTCTCCCACCGAGAGGGTGGGAGCCCCCCCCTCGAAAAAATTCCGCACGGTTTCCCACGAGGTCCCTATGCTCAGCCTCGACGATGCCTTCAGCCCGGAAGAAATAAGGGAGTTTGACGAGAGGGTGAAGAAGCTACTTGGCACTGACAAGGAAATAGAATACACCCTGGAGCCGAAGATGGACGGACTCGCCGTCGAGCTCGTCTATGAAAGGGGGCTATTCATGCTGGGATCCACCCGCGGTGACGGCTACAACGGCGAGGACGTCACCAATAACCTCCGGACCATACCATCCATCCCTCTGAGACTTCTCTCCATGCACCAACCCGTACCTGAGCTTCTCGAGGCTAGGGGCGAGGTATACATGGAAAAGAATGCTTTCCACCGCCTAAACCAAGAGAGGAAGAAACAGGGCCTTCCAGCCTTTGCCAACCCGAGAAACGCCGCAGCAGGCTCTCTCAGACAGCTCGACCCGAAGGTCACTGCGAGCAGACCACTTAATATCTTCTGTTACGGTATCGGAAGGGTTAAGGGGCACAACTTCAAGAGCCAGTGGGACATTCTGCATACCCTCAAGAAATGGGGTCTGAGGGTAAATCCCCTTATAAAAAAGGTCAGGGGTATAGAAAAGGCCATAAAATACCACGAGCGCCTTGCAGACATTCGTCCCAGGCTCGACTACGAAATAGACGGAATGGTGATCAAGGTCAACGACATAGAGTTCCAGGAACGGCTCGGGACGAAGGCCAGGAGCCCAAGGTGGGCCATTGCTTACAAGTTCGAGGCGGCCCAGAGCATCACCAGGATAGTTAACATAATCCTGAGCGTTGGAAGGACCGGCGCAGTGACCCCCGTCGCCATCATGGAGCCTGTCCGGGTTGGGGGTGTCACCATTAGGAGGGCCACACTCCACAACGAGGACGAAATAAGAAAAAAAGATATACGCATAGGTGACTGGGTCATTGTCCGCCGGGCGGGAGATGTTATCCCGGAGGTAGTAAGACCCTTGAAAGAAAGGCGCACCGGCAGGGAAAAACCCTTTGTAATGCCAAGGTACTGTCCCGTATGCGGTTCCCCGCTTGTAAAAAAGCAGGGGGAAGCCATATATCGGTGCCCCAACCCGGACTGTTTCCCAAGACTTGCCAAAAAGATAGCGCACTTTGTGAGCAAGCCGGCCATGGATATAGAGGGACTTGGCCCCAAGGTTGTGGAACAACTCATTACCGCCGGCATCATCCGGGAGGTACCGGACCTCTACAATATCAGAAAGGATGACCTCCTGTCCCTTGAGGGCTTTGCTGAAAAATCGGCACAAAACCTGATTGATGCCATTGAAAGGAGTAAGCGGACCACGCTTCCAAGATTTCTTTTTGCCCTCGGCATACGGCATGTGGGCGAGGTTACTGCACAGGTCATAGCGAAACACTTCAGGAGCCTTGACAAGCTCATGAACGCTTCCGTGGCCGAGCTCGAGGCAATTCCCGGCATTGGACCAGAGGTTGCAGCGAGTATCCATGAATGGTTCGGGGACAAAAAAAACATCAGGCTAATTCAAAGGCTTTTTGAAGCAGGCATAACCATAGAACCCATGGAGTCAGAAAAGGCCCTCCCACTTGAAGGTAAAAGCTTTGTCTTCACTGGAGGCCTTAAAGGCATGAAGAGGTCGGATGCAAAAAGGATTGTCATGTCCCTTGGGGGAGAGGTCCAGTCAACGGTCGGCAGGAACACGGACTTCGTGGTTGTAGGTGAAAATCCAGGTTCGAAACTACGGAAGGCACGGGAACTAGGAATAAGGATAATAGGAGAAAAAGAGTTCATGGAAATGGCGAAGGAAGGACATTAATCATGGAGGAAAGGCCGTGAAAAGGATACATGCCAAGGTAACGGGCAGGGTGCAGGGCGTATTTTACAGGGCATCCACAACTGACGTGGCCAAGAGCCTTGGACTTACGGGCTGGGTGAAGAACATGATGGACGGATCTGTTGAACTCGAGGCCCAGGGCGATGAGGACAAAGTGAAACAACTCATTGTCTGGCTTAATCAGGGCCCACCCCATTCCATGGTACTGCAGGTGCACGTCGTGGAAATACCAATTTTAGAGGGTGAAAGGGACTTCGTGGTTGACTACTGAGCCGGTCTTCTTGAATGACCTCGACAGTATTGGCACACATAAAACAAACAGCTCTATTATCTTTTTAAATCAAGAAGGACGAACTTCTGAGAAAACGGGGCCGCCTTTTTGGGGCCTTAGTGCTGCTTCATGGTAAGTCTTGTCAACAGGACATCCATTTTCTTCTCCCTGTTCTTGAAATGGTGCTTTTGCATTGCGATAGTATAATCCTTTTCGGCCATTTTAAAAAAGGGGAAGAGGGTCTCCCTGTCCGACTTGTGGGCCATGTAGACAGTCCCTCCCGGGACAAGGTACCTGCCCAGGATATCGAGAAGCGGCGGGAAAAAACGGGGATGAAACAGGAGTTCCGAACCTATGATTATATCAAACTGACCAAGGTCATCCCTTGGCCTGAACCAGTCAAGGGCCTCACACCTAAGTGACTGACATCCGTTAAAGATGGCAGAGGCCCTTACAAAGTCCATTATCTCGTCTTCGTAGTCGGTCACCGTGACATCGTGGCCAAGACGCGAGGCCACCATGCCCGGAACGGCCATGCCTGCCCCAAGCTCAAGTATCCTTTGCCCCTCCTCTGGAGCCATGCGGGCAAGGAACTCTGACAACACGAGGGACGCCTCCCATATCTTCACCCAAAAGGGAAACTCAGGGGCATTTTCATGTACTTCCATGCGGAAGAGCGGTATAATGTCGGCCACATGAAGGAAATAAAAGGTCCTGTTGCAAACCCTTACCCGTTCAACATCGAGACTGTACTTGGCCTGTAGCCTCTTGACAATTGGCATGGCCTCATCTGGCACCTGAAAACCGGCCATCCTGCCCAGCCTTTCGTCTCCCTGCTGGGAGGAGATTGGTAGCTTCAAACTCATGCCGCCCTTTCTTTTTCTGCCGCTACCTTCTGCCTGTTTTTGTCTCTCTCGTCGTAGTATACCCGGCCGGTTCCTGCCGGTATGAGTCTGCCCATTATTACGTTTTCCTTCAGTCCTCTCAAATGGTCCACCTTTCCCGCTATGGATGCATCAGTCAGGACCTTTGTTGTCTCCTGAAAGGAAGCCGCGGATATAAAGCTGTCCGTTGTGAGGGATGCCCGAGTTATTCCAAGAAGCAGGGGCTCAGCGGTTGCAGGCTCTCCTCCCTGGGCGAGTATTTTCTCGTTCTCCTCCTCGAAAACGTGCCGCTCAACCTGTTCGCCAAGCATGAACTTGCTGTCGCCAACGCTGGTGATCTTGACTCGCTTTAGCATCTGACGCACTATCACCTCGATGTGCTTGTCGTTTATCTTGACGCCCTGAAGTCTGTAGACCTCCTGGATTTCATCCACAAGGTAACGGGCAAGCTCCTTTATTCCCTTGACCCTCAACAGGTCGTTTGGATTGAGAACGCCGTCCATAAGAGGTTCTCCAGCGCGCACATAGTCTCCCTCATGCACGGCGATGTGCTTGCCCCTCGGCACAAGGTACTCCCTCGGCTCGCCATACTCAGGCGTAATGATGATACGGCGCTTGTTCTTCACATCCTTTCCAAAGGATACAACTCCGTCGATCTCTGAGATTATGGCGTATTCCTTGGGCTTTCTCACCTCGAACAATTCAGCAACACGAGGAAGGCCCCCGGTAATGTCCTTTGTCTTGGTGGTCTCCCTAGGAATCTTGGCGAGAATGTAACCAGGCTCAACCATGTCGCCTTCATTTACGGTTATAATGGCCCCCACGGGAAGCTGGTAACGTGCATCGCCCTTGGCCTGTATCAATTTCTTGGTACGCCCTCTTTCATCCTTTATGGATATCCTCGGCCGGTACTCGGATGCCTTGTACTGGATGACCACCTTGCTTGCCTTCCCCGTAACAGGATCCACCTTCTCCTGGATGGTTACGCCCTCGATTATATCGCCGAACTTCACCTTTCCACCAACCTCTGTAAGAATTGGAATGGTGTAAGGATCCCACTTGGCAAGCTTGGCACCCGGCTCCACCATGTCTCCTTCCTTCACGAGGAGCTCAGCCCCGTATATAACCGGGTAACGTTCCCGCTCCCTGCCGTCCGGAGCCACGATAATTATCTCTCCGTTCCTGTTAAGAACCACCTCCCTGCCCTCTTCGTTGGTGACAGTGATTATCTTTTCGAGCTTGACACTGCCCACGCCGCTGCAGCAAATTTCTGCCTGTTCCGCCTTACCACTTGCGGTTCCTCCAATGTGGAAGGTACGCATGGTAAGCTGCGTTCCTGGCTCTCCAATGGACTCAGCCGCAATGATTCCAATGGCTTCCCCCCTTACAACCATGCTGCCTCTGGCAAGGTCCCTGCCGTAACACTTGGCGCAGACACCAAAGGGGGCACGGCAGGTCAGCACGGAACGGATCTCCACCTTGGAAACACCTGAATCCTCAATCTTCTTGGCCTTTGCCTCGTCTATTTCCTCGTTGGCAGGCACAAGCACCTCGCCAGTTACCGGATCAACTATGTCCATTAGGGCAACCCTTCCAAGGACCCTTTCAGAGACTCTCTGAATAATTTCTCCACCCTCCATGAGGTGATCCATCTCTATGCCGTCTATGGTCCCACAATCGTCCATGGTGATGGTTGAATCCTGGGCAACATCCACGAGACGTCTCGTTAGGTAACCAGAATTCGCTGTTTTTAGAGCAGTATCTGCAAGCCCCTTCCGGGCACCATGGGTTGAAATAAAGTACTCAAGGACACTCAGACCTTCCCTGAAATTTGCCCTGATAGGGGTCTCGATAATCTCTCCGGAAGGCTTTGCCATAAGCCCCCTTATCCCCGCAAGCTGCCTGATCTGGTCCTTGCTGCCCCTAGCACCGGAGTCCGCCATGACGAAGATCGGGTTGAAGCTTGGAATCTCTATCTTGTTCCCGTTATCGTCCTCTACATAATCCTTGGACATGTTCTCCATCATGACCTTCGCCACCTCGTCCGTGGCCCTTGTCCAGATATCGATCACCTTGTTATAACGTTCACCATCAGTAATAAGGCCCTCAGCATACTGGTTCTGGACCTCTGATACCTCTTTCTGGGCACGTTCAAGTATCTCTTTTTTGCTTTCCGGGATCTTCATGTCGTTGATGCTGATGGAAAGACCGGCAAGAGTGGCGTTATAGTAGCCGAGGTCCTTCAGCCTGTCTGCCATAATACAGGTCTTCTTGGGTCCAGCGGCACGGTAGGCCCGGTCTATGAGAGCAGCAAGATCTTTCTTCCTCATGACCTTGTTGATCATCTCAAAGGGCACCTCGTCCGGGACTATGTCATAGAGAAGAATCCTCCCCACGGTGGTGTCCACGAGATCGTCTCCCATTTTTACCCTGATGGAGGCTTGGAGATCCACGGCCCCTTCGTCATAGGCGAGTATCACCTCTTCAAGGGAGTTAAACATCTTGCCCTCTCCCTTTGCCCTGGGCCTTTCTCGCGTCATGTAGTAAACCCCGAGTACAATGTCCTGGGTCGCAGTTATAATGGGGAAACCGTGGGCAGGAGAAAGTACGTTGTTGGTGGACATCATGAGGACTCTGGCCTCGGTCTGGGCCTCAACAGACAGGGGAATATGAACGGCCATCTGGTCGCCGTCAAAGTCGGCATTATAAGCCGAACAAACCAGGGGATGAAGCATTATGGCCTTTCCTTCAACAAGCACGGGCTCGAAGGCCTGTATACCGAGCCTATGGAGGGTAGGCGCCCTGTTAAGCAGCACTGGATGCTCTCTTACCACCTCATCGAGGGCATCCCAGACCTCAGGCAGCTCTTTTTCCACCATTTTCTTTGCGCTTTTTATTGTGGAAACAAGACCCTTCTGCTCCAGCTTGTTATAAATAAAGGGCTTAAAAAGCTCGATAGCCATCCTCTTGGGCAGGCCACACTCGTGAAGCTTCAGCTCAGGACCAACCACGATAACCGAACGTCCCGAGTAGTCAACGCGCTTACCGAGAAGGTTCTGCCTGAAACGGCCCTGCTTCCCCTTGAGCATGTCGGAAAGAGATTTAAGTGGCCTCTTGTTGGGCCCAGTTACCACCCTTCCCCGTCTTCCGTTGTCAAAGAGGACATCGACGGCCTCCTGGAGCATGCGTTTTTCGTTACGGATTATGATATCAGGGGCATCGAGGTCCTTCAGCCGCTTCAGCCGGTTGTTCCTGTTTATGACGCGGCGGTAAAGGTCATTGAGGTCAGAGGTGGCAAAACGGCCACCGTCGAGTGGAACAAGGGGCCTCAAATCCGGGGGCAGTACGGGAATGACGCTGAGTATCATCCACTCCGGCTTGTTACCAGAACCGCGAAACGCCTCAACAACCCTGAGCCTCTTGCCAAGCTTCTTCCTCTTGGCCTCGCTCTTGGTCTTCTGCATCTCTTCCCTGAGCTCACGGGAGACCTGATCAAGGTCCAGATGGCTAAGGAGGTAGTGGATGGCCTCCGCGCCTATACCTACCTGAAATTTCTCGCCAAACTGCTCGTAATTCCTTTGGTATGTCTCATCAGACATGAGCATACCTACTGGGATATCGGGAATCTCCGACTCGGTAACAATGTGTGATTCAAAGTAGAGAACCCTTTCAAGTTCCTTGAGACTGAGATCGAGCAGGGAGCCTATCTTGCTTGGCAGGCTCTTCAGGAACCATATATGTGCAACAGGGGCCGCAAGGGAGATATGTGCCATTCGCTGGCGACGCACCTTTGACTGTATGACCTCTACACCGCACTTTTCACACACTATACCCCTGTGTTTCATCCTCTTATACTTGCCGCAAAGACACTCGTAGTCCTTTACGGGGCCAAATATCTTGGCGCAGAAGAGCCCATCCCTTTCCGGTTTGAACGTCCTGTAGTTGATGGTCTCGGGCTGTTTGACCTCCCCGTGAGACCTTTTGAGGATAATGTCCGGAGAGGATATGGAAATCCTGACCGCCTTGAAGTTCAAAGGATCCTTGGGTTTTGTAAACAGAGAAAGAAGATCGTCCATGAAATAGACCTCTTTTGATTTTTGTAATATAGAATTCCAGGCCGCCCCCATAACCCTGCGGGGGCAGCGTTGCCTTCAGCTCTTACCTACTCCAGCAGCTCGATATCCATGCACAGGCCCTGGAGCTCCTTCACGAGCACATTAAATGACTCCGGGATACCAGCCTCGAGGAAGTTGTTTCCCTTCACTATCTTTTCATACATACGGGAGCGGCCCGTCACGTCGTCCGACTTGACTGTCAGGAACTCCTGGAGTGAATAGGCAGCGCCGTACGCCTCCATGGCCCACACCTCCATTTCACCGAGCCTCTGGCCGCCGAACTGAGCCTTACCGCCAAGGGGTTGCTGGGTAACGAGGGAATATGGACCTGTTGAACGGGCATGTATTTTGTCGGAAACAAGGTGATGCAGCTTGAGAATATACATGACACCAACCGTGATCTTCTCCTTAAAGGGCTCACCGGTAAGGCCATTGTACAAAGTTACCTGGCCGATTTCAGGCTGGCCGGATTCCTTTAGAAGTTTCCTGATAACCTTCTCATCGGCACCATCAAAAACCGGGGTAGCAATGGGAATCCCGTTTTCAAGGTGCATGGCGAGCTCTCTAACCTCTTCGTCTGAAAGGCCAGAAATAAGGGCATCCAGCTCATTTTTTGAATATATCTTGGCCATCTTGGCCTTTACCTTTGATATCTCGTACTTTTTCGCAAGGGCGGCTATCTGCTCTCCGAGCTTCTTTGCGCCCCACCCAAGGTGAACCTCGAGTATCTGTCCCACGTTCATTCGGGAAGGCACTCCAAGGGGATTCAGAATAACGTCAACAGGGGTCCCGTCCTCAAAATAGGGCATGTCCTCCATGGGAACTATCCTGGAAACAACGCCCTTGTTCCCGTGTCGGCCCGCCATCTTGTCCCCGACCTCGAGCTTGCGCTTAACCGCAACGTATACCCTCACCATCTTGATCACGCCCGGCGGGAGCTCATCTCCCTTCTTAAGGCGCTCAATCTTTCCTTCAAAGAATTCCTTTATCCTTGCGAGTTCTGCTTCGTACCATTCGAGGATATCAACAACAAAGGGATCAACCGAATTCCTGCCTTCAAGTATCAGGTCACGTAGGCGGTGCAGGGGAACCTTCCGGAGGGACTCTGCCGTAATCTTTTTGCCTGCATCTAGCAAAAGCCTGTGGCGGGCGTCCTTTATAACCACGGCGGGCTTCTTTCCAACAAGATACTCTTCAAGCTTCCTGAGGGCGGTGCGTCTTATGACGTTAATCTCGTCTTCCTGGTCCTGCATGATGGAAGCCACTTCCATATCCTCGAGTTTCTTGGCGCGCTCATCCTTTGGGATGCCCTTTCTTGAAAACACCTTGGCATCAACCACTACTCCCTGTACCCCTGGCTGCACCCTGAGAGAGGTATCTTTCACATCACCCGCCTTTTCACCAAAAATTGCCCTTAGAAGCTTTTCTTCCGGTGAAAGTTGGGTTTCACCCTTGGGAGTCACCTTGCCTACCAAGATATCCCCGGCCTTTACCTCGGCCCCAATCCTGACTATGCCGGACTCGTCCAGGTTCCTGAGGGCATCTTCGCCCACATTGGGGATATCCCTGGTTATCTCTTCGCGTCCAAGCTTGGTATCCCTTGCCTCTATTTCAAACTCTTCTATATGAACAGATGTATATACGTCGTCCTGGACTATCCTTTCGCTCACGATAATGGCATCCTCGAAGTTGTAACCGCGCCAAGGCATGAAAGCCACAACTACGTTCTTTCCAAGGGCCAGTTCGCCGTATCTAGTTGATGCACCGTCAACCAGGACCTGCCCCTTCTTGACCTTCTGGCCAGGCTCTACAATGGGGATCTGGTTAATGGTGGTGGTCTGGTTGGATTTCTGGTACTTGATAAGCTTGTGAATCTCAACTTCAACCGGTTTACCGGTTTCAGGGTCTTCATCATAGCCCACTACGAGCCTGTTCGCGTCAACGTCCTCTATCCAGCCATCCCTCTTGGCCATGATGGTCACCCCAGAATCCCTGGCAACCGCCTTCTCGATCCCAGTACCCACGATTGGGGCATCACACTGGAGAAGGGGCACTGCCTGACGCTGCATGTTTGAGCCCATGAGTGCCCGGTTAGCATCATCATTCTCGAGGAAGGGAATAAGACCCGAGGAAACCGAAACCATCTGGTTTGGAGCAACGTCAATAGCCGTTACCTCCTCGGAAGGCACCATGAGGAATTCGCCCCTGCGCCTAACTCCCACGAAGTCCTCCTTGATACGCCCCTTGCCGTCAATGGCCACAGTGGACTGGCATACTGTCTCGTTTTCCTCTTGTGAGGCAGTTAGGTAAACAATCTCATTGGTAACCTTCCGGTTTTTCACCCTGCGGTACGGGGTCTCGATGAAACCATACTCGTTAACGCGGCCATAGGCGCTGAGGGAAACTATAAGCCCTATATTGGGGCCCTCAGGAGTCTCGATCGGGCATATCCTTCCGTAGTGGGTAGGGTGAACGTCCCGGACCTCGAACCCGGCCCTTTCCCTTGAAAGCCCACCTGGCCCAAGGGCCGAAAGCCTGCGCTTGTGGGTTATTTCTGAAAGGGGATTGGTCTGGTCCATGAACTGTGACAACTGGCTCGAGCCGAAAAACTCCTTTATTACGGATGTCACCGGTTTTGGGTTCACCAGGTCATTGGGCATTAGGGCCTCCACCTCCTGGAGGGTCATACGTTCCTTAATGGCCCTTTCCATTCTCACGAGACCGATCCGGTACTGGTTTTCGATTAGTTCGCCGACCGAACGCACACGCCTGTTACCAAGGTGATCGATGTCATCCACAGGCCCTTGGGTGTCCTTCAGATGCACAAGCTCCTTAACAATGGCAAGGATATCAGAATGAAGGAGCACCCTTTGGCTCAGGGGAACATCAAGGCCAAGGCGCTGGTTCATCTTGTACCGCCCGACCTCAGACAGGTCATAGGTATCCTCGTTGAAGAAGAGGGAATTGAAGAACTTTTCTGCCACTTCCGCAATCAGGGGAGAGCTGGGGCGTAGCCTCCTGTAAATTTCGAGCACTGCATCCTCTCTTGTCTCCACCTTGTCGAGAAGCAAGGTGTCGCGGATGGAGGAGCTTACCCTGATACCGTCAATGAAGAGGGTCTGCACCTCGGTAATACCGTTTTCCCTGAGGACTGCAAGATCATCCTCCGAAAGCCTGGTATTCTTAGGGATAAGTATCTCGCCTGTTGCAGGATCAACGATATCCTGGGCAGCGATTTTCCCGATTAGATCTTCCTCTGTTACGGGAACCCGCTCAATCCCGAGGTCCGCAAGTTTCCTCAGCATGGTTTTGGAGAACTTCCTGTGTTTCTTAAGCAGCACATCTCCTGTCTCCGGATTGATCACCTCCGCCGTGGCCCTTTGCCCCTGAAACAATTCCGGTATTAACTTCCTGTAAACAAGCTTTCCCTCAAGGTAATAGGTATCCCAGTTGTAGAACTCCCTGAGGATATCATCAGTGGAAAGGCCTATGGCCTTCAGAAGGATCGTTGCAGGAAACTTCCTCCGTCTGTCAATACGGACATGGAGAATGTCTTTGGGATCAAACTCAAAATCAAGCCATGAACCACGGACCGGGATAACACGGCAAGAATAGAGCAATTTGCCACTTGAATGGCTTTTGCCCTTATCGTGGTCAAAAAACACACCAGGGGATCTCTGGAGCTGGCTGACCACCACCCTTTCAGTACCGTTAATTATGAATGTACCGGTCCTTGTCATTAGCGGAATAGTGCCGAAGTATATCTCCTGTTCCTTTATATCCCGGATGCTCTGGGCACCAGTCTCCTTATCTACGTCGTAGGACAGAAGCCTGATTACTATCTTGACCGGAGCCTCGTAGGTATTACCCCTTTGCAAGCATTCTTCCTGGGTATATTTGGGCCTGCCCACCGAATACTGGACAAACTCAAGAGAAGAGGCGCCGGTAAAATCCTTGATTGGAAAAACAGATTTGAAAACAGACTGGAGCCCCACGTCCTTCCTTGCCTCCGGAACCACGTCCTTTTGCAGAAATTTTTCATAAGGCCCCTGTTGTACGGCAATAAGATGAGGAATATCAATTACTCTTTTTACCTTGCCAAAATTTTTTCTCAGGGAAAAATTCTGAATACTCAACATAGACATTGCCTCTAATTGGCTATATAGAAGGTTTTTAAACCCAGATGTGATTATGACAGTGAAAACTTCAAAAATGTGGGACGCCTCCATCAGGCGCCCCATCATGAAAACCGGAATTACTTGATTTCGACTTTGGCTCCAACCGCCTCGACCTGCTCCTTAATCTTTTCCGCCTCTTCCTTGGAAACGCCCTCCTTGATCGGTTTTGGAGCGCTTTCAACAAGCTCCTTGGCCTCCTTGAGGCCAAGCCCCGTAATCGCCCTGACCTCCTTGATGACCTTGATCTTCTGGGATCCTACCTCGGCAAGAACCGCGTCAAACTCTGTCTTCTCTTCCTGAGCGGCTCCGGCCTCGGCCCCCGGTGCAGCGCCTGCGGCGGCTACCGCAACCGGAGCAGCCGCGCTCACACCAAATTTTTCTTCAAGCTCCTTGATGAACTCGGAAAGTTCAAGGACCGTCATATTTGAAATAAATTCGATTACGTCTTCTCTTGTAACAGCCATTTGATAGTATCCTCCTGAATATTATTGGAAAAATTTTCTTTTACTGCTTCTGCTCTTCAATGGCCTTCAGGCCATAGAGCAACTTCCGCAGAACCGCCGCAAGCACCTGCACCAGGTTCGTGGGCGTAGCGATAAGCACGGACAATAACTGACCAAGCAATACTTCCCTGCTTGGGAGCTTTGACAACGCCTCTATGGAATCGGGATCCACCACCTTTCCGTTCAGTACGCCGCTCCTGAGTTTCAGTGCCTCATGTTCCTTTGCAAACTCCACCAGGACCTTGGCTACCTGGACTGGGTCCTCATACGCGAATACCGCCGCGTTGGGCCCTGCCAAATCCTCAATAAGCGTTTCTCCGTCCGTGCCCTTCACTGCGCGCCGCATAAGTGTATTCTTAGCGACCGTCATCTCGCCCTCGGCATCCCTGAGTTTTTTTCTCAGTTCATTTACCTCGGACACCGTCAGGCCTGGAAAGTTAACCAGCGTAACGGCCACCGCCTTCTGAAACTTTCCATTCAACTCCTCGACGCGGGCTTCCTTTTCCTTTCTCGTTAATGGCAATTTTCATCCCCCCTTTCTACCATAGGCAGTTATTTTTCACTGCCAAAGGCAGAGGTGACACCGGTCTCGGTAGGTGAGGTGCAAACACCGCACCTCATTAAACACCAGGTACCTACTGTCTTTGACTTGTGGGCGTTCATTCAGAAACGCAGGTTTCTTCAAGTGAAATATTCTTTTTATGTGGCAGCATTCTTAAGTTCGGAAGGATCAAGTCTCACCCCCGGCCCCATTGTGGCAGAAAGGGCCACACCCTTGACATATGTGCCCTTGGCAGAGGCAGGTTTCATCCTGAGAATGGTTTCTGCCACCGCCGCAAAGTTTTCCTTGAGTTTTTCTGGTCCGAAGGAGACCCTGCCGATTGGAATGTGAACGACCCCAGCCCTGTCAACCCTGAAATCCACCTTTCCACCCTTGATATCCTTTACGGCCTTACCGATATCAAAGGTAACAGTGCCTGTCTTGGCATTAGGCATAAGGCCTCTCGGTCCAAGGATACGGCCTATTTTTCCAACCTGGCCCATCATGTCGGGAGTGGCAACAACCTTATCGAAATCAAGCCAGCCTTCCTTAATTTTCTCGATAACATCCTCAGCGCCAACGTAATCAGCGCCTGCCTCCTGGGCCTCCTTGGCCTTATCACCCTTTGCTATGGCTAGCACTCTCAAGGTCTTACCAGTACCGTGGGGTAAGACAACAGAGCCCCTTATATTCTGGTCTGCCTTCCTGGGGTCAACACCAAGGTTTATTGCCAAATCCACGCTTTCGTCAAAGTTCGCGTAATGGGTGGATAACACCTTTTCAATGGCTTCATCCAGAGTGTATTTCTTAGTAGTGTCTACTAGGTCTCTCACCTGACGATATTTCTTGCCTCTTTTAACCATGACTTGTCACCTTCGCACTAATCTACCACTTCGATTCCCATACTACGGGCAGTACCCTCAACTGTCCTCATGGCTGCATTTAGATCTGCTGCTGTAAGATCAGGCATTTTTGTCTTGGCAATCTCCTTGACCTGTGCCCTGGTAACCTTGCCTACCTTATCCCTATTGGGGACTCCAGAGCCCTTCTCTATCCCTGCCGACTTCTTCAAAAGCACCGAGGCTGGAGGGGTCTTCAGTATGAAGCTGAAAGACCTGTCGGCATAAACCGTAATAAGTACAGGGATAATCATCCCCGCCTGGTCTGCCGTCTCGGCATTGAATGCCTTTACGAATTCCATGATGTTGACACCCTGCTGACCAAGAGCCGGTCCCACCGGAGGTGATGGACTTGCCTGTCCCGCAGGAATCTGAAGCTTAATATATCCAGCTATCTTTTTAGACATAACTAACTCCCGAAAATATCGAATAATTTAACTTGCCTTCTGAATGTGTCCAAATTCCAGCTCTACTGGAGTGGACCGTCCGAATATGGACACGAGGACCCTTACCTTGCCCTTGTCAGGCCTTACCTCATCTATAACCCCAGTGAAATTGGCAAAAGGCCCCTCGGTGATGATAACCTTTTCACCGTTCTGGTAGTCATATTTCGGGCGCGGCTTGAGTGAACGCTCTTCCATCTGCCTGATGATCTTCTCTGCCTCGTGTTCTGGCAGCGGAACCGGGTTCTCCTGACCCCCTACGAATCCGGTTACCTTTGGGGTTTCCTGCACAAGGTGCCAAGTTTCTTTATCGAATTCCATCTTTATGAGAATGTAACCTGGATACACCTTCCTTGAGGAGGTTCTCTTCTCTCCCTTGACTATTTCAACGACCTTTTCCGTGGGCACGATGATTTCGGAAAACCTGTCCTGCATGCCGTGCTGCCTGATTCTTTCCTCAAGGGCCGCCTTCACCTTGTTCTCAAAGCCGGAATAGGTATGAACGATATACCACTTGTGAGCCATATAAACTGCCTTTTGCCCTTATCTAATTATCATGCCCACCAGCTTAGACAGTGAAATGTCCACAAGACCAAGATAAACGGAGAAAAAAACAGATATACCGAGCACCGCAATAGTCATGGACACCGTTTCTTTCCTGTTCGCCCAGGTGATCTTGTCAAATTCTGCCCTTACTTCGCGCAGGTACTGTTTGATAGCCTGGAGGCGTCCACGAGACGCACCACCCTGTTCCTGTTTGGCAGCCACAGGTTTGGCGCTGGTTTCCGCCTCCTCGGCCTTTACAGGCTGTCCCCTCAACGGAACCTGCTGGGAGGTCTTTAGCTTCCTGACCTTTTTCTTTGTCACTTATACCGTGCCTCTTTAAACAAATTGGCAGGCCAGGAGGGACTCGAACCCCCAACACCCGGATTTGGAGTCCGGTGCTCTACCATTAGAGCTACTGGCCTGCAGCCGTCTATTTCATCTTAATCTCTTTATGCAGAGTGTGCCGCCTGTCAAAAGGACAATACTTCTTAAATTCAAGCTTATCCGGAGTCGTCCTCTTGTTCTTGGTAGTTGTGTAATTACGGCGCTTGCATACGGTACAGCGCAGTATAATCTTCTCTCTCATATCTTTTCCCTACTCGATAATCTTGCTGACAACGCCTGCGCCAACAGTACGTCCGCCCTCTCTAATGGCAAACCTCAGCCCCTCTTCCATGGCTATGGGCTGGATCAGCTCGGCCTTTATCTTTACATTGTCACCAGGCATCACCATCTCCACCCCCTCGGGAA
>WGDC01000057.1 GCA_015493475.1 Deltaproteobacteria bacterium
CGGTTATCACCGGGTAGTTGGCGTCTGGAAAAAGATTCAGCGGCATGGACCTGAAACCTATGAAGCCAAGGGACACAGCAAGGAGAATAAGCGATATCAAAAGATGCGGGTGAGAAAGAAACCTCTCCACAAAGCTTCTTCCCTCCTTTTCCTTGACCATCATGGCCTGCCCCCCTCTTTCTGAACCGGCATTACCTTCTGGCCCTCGTGGAGACGAAGAAGCGCGCTTTCCTGGGCAACTATGACCCTGCTTTCATCAGGGATGTCTCCTTCCCTGATGACCGCGTAATCAGGCCCTCGGTTAATCACCTTTACCCTGTGGACATGCACCTTGTCTCCCTTATCAACGCTAAAGACAAAGCTTGAGCGCACGTTTTCAAGAAGGGCCCTTGAAGGAACCTGTATTCCCCGGCACCTGCCCGTCTCCACACGTACCGAAACGGTGGCCCCTGTTGGAAGGCCAAAGAGGGAGATGGGCGTATCTGCCTCTATCTCCGCAAGGGTCCCTGTGGTGACAGCAGGATGAAGCCTGCTTATGGAAAGCTCCATGACCTCTTTCTTCACATTGTCAGCCGGTGAAAACCGGTCCTTTTCCACAAGGACCTTTGCGCCTTTTCTCAGAAGGGGAAACTCAGCCTGCGGAACCTTTATGTCCACGTAGTAGCCCTCTTCTGGCGCCTCCATCTCCACAACGGGCTTGCCTGCAAGGGCAAGGTCCCCCGGGTCCTGGTATCTCCTTGTGATGACCCCGTCCACGGGGGCAGTGAGCCTTACATAGGAAAGGTCTGTTTCTGCAGAAGAAAGGGCAGAGCCAAGGGATGCCACCTCGGCCCTTGCAAGATCGCGGGCAGTCCTTGAACGGTCGAGCTGCTCCCTGCTTATGGCCTTGTTCTTAAAAAGCCTTTCGTCCCTTTCAAAGATGGCCTCCTGCGTGTTAAGGGCGGATCGGGCAGCAATAAGCCTTGCCTTAAGCTCCCTTATCTTGTCCCTTACCTGCCTGTCATCTATCACTGCAAGGACCTGCCCCTTTTTCACCCTGGCCCCTTCCCTTACCCGCACCTCGAATATCCTTCCGGTTATGCGAGGGGAGATGCTTGAGGTCACCTTTGCCCGTATGATCCCAAGGTATCTCCTGGTTATTGGAAAAACGCCTGCCTCTGGCCTTGCAACCTCCACTGGAACAGGTGCCCTTTCAGGAGGGGGAGTATTTTTTAGCTCCTGCCTCTTTTTCTTTATGACAAGTACGCCCCCTGCTATCAAAAAAAGAACCACCAGGGCTATCGCCACCTTCTTAATAAGCGCCTTATCTATCTTCATATTTCACCCTCCCGGTAAAAAACTTGTAGTCCATTTCCGCATGTAAAAGGTCGTAGAGGGACCTGTGAACATCCGCCTCTGCCTGGAACCAGGCCGCCTGGGAAAGGAGACTGTCTGTCACGCTTCCTGCCCCTGTCTCGTACTTGAGCTTTTCTACCCTGAAAGACTCCCTGGCACTTTTTAGCGAAAGACTTGCGGCAGAAAGCCTCTGACTTGCCTCGCGTATTTCAGAGATGGCGTTAAGGGCCTGCCTTATGGCAGTAAGACGCAGGTGTTCGTACCTGTTTCTTGCAGCAAGGTAGCGCTCTTCCGCCTGCCTCACCCTTGCTGAAATGACCCCTCCACTAAAGATGTTAAGGCCCACCCGGACGCCTGCACTCCAGACCTCCTCGTCACCGTCAAATCCGCTTCCTGCATGCCTTCCGTAGTCCCCAACAATGTCAACAAAGGGGAGATGAAGGCCCTCTTCGAACCTTATGGCCTTTTTGGCAAGGAGCATCTCTTCCTTTGCCTTTTCTATGTCAGGCCGCTTTAGGATGAGCCTTGAGATGGCCCCTGTCTCGCTTTCAAGGCCCTTTAAATCAGGCTCACGCAGCACCCCCTTAACCTCCCCTAGCATCCATGGCTCAACACCCATAAGCTGTGCCAGAAGCTCCATGGCCCTTTTGCGCTCCTGGATAGTTGCGACAAGATCGTGCTCCTGCTGGGCAACCTGGGCGTCAATCCGCATGAGATCAACGGGCGCTATCCTTCCAACCGATAGCCTTGTCTTGGCATCCTTCCTGAGCTTCTCAAGGGCTCCCAGGGTCTCTTTCTGCGCCTTTTCAAGACTCTTCAAGAAAAGTATCTCGTTGAACACGTTTGTAACGTTGTATATGAGCTCCTGAGTGGTGAAGGAGACCTCCTTTCTGGAAGCCCTCTCTTTAAGCCTTGCAAGGCCCAGGTTCGTCCAGAGCCTTCCTCCTTCAAATACCGGCATCTTCACCCTTACACCTGTCCGGTACTGGTCCCTGCTGAAGGTGGGGGGACTTGCGCCAAAGGCCTTTATGGGCACAACCACCTGGGGGTCACTCAACCTTTCGTAGGAGCTGTAGGCATCAAGCCTTGGAAGAAGCTCTCCCCGTGCCTCCTTTACGCCTTCGCTTGAGGCAGAAAGCTCGTTTTTCCTTGAGGCAAGAAGAGGGCTCTTTTTTAGCGCAATTCCCACGGCATCGTGAAGGGTCAAGGCCGAATAACGAGAGTCAGCCTCTTGACCTGCGCGGGTTTCCATGGCCGTTGCAACCAGGGGAGAGACAAGCAATAGGACAGAAATCAAAATGGCCATCCACATTCCTGAACCGTGGAGAAACACATCTGCCGCAGTTTTCGTGCAAGACCTTAATACACCAGAAATTTCCAGGGGAAACCAGACAATCTCACCTGTTCCAAGCTTCATTTTCACCTCTTTTGCCATCCCTTCTTATGCCCTTCATTTCTTCTCAGGGGTGTCGCGCCTTACCGCCCTTACAAAACCGTATTTTGCGTAGGATATGACCTGGTCATCGCGGCAGTAGCAGGCTATCTCAAGCCTTATGGGCCTTGTGCCCTTGTCCGTATTGGTTGTCCAGTAAGGAAGCCCCAAGTATTTTAGTTTGCAGTTTCCCTGCTTGTTTAAAAGAAAAACATGGAGCAGGTCCCATCTCTCCTTTTTGGTTGGAAGCCTCCAGTCGCTGTATCCCCCTAGTCTCAGGGACTTTACGTACTCTTGCGCCGCTTTCTCCGTGTAAAACTTGTGGCTTTTTCTAACCTGCCACATAAGACCTGTCTCAAGGTCCTTGCATATCCCGTTACCAAGGTCCACGAGCCGGGGGGAACCGGCGCTTGCGTTTAAGGGTGATAGGAAAAGTAAACCTGAAAGCAACATCAAGGCTGAAAAAA
>WGDC01000058.1 GCA_015493475.1 Deltaproteobacteria bacterium
CTGACAAGGCAAAAAGGCACAGTATATCCAGGTCGTAAAACTCAGATAGACATTATCTCCGTCGCCTTCTCCACGTCCCTCTTGCTTCCTATGAAAAGGGGCACCCTCTGGTGAAGGGCCTCTGGCTTTATGTCCATGATGGGTTTTGAACCGTCTGTTGCCGCTCCTCCTGCCTGTTCCACCACAAATGCCAGGGGCGCGGCCTCGCACAAGAGCCTGAGCTTGCCATGGGGCTTTGCAGGGTCCTTTTTGTCTGCCGGATACATGAAGATTCCGCCGTAGAGAAGATTCCGATGAAAATCAGCCACAAGGCTTCCTATGTACCTGGACGTGTAGGGCTTTCCCCGCTCGTTTTCAGGGCTTTTGAAGTAGTCAACTGCGGCCTTTACATTGTCATCCCAGTAGGCACGGTAGCTTTCGTTTACGGAGTAAACCTTCCCAACCTCCGGAATCTTTATGGATGGATGAGAGAGAAGAAACTCGCCCACAGAGGGGTCAAGGGTAAAGCCGTCAACCCCATTACCAGTAGTATAGATCAGCATGGTGCTGGGCCCGTAAAGGAAATACCCCGCAGCCACCTGGGTTGTGCCTTCCTGCAGGAAATCCTCCAAGGTCACATAGGCCCGGTCATCAGTCCGTTTCCTGATAGAAAAGATCGTTCCTATGTTCACATTAACATCTATATTAGATGACCCATCCAAGGGATCGAATATAAGTAAATAATTTCCCCTGGGCAGGTTGTCAGGAACCTCAATAATATCCGCATTTTCTTCAGATGCCATGGCGCAAAGAACGCCTGCATGCTGCATCCGGTAAATGAGTATCCTGTTGGCATAGTCATCGAGTTTTCTTACCTCCTCGCCCTGCACGTTCACCTTTCCCGTAAGGCCAAGGATGTCCACGAGGCCTGCCTTTTTTACCTCCCTTGAGATGATCTTTGCGGAAAATATGAGCTCGCTCAAAAGCCTGGTAAAATTCCCCGTTGCAAGGGGATTTTTCTTCTGATGAATCAACAGATGTTCCATTACGGTAATGCCGGTGCTTTCCATGATCCTCACTCCTTTCATGAAGGTTTCCACGACTGGCCCAAACACCCTTATCTAATTCCCATATTTTACATTAAAACATGCCCCATTGAAAGAACAGAGGAACTGGCAGGCTTTAGACAAATTGCCAAAAGGAAAGATCAAATTTTAGCCCTCCATCAATTATTGACAAAGTGATTTAATGCGTCTAATTGTCTTGCGTGTTGGCCCTTTTATGGCAAGACCGAAGGCCTGCCTGCCCATATGAAAAAGAAACTCCTTGTCATAGAAGATGAATCTGCAGTAGCAAAACAGCTCAGGCGGGGGCTTAACAAGGAGTATCACGTCTCCATCGCCTGCGACGTAACAGAAGCCGAACGGTGGCTAAAAACCGATTCCTTTCCTGTTGCCACCCTTGACCTGGGGCTTCCGCCCTTCCCTGACAACCCTAGTCAGGGACTTTCCCTGCTTGAACGCATGCATGAGTTGATGATCGAGCTTGAGGACCTTGAGGCAAGGGCGCAAGAGGTCCTCGCCAGGATTGAGGCTGTGGAGGACGTTGCCCAGGCCCTTTTTGACGAATGGGAAGAAGAGCTTGACCAGTGTCACAGGCAGAGGCCAGGAAGGTCAGCGCCTGGAAACTCAGAGAGACCAAGAGGCACTACAATCAGCTCATAAAGGCTATAAAAATGGTAGAGGCCAAAATCGACCCCGTCTTGGTCCCGATGAGAGATGAGCGAGCTACTGGATACTCCCTACCGGACCTACCAGGATTGGGAGCTTGGCAACAGGCGGATACCTGGCATCTGCCAGGTGGCCATCAATTGCCTTCTCACATGCAAGAAGGCATTTAAAGCCAGGCGCAAAAAGAGAAAAAAGGAAGGTTCAAAAAAGGAGGTGTACATCATGGGACGTGAGATAATCCTGTTTGAAACCGAGGAAAGAAAAAATGCAACAGAGGTGGCGGCCTTCCTTCGCACCTTGGCGGACAAGGTCGAAGCAGGCGGGCTGACGCTGAAGGCCGGCTCAAAGGAGTTGGCCCTGAACCTGCCTGGAAACATGGTTCTGGAAGTAAAGGTGGAAGAGGAAGAAAAGAAGGGCAAGACCAAGATGAGCCTTGAAGTAGAAATCGAATGGATTGTCGGAGAAGAAGGCGGACCTGATGAAGGCGTGGAAATCGCTTGATATTGGATTGTTGCCTTAATGAGACAAAGCCATCCCTTTCCCCGGCTCAAAGGCCCCTTTAAGGGCTTTTCCAAAAAAGGGGCCTTTTGCCTGCTTTTTCCCAAAAATTACCGATTTTTTTAGTACAGGCGTTGACAATCAACCCATTTTTGCTATTCAGATATTTGAGGTCAATATCAGTCAATTGATATCTAAATCCTGATGGATGAGAGGAGGGCCAAGATGTATGTAATCCTTAGAAAAGGAAGTGGTGATTCCCCGTTTTCTTTCAGCTTCAAAAATGGAGAGAAAACCATTGTCAAAAGTGAAACCTACAAGGCCAGGCAAAGCGCATTAAACGGCATAGAATCGGTAAGGAAAAACTGCCAGGAAGACAAGAGATACGAGATGAAGGTGGCCAAGAACGGCAAATTCTACTTTAACATAAAGGCCTCAAATGGTCAGATTGTGGGAACAAGCACCTTCTTTAAGACCGAGGAAGAAAGGGACGAGGCCATCAAACTACTGAAAAAAGAAGGGCCAAACGCCAAGGTGATTGAAGAAACTTAAGAAACACTGCTAAAAATGGGTCAAAAGCCCAGGCCTGGCCATAGTGTGCTCTTTCACTATCTTGATCAAACCTGGGCTTCCAGGTATTTATGGATCATGGAGATGGTTTCCTGCTTTCTTGTTGCCCACTTTGGAGCAACAAGCTCTCCTGGAGCGGGATCCCCTGCAAGTCTTTGAATCACGGTCTCTTTCGGTGAAATTCCTATGGCCTTGGCCACCATCTTTGCATAAACGTCCTGGCTTATGGGCTCGTATCTTCCCTGCTCATACATGCGTGAAAGAGGTGTGCCCCGCACAACGTAAAGCTCGTGAAATTTTACCCCGTCTATTGCAAGGTCCCTTAAAAGCTCGACTGTCTGGGTCATCTCCCCTTCGCCCTCCCCAGGAAGGCCGAATATGACGTGGGCGCATATGTAGAACGGGTATTGCCTGGTAAGTCTGACTGCGTCAGTAAAATCCCTTACGGTGTGCCCCCTGTTAATGAGACGAAGGGTCGCATCAGAAG
>WGDC01000059.1 GCA_015493475.1 Deltaproteobacteria bacterium
AAAGCATCCCAAGCACCTTTCCAGAGGCAGGCGCATACACCTTGCCCTCCTTCTCCATCCTCTTTAGTTCCATGGCCCTGTCCAGGAGGAAAAGGAGCTTTTCCCTGTTTAGATCCGCCACCTGGAGATAATGTCTGACGCTCTGTTTCATATTAAACTCCAATAAAATTACTGATCACTTCACCTTATGTTGCCTGTTCGTTCAAAAAGCCCTCAAGGGCCTCTACCAGAAGGTCCATGTGTTCATTTTCTATGACAAAGGGAGGAAGAAGCCTGAGAAGCCGTCCGTGGGCCACTATGGTCAGAAAGCCCCTTTCAAGGAGGTACGTGGCAAGGCCTGGAAACTCCCTGTCAAATTCCACAGCCTGAATGAGCCCCATGCCCCTTATGTCCTTAATGACACCAAACCTGGCAGAAAGCCCGTCAAGTCTTTCCCTCAAATACTCTCCCTTTTTTCTTACCTGCTCGAGCACATCCGTTTTGGTCAAAATCCTCATCACCTCAATTGCGGCAGCACAAGAGATGGGGTTTCCGCCAAAGGTGGAGGCGTGGGTGCCTGGGCCAAGGTGCTCCATGACCTCTTTTCTTGCAAGCATGGCCCCGATGGGAAGACCGTTTCCAAGGGCCTTGGCAAGGCACATGACATCTGGATCAACACCTGTCTGCTCGTAGCAAAAAAGCGTGCCTGTACGGCCCATTCCAACCTGCACCTCATCAAAGATGAGAAGCGCCCCAAGCTCGCTTGCTATCCTCCTGGCAGCAGAGACAAAGCCCTTGTCAAGGGGCCTTACCCCTCCCTCCCCAAGTATTGGCTCCATAAGGATGGCGGCAGTGCGTTTTCCTGCAGCAAGCTCAAGTGCCCTGATGTCGTTTGGGGGTACGTGGGTGAACCCATCGGGCAAGGGTTCAAAGCCCCTTTGATAAACAGGCTGGCCAGTTGCGGTTATGGTGGCAAGAGTTCGCCCGTGAAAGGAGCCCTCGAGGCAGACGATGTCAAAGCAATCAGGCCCCCTGGTGTCGTGGCCAAATTTTCTTGCAAGCTTTATTGCCGCCTCCACGGATTCTGCACCTGAGTTGCAAAAAAAGGCCCTTTCTGCAAAGGAACATTCACAAAGGAGATGGGCAAGCTCTGCCTGGGGCCTTGTCCAGTAGAGGTTTGAGATGTGAAAAAGCTCCTCTGCCTGGGCCTTCACCGCCTCGACTATCTCCCTTCTGCAGTGACCGAGGCTGCATACGGCAATTCCAGAGGTAAAATCAATGTATTTCTTCCCATCATCATCCCACAGGTAGATCCCTTGGCCCCTTGTTATAAGAACGGGAAACCTGCTGTAGGTCTCTGCAACAAATTCAAAGGCTTTTCTTGTATTGGTAATGTCATTCATGTTAATTTTATCCCGCACAATTTATGTGCCAAGCTCTTACGGCGAAAAGAAAACCTTTTATATAGCACCTTTTATAAGAATACAAAAGGAGGATAGAGGGAAATCATGCGTTTTTTGTTGATAATTGCGACTGTTATGCTTTTCACATCCACTGTCTTTGCAGACAATGTCATTGACAGCATAGAGAAGGCCAAGGCCCTCTACGCCCAGGGCAAGTACTACAAGGCCGTAACTGAGCTAAACTTCGCCATCGGGCTTATCCAGGATAAGCAGCTTGACAAATTCAAGACCCTCCTGCCAGAGCCACCTTCGGGCTGGAGCGCCGAAAATGTTGAAGGCTCAAGGGCTGCAGGCCAGATAATGGGCGGGGGTATAAACGTATCGAGAAACTACCATTCAAAGGACGGCCAGGAGGTACACATTGAGATGATTACGGACTCACCCCTGCTTTCAAGCGTCATGATGCTCCTCTCAAATCCCCTCATAATGGGAGGAGGAAGGCTTGTTGCCATTAAAGGCGAAAAGGGAATTGAAGAGTGGCACCCTGGGGAACACTCCGGAAAAATTCAAATAGTACTCCAAAACCGCATGCTCATCACCATCAGAGGAAGCAACCTGAAGGCAAAAAACGCCCTGTATGATTTTGCAAAGAGGCTTGATTTCTCACGGATTAAAAAGGCAATGGAGGAATAGACACATGATTACAGCCAAAAAGTTATATAGCCTGACTACCATGGCAATCCTTTTCCTTTTCCTTCTCTGCACCGAGGCGAGTGCCGGCCTCGTGGTCGAAAGGGCCTACATCAAAGGTACCGCTCCTGATATGGCACGGGCCAGGAAGAGGATTTCCTATTTCCAGGACGACAAAGTAAAGACCGTGGAACCAAACGGTAACTACACCATCATAGATCTATCCACAGGCACAATGATCATGGTTAATCCCAACAAAAAGGAATACTCTGTTACCAGCATAGACAAACTGGTAAGCCAGATGCAAAAAGGCATGAACAAGCTGAAAACGCATCTCAAGGGCCTGTCGCCTCAGCAGCGCGCCATGATGGAAAAAATGATGGGCATTTCCCAAGGCCCTCATGCAAGATTCGCTCTTAAAAAAGCAAGGGAAAAACAGGAGATCGCCGGCTTTGAAACGTCTCACTATATCATAATACAGAACGGCAAGAAGGTGGCCGAATACTGGGTATCAAAGCGCCTCAGGAACAGGATGCTCAAGGAGATCGACAAGGCCAAGATTGACAAATTCGAAAAGGCAATGAACAAAATATCGAGCCAGCTAAACATATTTGGCAGTTCAAGCCTTACAGAACTAATGAAGCTCGAAGAAAGGCTGCAGAAAAAGGGCGAGATTGTAAAACAGGTACATTATCCAAACAGCATCAACATGAACGGGACGGGCAGCATTCAAGAGGTAATTTCGGTAAGGGGTGAAAATATACCAACATCCGCCTTCACAGTACCAGGAGGGTTTAAAAAAAGATCCATTGATACCCCTAAATAGACGGCGCTTGATCAGTATGAACGTTCCCATCCGTCTGCTCGCGGCCATTTGTATCGCCTCCTTGCTGTATGGCTGCGAGCAACAGTCACAAAACAGGCGGGAAGGCCCGCCGCACCACGCAGTCAAAGTGACCTACAGGCTCAAGTGGCTTTTTAATGCAAGCACCGCCGGGGATCTTTGGGCCATGGACAGGGGGATTTTCAAGAAAAACGGCCTTGACGTAAAGGTAAAGGAAGGCGGTGCGGAACAGGACGCCATTGAGGAGCTTGAGCTTGGCAGGGCCCAGTTTGGCGTGGCCTCGGCCGACCAGGTCTTATGGGCGGTATCAAGGGGCGCAGATGTCCTTGTCCTTGCCCAAATCTTCCAGGTAAATCCCCTCCAGTGGATATATATGAAATCCAGGGTAGACATTGAAGGCCACAGCAGACAGCAGCTTCGAAGGGATCTTGCCCGTCTCACAGTTGGGATAACCTACGGGGGAAATGACGAGGCCATTTTCATGGCCCTTGCAAAAAGTTTGGGCCTTGATCCAGACCATCTGCACATCTATGCCATAACCTATGATTATGCGCCCTTCTGGAAGAAAGAGGTGGACCTTTGGCCCTGTTACAGAAACACCCAAGGCATCACTCTATCGGAAAAAATGGAGACCATGGGGGACGGGCCAGGATTCCTGAACCCCGCGGACTATGGCATAAACTTTGTTGCAAACTCCCTTATCACATCAAGAAAATTTGCCTCAAGACATCCAGAAACCGTAAAGGCTTTTACGCAGTGCGTGCTCACCGGCTGGAAGGAGGCCCTCAAAAGCAGCAACAGGCAAGAAATGGCAAGGATCATTTCCCGCTATGAAAAGACCTTGTCCGTAAAGACTATCATCAGGCAGATCGAGGCAACAAAAGGACTTGTCACGGCAGACGGCAGGTGCCAGATAGGGTTCATAGACAGGCCTGCCTGGATCCAGACCGAACGAGTAATGTACAGACAGGGGCTTATCAAAAAACGGGTGGCGGTTCAGGATATCCTTGCTACAACCAGATTCCTTGGCAGGCAGATAGGCCCACACTGAAAGGTACGCTGGCAGCAAACACAACTTCCCGCTCTTATCATTTTTTTCACCTTCACTGGCTCCACATAGAAATCCGTTACCAAGAACGCACCTCCACGGCAACCTCACCGAAGCAGTATAGGCCTGACTCCCCCTGACTGGCAAGCCGGCTCCAACTTCTTGAAATGATTGGGCCTGACTGATCCATGAAAATCCCAACAAATTTTGAACCTTTTACCGGCATATTGTCACTAAGAGACAAAAGAAACCTGCAAGGAGGTATTAACAATGAAAAGTGTTGGCAAAATGAATGAAAGAGGCCTTTCGTATTTGGTTATTTTTTCCAGCCTGTTACTTTTTGCCCTAATTTCTTCAGCGGCATGGGCAAGTCCGAAGCCGGATCTTGTGGTGTCATACCTGACCCGTTCCCATGCATCCGTGGTGGTTAACCAGCCATTCACCATCAAATGTTACGTGAAGAACCAGGGCAATGCGCCCTCTCCTCCATCAGTCCTAGGGATCAGGACTGGCGGCTCTTCGCGGTATCACCGTTTCAACGTGGGCAGCCTCAGGCCGGGCCAGCAATCGTCCCTTTTCGAGATTACTGGATTCAGTTTCTCATCGCCTGGAACATTTGTCATTACGGCCGTGGCCGACCTCGACAAGACAGTAAGGGAGTCCAGGGAATTCAACAATACCAGGCAAATGACCATAACCGTTACCAACCCCCCTAAGCCAGATCTTGCCATATATTCAATAACGCCATATACAAGATATCCAGAAGTCGGCAAATATGACAACGTCACGGTATGCGTTGAAAACAAGATAGGCGGGGCCATGGCGCCGGCTTCCAAGCTGCTGTTCAGGATCGGCGGAGAATCAAATCCCAGGGTCTTTAGCATCCCGGCATTGGCTCCTGGCCAGAAATATTCCGTGACCAGGGGAGTCAGGATGGATCGGCCCATCGGGATTGTCATAACCGCCAAGGTCGACCCGGATAACAAGATAAAGGAGCTCAGAGAAGATAATAACGAGAAAAAGTACAACCTTTCTTTTGTCCAGAAAAACCTGCCCGATCTCACCATCCTTTCCGTCAAGGCCCCCCATACTCACCGGCATCTGAGCCAGCTATTCGAGATCCATGTTACTGTTAGAAACAATGGCAGGGCTCCTTCTGGAAACTATTATCTGCGCATAGACAGGCCGTGCGACGTTCCCCCTCTCGTAGCCTGCGGAGTGGCTCCCAGCAAGAAGGTATACCTTGGAAGTCTCGCCCCGGGCCGCACTTCAACCTATACATTCTCTTTCAGGTACCGCTGGAGGCTTGGAGACAAGGTGCTGAAAATCACAGTAGACCCGGATAACAAGATAAAGGAGAGCAACGAGCACAACAATATCAAGACATTTGTTATCCACGTAAAATAGGCCGCGACAGCGGTAAGAGGCCCCGGCTCAGGTTACACTTGATATGCTGCCTGACGGGAAGAGGCCTTTAGGACAAAATAAAAAAGGAGGAGTGAATAACTCCTCCTCGCGGCCTCTGAAGGAGAGAATGGAAAAGAGCCTATCGACCTCTTTGCGCCCTCTTTGCAGCTTTTAGAGGGTTAAGGGCCTTTCCTGATGCATCCTGCTTTATCTCGGGTTTTACATGACTTGCAAAGTTGCACACGCCTTTTCTCCACTTCATCTCCGGATGGGGAAACACTGCACAGAATCGACCGGACGCTGTCTTCACGACCTTATTACAACCCTCACACTTTTCCACTATCTGAAAACAGGCGCCACATAGAAAGGTGCAGCCCTTTTTCCCCATAAACTTGCATTCATCTCCTGGTCTATTGGTGGTACACTGCATATTTCTACTCCATAGGTTATTTTTGCAGCAAATATAAAGCCGGCCATTTGCTTTTGCAATATAAATAATGTTAAAGGACCTACGTGCCCATGAACTGGATAACACTCTTGCTCACAGGTATGGCAGTTGGAATCGGGGCATCCTTTACCGGCCTTGGTGGAGGATTCCTGGTGGTTCCTCTCCTTCTGCTTCTCGGTTACAACGCCCAAAAAGCCGTGGGAACAAGCTTCATGGCTATTCTTGTAATAAGCGCATCAGCGCTTTTTGCCCACGGAAAGCTTGATAACGTGGATCTCAAGACAGGTGTCACCCTTGGGCTTGGAGGTGTGGCAGGTGCCCAGCTCGGAGCCCTTTTGATAGAGCATGTATCCACCATGCAGTTCAAGAAAATCTTTGCAATGGTCCTCTTGGGGCTTTCTGCATACCTATTTTTCAAGTAGGAGCCATGAAACCGAACCCCATAGAACTTCTAAGATTCGTGGTTGAAAACAATCAAAAAGAGCACCTCTTTATTGCTGGAGGTCCTGTTCGGGACTGGCTCCTCGGCAAGGCAGTAAAAGACGTGGATCTTGTCTTCAGCGGCAGCGCCATCACTGCTGCAAGAAACTTTGCCACTGCCTCTGGTGGGGCATTTGTGATGCTCGATGATGCCTTTCAGGTTGCACGCGTAGTGGTTGAAGATATCTCCTATGACTTCAGCCAGTACAGGGGTAACGCAGCAACCATTCAGGAAGACCTCGCCCACAGGGACTTCACCATAAACGCAATGGCCTTGCCCCTTGAGAAGGCCCTTGGCTACCTTTCCATGAAGGAAAACGCAGGTCTTTACTGTTCCAGGGATTTTGTTGCCTCTGCTATAGTTGACCCCTTCAACGGAAAAGGGGACCTGAAAGAGGAACTCATAAGGGCGATTTCAAGGAAAAACCTTGTGGCAGACCCCCTCAGGATGCTAAGGGCCTTCAGGTTCAAGGCAGTGCTTCGCTTTGTGATTGAACCGCACACCCTTTCGTGGATATCGGAAATGGCCGCCTCCATTCTGAAATCAGCCCAGGAACGCATATGCCTTGAACTCGACAAGATAATGACATCCGGGGTTTCTGGAACCACCCTTAAGGAACTTTACGACTGCGGGCCTCTAAGGGCCATAATCCCTGAAACCGCCATAATGGAAGGGGTGGAGCAGCCGGGTTTTCACCATTTGGACGTTCTTGGCCACCTTTTCGAGGCTGTCTCTTCAATGGACAGGCTTGTTGAGGATCCGTGCGTCAAATTCCGCGACTGCGAGCCATGCAGGGCGTGGCTCAAGGCTAACAGTCAGCGGGTGCCCTGGCTGAAATGGGCGGCATTCATGCACGATTTTGGAAAGCCTGCAAGGAAGGGCCAGAAGGAAAACGGAAGAGTAACCTTTTACGAACACGACAAAGAGGGAGCACAGATGGCCAAGGACGTTGCCAAAAGGCTTCGGTGGTCAAAGGAGAAACAAAAGTTTGTCTCCATGCTGGTAAGGCTCCACATGCGCCCCTTTCACCTGCTCAATGACCTCAGGAAATCGGGTCCATCAAAAAGGGCCATGAGAAGGCTTCTTGACGAAATCGGGTCTGATTATCCGGCCCTTTTCCTTCTTGCCATGGCGGACAGCATGGCAGGATGCGGCCCCATGAAGCCGGACAGCCTTGATGAAGAGATAGCCCTTCTTTTCCGAAAGATTCATTTATTTTACCTGAAGAGTCTCAAGCCCGTCCAGGAAAATGCCCCATTACTAAAGGGCCATGACGTCATGAGGATACTGCGCATTGGGCCCGGCCCCATGGTTGGGAGGGCGTTAAGGGCTGTACGGGAAGCCCAGGTGGAGGGCACTGTCGCCACAGTTAAAGATGCCAAAGAATTTGTGAGGCACCTATTCAAAAAAACCTGAAAAATCAGCCTGTTAACCAACAATTATCTGGAGAACGCCTTTCTTGCCTTAAGAGGCCTGATTTGCTATCTTCATAGGCGAGTCCGTTTTTTTCACAGAATCCTGCAAACCCTGACGGAGAGGTACCGAAGCGGTCATAACGGGGACGACTCGAAATCGTCTGTACGCCCAAAAGGCGTACCGTGGGTTCGAATCCCACCCTCTCCGCCATTTATTTTATTGACTGTTCAGGACTTGAAAGTGTATAAGAGTGAACCTATTTTGAATATGTTTTTGGAGAGGTGCCCGAGCGGCCGAAGGGGCACGATTGGAAATCGTGTGTGCGTTAACAGCGCACCGTGGGTTCGAATCCCACCCTCTCCGCCACAACCAGGATACCCTTTGATAGCCGGGTCCTGCGCAACGAAATCTCGCGAACCCCGCCAGGTCCGGAAGGAAGCAACGGTAGTGGGACCCTTCGTGTGCCGCAGGGGTGCCTGGCTATCATCCTTTTCCCTGTATGCCCCGCAACCATGTCCTACTTAGTACTGGCTCGAAAATGGCGGCCTCAAAGCTTCGGGGAGGTTATTGGCCAAGACCACGTGACCAGAACCCTGCAAAACGCCTTATCTTCCGGCAAGGTAGCCCACGCGTTGCTCTTTAGCGGCCCACGAGGCGTGGGAAAGACCTCGGTTGCAAGGATTCTTGCCAAGAGCCTCAACTGTGAATCAGGACCTGCAAAGGACCCGTGCAACAACTGCAACATCTGTGCGCAGATCACGGCAGGAAGCTGCGTGGACGTAAACGAAATAGACGGCGCCTCAAACAGGGGCATCGACGAGATAAGACAACTCAGGGAGGAAATAAGGTTTCAGCCGGTCCAGTGCAGGTTCCGCATCTACATAATAGACGAAGTGCACATGCTCACCAACGAGGCATTTAACGCCCTGCTGAAAACCCTGGAAGAACCCCCTCCACACGCCTACTTCATTTTCGCTACCACGGAACCGCGAAAGATCCCGGAAACCATCCACTCGAGGTGCCAGCATTACGAATTCAGGCGCCTTTCAGAAACAGACTTGTCGACCCACCTTGACAGGATAATAAAGAAGGAAGAGATGGGGATCCCAAGACGGGCAACGATGCTCCTTGCCCGTGAAGCGCGGGGAAGCGTGAGAGACAGCCTCAGCTTACTGGACCAGGTGGCGGCCTTTGGAGCAAGAAACTACGACGAGGTATGCCAGGCCCTCGGCGTGGCCGGCCTTGCCAAAGTGGAAGAACTTGCCTATGCCATCCTAAAATCAGACATCGAAGAGGCAGTCTCTATCATAGACACGGTCCATCACATGGGAGTCGATCTCGAACGGATAGCCCAGGACCTCCTGAAATTCCTCAGGGACCTATCCCTTATCAAAAAAGTGCCCCAAAAAAATGCGGCCACTCTCACCGAGTATCATGTGGAAAGGATAGAAGATCTCAAGAAAACCTTTTCAGGGGTCCCCTTCGGAACCATCCTTCACGCCATGGAAACCCTTGCTTCCGGAATGGATAGCATTTACCGCAGCCCTACCCCGAGGATCAGCCTGGAAATACTTCTGATGAAGATGTGCTGCCTGTCGGATTTTGTTCATATAGACAAGGTAATAGACAGGCTTGAAAGGCTTCTTCTCCTTTATGAAAGCAAAGAAGCGTCCGGACCCGATTCAGAGCCACGGCCCTCTGTCGCGGATGTGCCCCAGCGAGAAAGCCAGGACAAGCTGAAGGACTACAAACCGAAACCGGAAAAATATGATAGTGAGGAAGACGAAACCATTGGTCCTGGCGAGCATGACGATTCTGTTGAAAGATGGCGAGGATTTGTGGACTTCGTCAAGAAACAGAGTCCGGGTCTCGGAAGCGCGCTGGATGCATGCATCAAGGTGGAATTTGGCAAGACTGGAGAGATAGACGCCCTTTGCAGCAATGACTTCCGAGGGGAGATGCTTTTGAGCCGGGATCGTGCAAGCCAGATAAATAACCTTGCGTCTCGCTTCTTTAAACGGCCAGTCAACATCAACTTCCGGCTTGAAAAGCGGCCATCTTTCCACCAGCAGGAAGGCGATAGAGCTGGCAACGGCCATACAAAAACGAACCTTAGAGACGAGCTTATCCAGAATACCCTAGTACAGGAAGCAATTAATACCTTCCAGGCACGCATAAGCAATGTTACCCTTTATAACAGGCACAATAAGAAAAGGAGCTGAAGATATGAATCCCAATATGAAAGAAATGATGCGACAGGCCCAGATACTCCAAAACAAGATAGCCAAGACCCAGGAAGAGCTGGCAAAAAGGACCGTTGAAGTAACCGTTGGCGGAGGAATGGTAAAGGCGGTGGCCAGCGGCAAACCGGAGATCGTCTCCCTTACCATAGAAAAAGAGGTCGTTGACCCGGATGACGTGGAGATGCTCCAGGACCTATTGGTGGCCGCAGTGAACGAGGCCCTTGCCCGCTCCAAGGAGATGGTGGAAAGCGAGATGTCAAAACTCACCGGCGGGCTGAAGATGCCAGGGATGTTCTGAGATCCCCCAAGGTGATGCAGGCCATTCCTCCGGCCCTCGAAAGGCTTATAAAAAACCTCATGCGTTTCCCAGGTGTGGGTGAAAAAAGTGCTACCCGCATGGCTCTTCATATTCTGCGCTGGCCCCCTGCCGTGGCCAAGGAACTCGGGGCCTCCATCACGGAGCTTCACGGCAAGATAGGCATTTGCTCCCGGTGCTTTACCTTCTCCGAGAAAGACCCTTGCTCCATCTGTCAGTCTGTGAGAAGAAATCAAGAAACCGTGTGTGTGGTGGAAGAGCCAGGCGACGTGGTGGCTATCGAGAAAACGGGTTCCTTCACGGGTCTTTACCACGTGCTTCAAGGAGTGCTTGCGCCAAGGGAGGGGATAGGGCCTGACGAACTTCGGATCAGAGAGCTTATTGACAGAATAGACAAGGAACCGGTAAAGGAAATAATAATAGCAACAAGCAGCACCGTAGCCGGCGAGGCCACAGCAAGCTACCTTTGCGATATCCTGAAAGATTCCGGAGCCAGAATTACGAGGATTGCGTGCGGTATTCCCATGGGAACAGACATTAAATATGCGGACCAAATGACCCTGCGAAAGGCCATGGAATCGAGGACAGCCGTTTGATTGCGGTCCATTAAAGACAGGCCTCCGAACCAGATTTAAATTTCCCGGGAGACCAGCATATCACAAATGAACCTAAAGACCATCTCCATTTCCGTTGGCGCAGCATGGGCATTATGTATCTTTTTATCAGGTATAGCGGCCTCTGCGGGATGGTGCTCCGGATTTGTGAGGGTCATGGCCTACATCTACATAGGGTACAAACCCGGGTTCATGGGTGCCATAACAGGAGCAGCATGGGCCTTTTTGGACGGCGCGGTATTTGGCCTTATCATTGGCTTTGTATACAGCGGCCTTTCCAATGCCGACTGACCGTAGCCATGACCGGGCCTGCTATTTTATTATTCTGACCTTGCCGCCCCTGGATCTTTTGGCATCCACATTCTTCAACCCGAAGGAAAACCTCTTCTTTTTTCTTCCGGGCCTGAATGTCCGCGTGGTTTTCAATGGTTCTGCCAATGGCCTTGTGGGTTCCAGCCCCTCTATGGTCTTTCTTGTTATCCTGTGGCCGATAAACCGTTCGATGGCCTTTAGCTGGGCGGCATCCTTGCTTCCGGAGGCAAAAGAAATGGCAATGCCTTCCGCCCCCGCCCTTCCTGTCCGGCCGATCCGGTGGACATAGTCATGAGCAGCCTGTGGCAGATCGAAATTGATCACGTGACTTATCCCCGAAACATCAATCCCTCGAGCCGCCACGTCTGTGGCAACCAGCAGTCTTACTTTGCCTCGCCTCATATTCATCATGGTGCGGCTCCTCGCAGCCTGACTCATATCCCCGTGTAGGGCCGCAGCCCTGTGCCCGTGTTTCTTCAGGTCCCTTGCAATCGCTTCCGCTCCCCTCTTTGTGGCGGAAAAGACCACCGCCTTGGTAAGTGACTTGTCTGAGGCCATATGCCTCAGCAACCTCTTTTTGTGGCCAAAGCTGTCGGCAAGATAAATATGCTGCCGGATGGAATCGACGGTCACGGCACCCTGGGCCACGTCTATGTGAAGGGGCCTCTTCATTAGCCTGTCAGATAGGCTCACGGTACCCCTGTCCATGGTTGCCGTGAAAAGCAGAGTCTGGCGCTTTTTGGGGGCTGCCCTTGTTATCCTCTCAACATCATGCTTAAAACCCATATCAAGCATGCGATCCGCTTCGTCAAGTACAAGTATTTCCAGGGCCGACAGATCGAGACTGCCCCGCTCCAAGTGATCGAGGAGCCTTCCGGGCGTGCCTATAACTATGTCAATGGGACCGGATAAGGCCCTAAACTGAGGACCGTATGAAACACCACCAAGTATTACAGTGCTTCTGACCTTAAGGAACCTTCCGTACCGTTTTACCGCCTCTGCGACCTGCTCGGCAAGCTCCCTTGTGGGGCTGAGAATCAGCACCCTCGGAACAGCCTTTCCTACATTGGTTCTCTCTACAAGCCGGTGGAGAATAGGAAGCACGAAGGCTGCGGTCTTACCAGTGCCCGTGTGGGCAGAGGCAACAAGATTTCTGCCTTGGAGCACTTCCGGGATAGCCTTTTTCTGAACTGCTGTTGGCTTCTTGTAGCCACATTTATGGACAGCCTTCAAAATGGATGGATTGAGTTTCAGCTTTTCAAATGACATATTTTTTCCTTTTTCCTGCAATCATAAAGAGATTGCACAGTTATGCATCTTCATGGTGCCGTCTTGCCGCGTGCAGATGGCACTCCTTGAACAAATATGGAAGACACAGCCAGTTGGCATTAGTAACACCGCGCTCGCCAACCGGTCTTTTCTGCTGAGATACTCTGTGATGGATTTATTCAGTCAGGAAGGTCAGGAATACGATGATGATTAAGCCAACGGCACACTACATCTTCCGTCCCAAATAGCAACCTTTTTATTTAACTCCAGAGTCAAACCGGAGAAATGCACCCTATAGGGATCCCAATTCTTGACAATGCAAACGCCAACTTCTATATTTCATAAAGATTTCAGCTGGGGGATCGTCTAACGGCAGGACGGTAGACTCTGGATCTACTAGTCTAGGTTCGAATCCTAGTCCCCCAGCCATCTATTCTCTGTCGATATAGTAGAGGTGGGGTGTATTCCATTTGGAGAACTGGTCGTAATGAGTCCGAATAACCCGATAGGAGTAACCACCCCAAGAGCGCCAACGCCATCCCTGAGAATCCTACTCGCCGAAGATGACCGTTCGGTTGCGGACGGATTCAGGACAATCCTCCAAAATGCGGGCTATAGAGTCGTCGGCGTAGCCTATAATGGGGTTGAGGCTGTTGAAAAAACCTCCGAGCTGAATCCGAACATGATACTGATGGATATCAAGATGCCCTTAATGGACGGACTCGAAGCGGCTAGGCGCATAAACGACATCCCTGGGCAAAACATAATACCCATTATCTTGGTGACTGCTTACGCGGAAAAACATCTTGTGGAAAAGGCCAAGGGCAGGGGCATTCTTGGCTACCTTGTAAAACCCGTTCATGTGGACGACCTGGTACCGGCCATCGAGATGGCGCAATCAATCGCCCAGACCATAAACGCCCTTGAAGGGGTGGTAGAAAACCTCTCGGAAGAACTGGAAGCCAGAAAGTTACTCGAGCGGGCAAAGGGCATACTCATGAAACACCTGTCCATTGACGAGGAGACAGCCATGAGGATGATGCAAAAGGAAAGCAGGCGCCAGCGGATCAAGCTCAAAGAACTGGCCCGCGCCATAATAGCTTCCCACTCTGTCCTGTCTTAACGTCCGCACTCCCCCGCAACAAGTATCTTCTTAGAAAGCTGCTCATCATGGAAAAATTTTGTGCCCCCTTCGACCTCTCACGGAGAAGGTATTCGTTAAAAAAACTGGACGATAAAAAGAAATGTTTATAGGGGCCACAACCTTACGCACCTCGAGAACTCAGCAGCCGTTATCCCTTAGAAGCTCCACTATCATCTTGTTATGCACCTCCACAATGGACATACCTGTCTCACATACCGTCATCCATACACAGCGGTGGAAGGCCCTGTAGAGATCAGGACGAACGTGGATCTTGAGAACCGCCAGTTCCTCTCCCCTGTTCTCCGAATGCCCGGATTGTTTTTCTTTGCCATGCCTTTGGGTTGCCATGTTAGACTTTTTCTAATAAAAAACATGGCAGTTCCGCAAGACTTGCCAGACAGGAATTTCATGTGAATCCGCAAAAGATAATAATCAGGGGAACTAACTGGATAGGGGATGCTGTTATGACGCTGCCGGCGATTAACGCCTTGCGTAAAATCTTTCCCGACGTGGAAATAGACGTGCTTGCACGTAAATGGAGCAGCCCTGTTTACAGATACTGCGATTTCGTTGACAATACCTTGGAGTTTGAAAGGCCTCAGGGAATCGCCGCCCTCAGGAAACTCTCTGGAATTGCCAGAAAGATCAAGGGCTGTGGCTACGACACGGCCATAGTGCTGCCCAATTCCTTTGAATCTGCCCTCATTTTCAAGCTTGCGGGGATACCAAGGATCCTTGGCTATAACACGGACTTTCGTTCCGTAATCCTCTCTGTGGCCGTGGATGTGCCGGGAAACAAGAGAAAAAGACACGAGGTCTTCTACTATCTGAACCTTGTGGAAAAACTCTTCCTCAGCGAACCTATAGATTGGCATGAGGGGCCTGCCCCTGTTCTCAAGATCCCGGAAGACGAAAAGGTCCGAGGGGAAAGAGTCTTGCGCAAATTGGGATGGGACGGCAAGGCGCCCCTCATCGGCATCAATCCAGGGGCCGCATACGGTCCGGCAAAACGCTGGCCCACAGACAAATATCAGGAACTTGCGTGCGCCCTTTCGGAGATATTTCCTAGTGCCATATTGCTCGTTTTCGGGACAAATAGCGAGACCAAGATCGGGAATAAGATCTGCGGCCCCATAGAACAAAAGGCCATAAACCTCTGCGGAAAGACAACTCTCCAAGAAGCCATTTCCATCATATCAATGTTGTCCCTGATGGTATCAAACGATTCGGGCCTCATGCATGTCGCAGCAGCCTGCGATATTCCTCTCGTTGCCCTTTTCGGCTCTACCAACCCTGTCACCACCGGTCCCTGGAGCAGCAAGGCCAGGATAATCAACCACAAACTCCCCTGCTCTCCCTGCCTCAGCAGGGAATGCCCGAGGGACTTCATCTGCATGCTCGGCATCAGCGTCCAGGAAGTCCTGTCAGCCTGCAAGGAACTTCTTGAATGACAAAAATATCCCTGGAAAGGGCCGTTTTTATGGATAGGGACGGCACTATCATACACGAGGTCTCATACCTTAGGAGAATAGAGGACCTGAAGCTGCTTCCCGGGGCCGCTTCCGCCATATCGGCGCTGAACGCGGCGGACTTCAGGGTAATTGTTGTGACCAACCAGTCTGGTATCGCCAGGGGCCTGTTCGACATTCCCTTCATAGAAATGGTCCACGCCGAGATAAACAGAAGGCTCTTGGAAACAGGAGCCAAAATAGACGCCTGGTACTACTGTCCTCATCACCCGGATGAAGGAAGGCCGCCCTATCGCAGGAAATGCTCGTGCAGGAAACCCGGCACGGGCCTCATTGAAAAAGCCTGCCACGACATGCGAATCGATTTGTCCCGATCATTCATGGTGGGAGATAGCCTCCGGGATATTGAAACCGGCTGGAGGGCAAGCATGCCCTCCGTACTGGTGCTAACGGGATACGGAAAAAGGACCCTGGCAGCCATAAACTCTCGAGACAAGAAACGATTATCTTATGTGGCCAAGGACATTCTCGATGCATCGAGGTGGATATTGAAAAAATGTCACGTATCCCTTCCAAGATCCTGATTATAAAACTCAGCGCGCTCGGAGATATAGTCCAGGCCCTCCCCGTACTGAACGCGCTGAAAAAGACCTGGCCGGAGTCATCGGTAGACTGGATCACAGGTGAGATAGGGGCTGGTCTTCTCTGGCGCCATCCCCTTCTGAACAGGGTGCTCGTCTACCCGCGCACAAGGTTTGGCAAACTTGCAAGGAATCCGTTTACCTGGCCTCTCCTTTCCCAGGAACTGATTCGCCTGAAAAGGGACCTGCAAATTGGGGATTATGACCTTTCCATTGACCTTCAGGGCCTATTTAAGAGCGGACTCATCACGTTTCTTTCAGGCGCCAGGATAAGAGCTGGTTTCGACAAGGGACGAGAGTTCAGCCACCTGTTTTTGAATAGAAGACTTCCGCCCTATGATCCCGACAAACACGCCGTCCTCCGCTATCTCGACATAGCAGAGGCTATTGGGGCACCAAGTAAAACCGTTAGCTTTCCACTTGCCATTTCGGAAACTGACCATGAAGAGGCCTTCGGCATCCTCCACAGGCTCTCTATAGACCCGTACAATTTCACCGTGCTGATTCCAGGCACCATGTGGCCCACCAAGAGATGGCGGAATTCCTCTTTCGCAGAACTTGCGATGCTCTTGCACGAAGAACTCGGCATCAAGAGTGTAGTTGCGGGCAGCAAATCGGACAGGGACCTTGGCAGAGAAATCGAGGAACTTTCAAAGAAAAGCGCAAGGGATATAACCGGCCAAACTGATCTTAGAACACTTACCGCAATTTTCAGGCTCGCCCTTACGGCAATTTCCACAGACACCGGCCCAATGCACCTTGCCGCCGCAGCCGGGCTCAGACTCGTGGCGCTTTTCGGACCTACCGCTCCCTGGAGGACCGGGCCCTTTGGAAAAGGCCACGTGGTGATCAGAAAAGACATGGAATGCAGCCCCTGTTTCAAGCGAAACTGCAACTCCCGAGCCTGTATGGAGAAAATCAAGGTGGCTGAGGTCTTCAATGCCATAAAGGGCCTGTGCAGAAATCGCCTCCTGGAAATGCCTTAAGGCCCACAATCGTGATCAAGGATTACCGGCCGATTTTACGCTTTCCGACAGCAAAGGCCGATAAGAATATAAGGTTTATTTGCCATCAATGCGGAAACCCTTCGGGAAATGCCCTTTACTCATAAGGGAACCCCATGAAACACCAGCTGGCATATACAGGAGGTATGACACTTTAAATGAGACCGCACAGACTAACATGGATAGGACTCAGCATAGCCTTCTTCATTGTGGCGTTCAGCCAGCTTTATGACATAGATCTATTTGACAAGCTTGCAAGTTTTTTCAAGACCATGGAAAAATACGAACTGGACGAGTTCTTTATTGCCGGAGTGATCCTGCTTGCATTTTTTGCAGCCGATCTTGTCCTTCAGGAAAGAAGCCGCAGAATCGAACACGAAAAGGTAAAGGTATACAGGGCCATGGTATCATCGGCCCACCATGTATTGAACAACTTTCTCAACGAGATGCTGCTTTTCAAGATGACGGCTGAAGACATCCCCGAATTTGACCGGGAGGTTCTGGACCTGTATGACAAGGTAATGGATGACGCCAAAAGACAGATCAAATCTCTCAGCAGCATAACGAAGGTAAGTGAAGACAGAATAAAGGAATCGGTAATGCCAAAACGGGAAAGCGGCACATGATGAGGATCCCTCAACACAATTATTGCCATATTCGCCAGTACCGTGAAACTTTTCTGCCTTAATGGTACCTTATTGGGCCTTGGGATACCTCGACGCTCCCGGAGACGGGTCAGATTACGCCTTATTTGTCATGCCCATGGCCAAGCGCCTGCATACAAGAAACGGTGTTCCGGCAACTGCGACGCCGGCCTTGCCTAACAGGCACCTCTCCCTCAGCTATGATCAGGCCATCTGCCTCGGACTCCAGAGGTAGTAAAACGCGCTGATATTTCTTGGACCCATTCCGACCTCAGGCTATCTCGCCTCTTGCCGGATCATCTCGTAGTAATCCCACCCCGTGGAATCGTTCACAACAACTGCTGGAAAGTCCTCCACTTGAAACTCGTAAAGGGCCTCCGGGCCAAGATCCTCAAAGGCCACGACCCTCGCTTTCCTTACCGCCCTTGAAAGATACGCTCCTGCCCCTCCCACCGTGGCAAGATAGACAGCTCCGTGTTCAGCAATGGCCTTTCGTACCTCCGGACTTCTCTTTCCCTTCCCCATGAGTCCAAGAACCCCGGCGTCTAGAATAGCGGGAGTATAGGCGTCCATACGATAACTTGTAGTCGGCCCAGCTGCACCCACCGCGTGGCCTGGAGGTGCCGGCGAAGGCCCAACGTAGTATATGAGCTGCCCTTCAAGGGCAACAGGAAGCTTTCCTCGGGTGTCAATGATTTCGCAGAGTCTCCTGTGGGTTTGGTCCCGCGCGGTCAACAACCTACCGTTTAACCTCACCCACTGGCCGGCCCTAAGGGATAGCACCTCTTTCTTTTCAAGAGGCAGGTCGAGGGTAGTGGCTCCGGCAAGCAGGCCTGATAGGCCATCAGGGACCTTCTTGCACAGTCCGGCACCTGCATCCTCTACCGTCCATTTTCCGTCCTGGTAGATGGCTGTGGCCTGCCGAGCCGCATGGCATTGTATATTTACAGCCACTGGCAGGCTCGCTATGTGACACGGGTGCGCCTCCACAGCCACGGCAAGGGCCGTTGTGCGTCCACCAAGGCCTTGAGGGCCTATCCATAGACTGTTTATCCTGTCCAGCAAAAGCGTCTCCACCTCTGCAAGACCCGGTTCCCTGTTCCCTTCGCCAACAGGACGAAGAAGGGCCTTTTTGGCAAGTAGTGAAGCCATTTCCATGGTTCCGCCTATGCCCACACCGATTATTCCAGGAGGGCACGGATTGGGCCCTGCCGAGCGGATACACTCCACCACGAAATCCATCACCCCATCAATCCCTGCGGATGGAGGAAGCATGGTGAGCCGGCTCATGTTCTCGCTACCGCAACCCTTTGGAAGCAGTACGATTTTAATCCCGGAGCCCTCGGTAATTGACAGATGAACCACTGCCGGCGTGTTGTCGCTACTGTTTTTCCTTGTCAAGGGGTCACAGACCGAGGCCCTCAGGTAGCCTTCCCTGGTTCCACGTGCAACACCCTTGTCTATGGCCTTGTACAGGTCTCCGTCAATAAGCGCGTCCTGGCCAAGTTCCACGAAAACCACATCTATGCCCGTATCTTGGCATATTGGTATTCCAGTATGACACGCAATAGAGGCGTTTTCCAAAAGGATGCCAAGCATGGCCGCCGCAGAAGGAGACTCTTCAGCCTCCTTGGCATTCTGTAACGCGGCAAACACACCGGCAGGCAGCACGCGATTAGCCTGTTTTACAAGGCTGCACACCTTTTGGATAATAATAGAGGTAGAAATACGAATCATACCCGTATTACCCATTGTCGGCCTCCAGGCTTTTGAGTATGGCGAGTATCCGATCCAGTTGCTCCATGGAACGGCAGCGTATCTCAACCTTGCCACCGCGCCTGCCCGGAACAACTTTCACTTTTGCCCCGATAATCCGGCTAAGCTCGGCGGAAAGAAATTCCATGTCCGGGTCCGCCTGTTTCCTCTTGGGAGCCGGTCGCGAACCGGCCTCCTTGAACCGCCTGGCAAGTTCTTCTGCCTGCCTGACCGAAAGGCCGTCCTTAACAATCTGATCCCGAAGCCGTTTCTGTGATTCCTCGTCATCAAGCATAAGCAGCGCCTTGGCGTGCCCCGTGGTAATGAGGCCGGATAAAATATCCTCCACAATAGATTTGGGCAGATTCAGGAGCCTGATCATATTGGCCACTGTTGAGCGGTCCTTCCCGACCTTTTGTGCCACCTTGGCCTGGCCGTATCCAAGTTCCTCCACCATCCTCTTATATGCCAAGGCCTCCTCTATGGGATTCAGGTCTTCCCTCTGGATGTTCTCTATCAGGGCGACTTCAAGGGCCTCGTCAGGCGTGTAATCCTTGATAATCACCGGAATCTTTTTAAGCCCGGCAAGTTGAGCGGCACGCCAGCGTCTTTCCCCTGCAATTATCTGATAGGTTCCCTCTCCCTCGCTTACCACAAGGGGCTGGATCAGGCCCTTTTCCTTTATTGAGTCAGCAAGTCCCCTTAGCTGCCTTTCGTCCATCCTAACCCTGGGCTGCAGGGGATTTGGCCTGATTTTTTCAATGGGGCAAAGAAAAAAGCCAGGGGCCTCTGCCTCAAGAATATCTCCTGATGAAAGCAGGGTGTCGAGCCCCCTTCCCAGTCCACCTTTTTGAATCATGTCTTCCTCCGGTTTCTCTTTAGAAACTCCCTGGAAAATGCAAGATAGCTTTCGGCACCCTTTGACGCGGGATCATACATGAAGATAGGTGTACCGTGGCTTGGACTCTCGCTTAGCCTTATGTTCCTCGGTATGGTGGTTCGATAGACAAGGTCCCTGAAATGGACCCGCACCTCCCTCGCTACCTGGTAGCCGAGCCGCGTCCTGTGGTCATACATGGTAAGAAGCAACCCCTCTATGTGAAGCTTGGGATTCAACCTGTGTTTCACTATGCGTATGGTATGTACAAGCTGGCTGAGCCCTTCAAGGGCATAATATTCGCACTGGAGGGGAATAATTACAGAATCAGCCGCTGTTAAGGCATTAACTGTCATTAATCCGAGGGAAGGCGGGCTATCAATTATAACATAGTCGAATCCCTTCAGGGTCTTGAGAAGGGCCCTTAACACTATCTCCCTCTCATCCATTGGGGCAAGCTCAAGATCAATGCCTACGAGATCCGTATGGGCTGGAACAAGATGAAGGCCCTGCTGAGAAGTCTCGACCATTGCCTCGTTAAGCCCAACGCTACCGAGCATAACCTGGTATATGGTGACCTTCACGTCCCCTGGCGACACCCCCACACCACTAGTTGCATTGGCCTGGGCATCGCAATCCACGAGAAGCACCTTTTGTTTCAATATGGCGAGTCCAGCGGCGAGGTTTACGGCAGTGGTTGTCTTACCCACCCCGCCCTTCTGATTCGCTACTGCTATGACCCTGGTATTTTTCTGCGTTTTCTCAACCATGTCAGTCAAAATGACTTGTCAAAACCAAACAGGAGAACAATATTATCAACAATCTGTGTACGCGAGGTGAATGAACTATAGCAAAAATTTACGGAAACACAAAAGGACTTTCTCACAGCGAAAAAAAGGCCCTTGAACGTATTTACAGACGCAGGATACCTCCAAGTGAATTCGTAACCCATGAACTATATCGGACCCTGGCGAGACAGAGCGCACACCTGTCAAGGCTCGTGGCCGTGCTTATAAACCGAAAAGGCTTTATAACCCACGTGATCTCTGGTGATCGACACGGGATATTAATCCCCGATCTTGACGGTTTCAGAAGGGGCGCCTTCAGACTCAGGGGCTTAAGGTGCGTCCACACCGTACTTTCCAGCAAAAAGGGCCTGACAAATGAAGACCTGACTGACCTCGCCCTTTTGAGGCTCGACGCAATGATGACAATAGAGGTAAAAAACGAGCTCCCATCCACCTTCAACTTAGCCTATCTGCTTCCTCCCGACCCGGGAGGCCACAAGTGGAAAACTGAAACATACCGGGAGATCAGATCAGTTCCTTACAAATTCAATGAATTCATCAGGGATCTCGAGCAGGATATAGAGAGAAGGTGCAGGCTGAGGTTGGTATCTAGCGCGGAGGAACGGGCCATACTTGTTCATGCAAGCTCAAGAGGGGAGGAATTCGCCAGCAGACGCCTGGAAGAGCTCGAAAGACTTGCTGAAACCTCCAATATCGAGGTGGTGGACAAGATCTATCAAAGAATCGGCAGGTACAACCCGGCGCACCTCATCGGCAAGGGCAAGCTAAAGGAAATCCTGATATCCGGCCTGTATCTTGGCGCCACCATGGTGATATTTGACCAGAATCTCAGCCCGGTCCAGGCAAATAATATTGCCCGCATGATGGATATAAAGGTTATAGACAGAACCCAGCTAATACTTGACATCTTTGCAAGGCACGCTACCACCAGGGGCGGAAAGCTTCAGGTGGAGCTTGCCCAGCTAAGGTACACGCTTCCGAGACTGGTCGGAAAAGGCACCGCCATGTCTAGGCTTATGGGCGGTATTGGCGGAAAGGGTCCTGGAGAAACAAAACTCGAAATGGACAGGCGGAGGATAAAACAGAGAATTTCCTCCATAGAAAGGTCACTCAAGGATCTTTCTAAGAGACGCGTCCAAAGAAGAAAGAAACGGAAAAAGGAAAGGCTCAGGGTCTTTTCAATCATCGGCTATACCAATGCCGGAAAGTCTACCCTGCTAAACCGCCTTACGAGAAGCAAGGTTACCGTAGCGGACAAGCTCTTTGCAACCCTTGATCCGTCAACAAGGTTCCTTTTCCTGAACGGCAGAAAGGTGTTGCTATCAGACACCGTTGGCTTCATCACCAACATGCCTCCAGAAATAAAGCTCGCCTTCAAGGCCACCCTGGAGGAGCTCGAGGATTCCCACGCCTTTATTCACGTGGTAGACTCATCAAACCCGTTTATTCAAGATGAAATCGAGGCAACCGAGGAAATACTTGAGGAGATCGGCCTCATTGACACCCCACGAATCCTGGTGCTGAACAAGTGTGACCTCATAGACATGGAAACAGAAAAAAGGCTGAAACGTATACCTGGTTTGAGGATATCTGCCAGAACCGGGCAGGGAATCGGAAACGTTACCAGGGAAATGGAAGCAAGCCTGTCCCGCACCTTTGCACTTGCCCGGGCATGACTTTAATAGACAGGAGTCAGCCGTTACATACACCCAAAAGGGCAAAACCGTGCATGAATCTTCGGAACTGCATGGCGCATCGTGATCTTGACCAGTTTACCGTAGTAACGTGTCCGGGAAAACAGGTACCTTGAAATTTAATCGCAGGCGTTTCTGAGACTTGTCATGGCCTGCCTCCGGTCATTCGCGCCGAAAACGGCAGAGCCTGCAACACAGATATCGGAGCCCGCCATGACCACGTCCCTGATGGTTGAAACGTTGATACCTCCATCCACCTCAATGGGTATCCGGAGGCCCCTTTCCTCTATCATCTGCTTAAGACGCCTGATCTTTGGAAGGGCCGATGGTATAAAAACCTGTCCGCCGAAGCCGGGATTTACACTCATAACAAGGACTATGTCTAGGTCCTCAAGTACGTATTCTAAACAGCAAAGAGGAGTGGCCGGGTTGAGCACGGCACCAGCCTTCTTGCCGAGCCCCTTTATCTTCTCGATGACCCGGTGAAGGTGGATACACGCCTCCACATGAACAGTGATGAGGTCAGCGCCGGCCTTTGCGAACTGTTCGATGTAGCGCTCAGGCTGAACTATCATCAGGTGAACGTCAAGGGGAAGGCGCGTCACCGGGCGAATGGCCTCCACCACAAGGGGTCCGATGGTAATATTCGGCACAAACTGGCCGTCCATGACATCTACATGGATAAGGTCGGCCCCTGCCTGCTCAACCGCCTTGATCTCCTGACCAAGGCGCGAAAAATCTGCCGATAATATGGAAGGAGCTATTTGTACTTTCATGGTGGCTTAGTTATATAGTCTATGTACAAAAAAAATGGAACAGGAGAAGACGGTCATGGATAGCAGATGCCTTTCAGAAAAAATGGTTGGTTTCATGGAGCGGGCATCCTGGATAAGAAAGATGTTCGAAGAGGGCGCAAGGCTTAAAAAGGAACACGGGGCAGACAAAGTATGTGATTTCAGCCTTGGGAATCCTGACCTTGCACCACCAGCGGCCTTTAACACGGCCCTTGTTGAAGCAGCATCAAGCAAAAAGCCTGGCATACACGCCTACATGCCTAATGCGGGAATTCCCTCGGCAAGAGACCAGATTGCAAAACAGGTGAAAGAGGAACACAAGGTTCCGGTCACTGGCCATGAGGTCATCATGACATGCGGAGCGGCAGGCGGGCTGAACATCATCTTCAAGGCCATTCTGAACCCCAGGGACGAGGTAATTGTACCAAGGCCCTATTTTGTTGAGTATGGCTTCTACACAGATAATCATCAAGGAACGCTCGTTCCTGTTGATTCAAGGGACGATTTCTCCCTCGATCTTGACGCAATAAGCAAGGCCATCAACGAAAGGACCAAGGCCATCTTGATAAATTCACCAAACAACCCTTCCGGGGCCGTATATAACGAAAACTCCATCAAGGCCCTGGCGGAACTGCTCTCATCCATTAGGGAGCGAAAGGGCCAGACCATTTTCCTTATCTCTGATGAGCCCTACAGAAAGATTGTTTTCACTGGCAACACCGTTCCTCCCCTCATGGTCCACTACAAGGACACAATAGTTACTTCTTCCTTCTCAAAGGACCTCTCAATACCTGGTGAGCGGATTGGTTACGTTGCGGTACATCCTGAGATAAGAGAAAAGACCGGGCTTATCGGTGCGATGACCCTGGCGAACCGGATTCTCGGCTTTGTAAACGCACCGGCACTCATGCAACGTGTCGTGGCAAGGGTGGCCTCTGAAAAGGTTGACACATCAGTTTATGAAAGGCGAAGAGACCTGTTTGCGAGCATTTTAGAGAACTCGGGACTCGATTTTACAACGCCCCAAGGCGCCTTTTACTTCTTTCCCAAAAGCCCAACGGCAGACGATACGGCTTTTGTAAGGGCCCTTCAGAAGGAACTTATTCTTACAGTGCCCGGTACGGGATTTGGTCAGCCAGGATACATTCGTATCGCCTTTTGTGTTGACGATGAGGTAATCAAACGATCAGAATCGGGCTTTAAAAGGGCAGCGGACGGTCTTTAATTCGCCTTGCCAGGATTTGAACTGGCCCTCGTTGGCCTTATAGCCTTTTTCGCGGGGTTTATTCAAGGCCTTAGCGGCTTCGGCTCGGCCCTTGTTGCAATGCCGCTCCTCCTCTTTTTTATGGATGCCAGGACTGCTGTGCCCTTCTGTATCCTAGTGGGCCTGCTTATCACCCTGCAGGTAGGCGCGGGTCTAAGGAAACACTTGGATTTCAGCAAAATCGCCCCCCTGTTCTTCGGCTGCCTGCCTGGAATCGTATGTGGTACATACCTTCTGAAACATTCAGGCAACCTGTTTGCAAGGATCGGCATGGGATCGATACTTGTATGCTACAGTATGTTCCAGCTATGTTTCAAACCGAAGCCATTGACACTCAAGCCTTACTGGGGTGTCGCTGCAGGATTTTTAACAGGCCTGATAGGCGCCTCCTTCAGCGCCGGAGGCCCTCCAACCATAATTTACGCCAGCTTGAACAGGTGGGACAAGGATGCCATAAAGGCTACACTGACCGGTTTCTTTTTCCTGACGGGCCTGCTTATCGCCACGGCTCACGCAGCAGCAGGCATAACTTCTTTGAAGACACTTGAACTGTTCATGTGTTCAGCCCCGTCCGTGATCTTGGGGACTTTGCTCGGAACCAGAACATACCAGCGCATATCCCACGGGTCATATCTAAAGCTCATCTATATCCTTCTTTTCTTTATGGGCATTACACTGTTCATCACAAGATAAACACCTATATTGGTCATTAAAGAACCAGCCGAATAGCGCGCTGGTGCTGCAACCTTGTTTCTTTTCTTCTTATTGTATCTGCCTAAGTCGTTCTATTTCGTTTTCTATCTCTCTTATTACCTCCTTGTTTACTATATCTTTTTTATGCCCGGTTCTAACCGAAAAAATAACGAAAACCCTGCCACCAAATTTCTCTTCAAAGTCCTGAAAACTTTTACTCATTCTTTCTGTAATCTTGAGACCTCTTAAAAAGGGTCTTCAATTCGGCATTTTTGAGCTTAAGCTCACAAAAAAACAGCGTGAACCAAGTACAGCCAAATTTTATCACAAATTAGGGCATTGTATGCATGATTTTCATGTCATATTTAAGCTTATTTCCGTCTATCTCTGCCAAAAGGCGCACTACTCCTGTGAAGTCCTTTATACTTTAGCCAATGAACAGGCTCGTCGCAGGTTGTAGGCCATGGAAATCAGGAGAAGATGAACCCCGTTTCTAAAAAGCCCTATGTATCTGGCCCGGGCATGTCCCCATTTGCTCTTTATTATGGCAAAGGGCCTTTCCACCTGGGCCCGTATCTTGGAAATCTCCTTGTTTCTTTTCCTGTCTTCATCAGAAAGGGGTGCTCCTCTACGAGCCCTCTTCATAAGACCGTTCTTGATGCCCTTTGCTTCAAGCTCCTTGGCCCTTCGCTTGTCATAGTATGCCTTGTCTGCATATACGGCCTTTTCATCCCCGCTAAGAAGCTCATCGAATAC
>WGDC01000060.1 GCA_015493475.1 Deltaproteobacteria bacterium
CCCAATGTACTGGTCAACGGGAAGCCACCTGTCCACGCGTTCTTTGTCCAGAGGCTTTGAATCCTCGTCCGGGCAGATGTAGCGGGCAAAATACCAGGAGGACTCAACAAAGGTGTCCATGGTGTCTGTTTCCCTGCGGGCAGGAGCGCCGCACTTGGGGCATGTAGTCTTATAAAAACTTTCGAGCATGGGAAGCGGTGAACGGCCCGTTGGGTCAAATTCCACGTCAAAGGGAAGCTCAACGGGAAGGTCCTCTTTTTTTACAGGAACTGGACCGCACTTTTCGCAGTGGACAATGGGAATGGGTGCGCCCCAGTACCTCTGGCGGGATATGCCCCAGTCCCTCAGCCGGTATGTCACCTTTTTCCTGCCCTTGCCCTGGCTTTCCAGGAACTCTACGATCTGTTTCTTTGCCTCCTCGTTGTCAAGGCCGTTAAACTGGCCAGAGTTTACAAGGATTCCGGGGCCTTCCCAGGCCTCCTCCATATCCTTCTCTTTTAGCTCCTTGTCCCTGGGCATTATGACAATACGGATGGGAAGACCATACTTTCTTGCAAACTCAAAATCCCTCTGGTCATGGGCGGGAACGGCCATTACAGCCCCTGTTCCATATTCCATGAGCACGAAATTGGCTATGTAAATGGGAACGGGCTCCCCTGTAAGGGGATGGACTGCATAGCTTCCGGTGAAGACACCCTCCTTTTCCGTCTGGCCGTAACGCTCGCTTTTAAGGGCCGCCTTCCACTTTTCAACAAAGGCCCGCACCTCCTCTTCCCTGCCTGTGCCTTCAGAAAGGGAGAGTGCCAGGGGATGCTCCGGGGAGATGCTCATGAAGGTAACACCAAAGAGGGTATCTGGCCTTGTGGTAAAGACCTTGAGGACCTCTTCCCTTCCCTTTATGGGAAAAGCGATTTCAGCGCCAACGCTCTTCCCTATCCAGTTTCTCTGCATGGTAAGGACCTTTTCAGGCCAGCCCTTGAGTTGGTCGCAGCCCTGAAGAAGCTCCTCTGCATAGGCGGTTATCCTGAAAAACCAGCTGTCAAGCTCCCTTTCCACCACCTGGCTGTCACATCTCCAGCAGAGGCCGTCTTCCACCTGCTCGTTGGCAAGGACAGTCTGGCACGACTCGCACCAGTTGACCTTTGCCTTTTTCATGTAAACAAGGCCCTTTTCCAGCATCTCGATGAAAAATAGCTGCTCCCACTTGTAGTAGTTTGGATCGCAGGTGGCTATCTCCCGGGACCAGTCGTAGGAAAGGCCCATGCGCTTAAGCTGGGTCCGCATGTAGTCGATATTCTCGTAGGTCCACTTGGCCGGATGTATGCCGTGCTTTATGGCGGCGTTTTCTGCGGGAAGGCCAAAGGCGTCCCAGCCCATTGGATGAAGCACGTCAAAGCCCTGCATTCTCTTGTAACGGGCTATCACATCCCCTATGGAGTAGTTCCTGACATGCCCCATGTGGATTCGGCCCGACGGGTAGGGAAACATCTCAAGACAGTAGTAGGGACGTTTTGCCCCCCTGTCATCCAGCCGGAAAATCCCCTTTTCCTCCCAAAGCCTCTGCTGCCTCTCCTCTATGTCTGAAAAGTCGTATTTCATGGCAGGCCTATTCCTCTGCCTCCTTGATGTGCATCTTCTTTTGGCAATATTTCCTGTAAACAGAATCCAGGATGCCGTTTACAAATGCCGGGGAGTTGGCATCGCCAAATCTCTTTGCCAGCTCCACTGCCTCGTTTATGGCCACCTTGGGCGGTATGTCAGGGTGGAAGCAAAGTTCGTATATCCCAAGCCGGAGAATGTTCCTGTCAACCATGGCCATTCTCTGAATCTTCCAGCCCTTTGAAAACCCCTTTATTATCTCGTCTACCTTGGAGCGCCTCTGGAGCACGCCCGAAACGAGATCAAGTATGAATTCGTTGATCTCAGGATCGTCAGCAGACCTGCCCGGCGCCAGATCTGTCTGGTACTGCTTTAGCGCCTTTATGGCAAAATTATCCATTTCATTGGGATCTATCTGCCTTTCCCAATCTGCCTGGTAGAGTATCTGCAGGGCGATTTCCCGTCCCTTTCGTCTGCCTGGCATTAACCCTCTATGGTCTTTAGCAGGTTGGCCATCTCAACTCCCGCAAGGGCCGCATCCCACCCCTTGTTTCCGGCCTTGGTTCCAGCCCTTTCAATGGCCTGCTCTATGGTCTCCGTGGTGAGTATTCCAAAGGCCACCGGACAGTCGGACTTCATGGCCACCTGGGCTATGCCCTTGGATGATTCCGCTGCCACGTAGTCAAAGTGGGGAGTTGCACCCCTTATTATGCAACCAAGGCAGATAACGCAGTCATACCTGCCAGTGTCCGCCATCTTCTTGGCTACAAGGGGTATCTCAAAGGCGCCCGGGACCCATGCAACCTCAACGTCCTGGTCTGATGCGCCGTGACGAACCAGGGCGTCCATGGCCCCACCAAGGAGCTTTGTCGAGATAAACTCATTAAAACGGGAAATGACGATTCCTATCCTGAGTCCGCTGGCATCCAGGTGCCCTTCGTACGTTTTAGGCATCTATCTTCTCCTTTATCTTGTCGAGCCTCAAGAGATGGCCCATTTTTTCTGCCTTGCACTGGAGATACCTCAGGTTTTCC
>WGDC01000061.1 GCA_015493475.1 Deltaproteobacteria bacterium
CTTTAGTATTTTTATTTATTAAGAAGCCCACCAATGAGCTTCTTTTTATTCAGCGATGAGGCTAATTGTCTCTTAGCCTCTTAATGGGAGAGGTCTGTCTAATTATTGTTAACTGTTGTCTATTGGTTGTGGGTCCTAATTAGTGAAAAAGGTTTCCACTTTTCCTTTGTCTTTGGAAAAAAGTTTCCATATCATTAGTTATTGATTAAAAACGTAGTGAAAATTTGATGTTAAGTGATATATTTTGGCTGTTTAGGTTGGCACTTTAATTGCTATAGTTTCCCTAAATTGACATATTAGGAGGAAGTATCATGAAACAGTCATTGAGCTTGTCGTTATTGATTGTAGTATTAATTGCTTTTCCTGTTCCATCTAAAGCAATTACGATTTCATTTCAGCCTGAAACTGTGAATGCAATAATGGGTGACACCCTTTTGGTGGATCTTATCATTGGAGATCTCGGAGATAGGACCGCTCCATCGTTAAGCACATTTGACATAGATATACTTTTTGACCCGACCGTTCTGGGAGTAGATGACACCGACGCTGATTCCGATGGTGTAATAGATAGCGTAAGTATTGATCCCACTAGTCAGCTAGATATTTGGGGGAGTGGATGGAATTCGCTTTCTGCCAACATAACCAGTCCAGGCAAATTAAATGTTTATGATCTCTCTTTTGATTCCAAATCTGATCTTAATAATTATCAAGCTAACAGTTTTAAATTGGCTACAATCACCTTTGATGCTGTTGGTGTTGGGAGCAGTATACTTTCAATAGGTTCTGTAACCTTGGGAGATGCGGCAGGAAATCCTTTAAGTGCAAGTTTTAAAAAGGGTTCTGTAAATGTAGCTCCAGTGCCTGAACCAGCTACCTGCCTTTTAATGGGAGTTGGACTTGCTGGGCTTTTTGGGGTGAGGAGAAAAAAGTGGCTCAAAACGGTAGTCTAAGTATGGGAGGTCAAGGTCTCAAAGGCAGCCTAATACCTTAATGAGTCAACTTAATGCTAAAATTTAAATCCAATTTGGGAGGAGGAAAATGGATTCATCGGTTTCAAAGAAGAAATTATCAGCGTTGTTAATTTTTATTGCCTGCTTGTTTTTAGGTTTACCAGCACAGGCAGAGACTTTCACTGTTCCACAAGATGCAAGTCCTGAGTCTTGTGTATTGCCTCAGGATGCAAGTCCTGATGAATGTTTTGGCATTCCACAGGATGCAAGTCCCGAGGACATTGAGCGATATCGGTTTTCGTGGAAGGACTTAACCCCTATTAAAGATCAAGGAACATGCGGAAGTTCTTGGGCGTTTAGCACTGTAGGCGCCATGGAAGACAAATTAAAATTAGGCGGTTATCCCGGAAATATAGAATTATCTAAAGAATTACTAATTGGACAATGTGGTTGCTCTGGTGATTGTCAAGGAGGATTAGTAGAAACTGCATTATATTTTCTGGTAAAAAATGGAACAACATCGGCGCAAAATTTATCTTATTCGTCGGGTTACTGTTTGAATAATGGAAGTTGCACCCAAAGTTGCAGCGGTTGTCCTACAAGCATTTTTGACCCACATCCTTGTACAGCTACTTGTTCAGACTTATGTCCGGATTTGAGTGGAATGGATGTGTTCAAAATTATAGATTATAATGAATTTCCCTTTAATCCCGTACAGATAAAAACCGAGCTGCTTAATAATGGTCCACTTGTTGCCTATTTAAGTTTGCCAGCGGCAGCATCTCTCAATAACCCTTTCCCGGTTCACGCTGTAGAATTAGTAGGTTTTGATGACTGTAGTCAGGTATGTCATGATATATATGGAACCTGGGGGTGCTGGAAAATTAAAAATAGTTGGGGGGTTTTTGATGGATTTAAATATGATATCTACCATAAATATGGTTATGGTTATATACCCTATTGTACTAATACCCCTGTATGCAAAACTAGAAAAAAATGCGCTTCCATTATAAAAGTATTTGAAATAGGAAATGTTATTCATTAAGAAAGGAGTGGCTATGAATCAATACAAATATATTAATAAGATAAATGTCTTTTTTCTTACGCTGTTACTTTGTTTAATGTCTGGAATTTTTTCTAAAAGTTCTTTCTCGATGATGAACCCGGCTGCTGTTTACTGTGATGCCCTGGGTTATACATATTCTACTGTTATGACAGAATTCGGTGAAAAGGGTTACTGTGGATTGCCTGATGGTAGTACGGTAGATGCTTGGGATTTTCTCCAAGGCAAGGTGGCCCAAAAATGGAGTTATTGCGCCAAAAAGGGACTTTCCTTCTATCATTATAATGAATCCGATCCTTCTGCCCCTTGCCAAGACTGTCTGGCCTGTAAAACGGAAGATGGCAAGGAAGTAGAGGTAACTAAATATATGGGATTGAAAGTCGTTGCGGGTAAATGCGGTGATGGGACATGCGGCATGCCGGAAAATTACAGCACATGCCCCCGGGATTGTCCTTCTGGGGGAATAGATGGATATTGCGACAAGGTAAAAGATGGCAAAGTAGACCCAGATTGTGCTGAAGGAGAAGACCCTGATTCTATACCTCCCGGAGACTTAGATCACGATGGTGATGTTGATCGTAGTGATGTAAATATTGTTTTGAGATATAGGAACAAGTCTGCTGAAGAGTGTCCTGAATGTGATATAGATGGAGACGGAAAGATAACAGTACTTGATGCACGTAAGGTGATCCTCATGTGTACATGTCCAAGATGTGTTTGTTCAAACTAAGAAACACAATTTACGGAAGGCGTGCCGACGGTCACTTCGTTCCGCTGCGGTACGCCTTTTTGTTACCGAGAATCGAATTTTTCGCCTGAAAAGCACAAATCAACAAGTGACTTTTCCGGCCTGGAGCCTTCTTCCATTATTATTTGGTACACCTTATAACAGGCTTTCCCCTGAGGGGTGTCCCTGCCTGATAGAAAACCCAGCATTTTATAACCATTGGGATAGTAAGGGTGGTAATGAAGGGCCTTCAGTAAAAACCTCCTTGCGGCCGCAATATTACCTTTCTTGTACTCTATGTATGCGAGCAGGTGATACGCTTTGTAAATGTCTTTCCAGTATCCAAAGTCTTTTATGAATTTTTTCTCTGTTTCCTCGCAGATAGACACTTGGCCGCATTTTTCTAAAATAAGAGAAAGCTTTGTATAATTAGCAAGTCTGTCCAAGCTTGAAATCCCTGCAATACAAATTGCAATAAAAATCAAAAAGGAAGCCACTCTATGCCAGGCTTTCATTGTAAATTCCCTCTGTAAGTAACATTGCCATTACCAGCAAAAAACGCTGAAAAGGCATTTCAAAGGGGTAATCAAAACACATGAGACCAGTCCAGGCTGCGATTTGCACAAACAAAAACGCAGCCTCGAGAGAACCATTTTTTTCATAGACCTGCCAGCTCCATTTAAGAGATTTAAACAGCAAAAACAAAAGGATAAAAACGCCCACCGGCCCAAGTTCACAGAGTAACTGCAGGTAGTCATTATGCGTTCTTCTTACCTGGGTGTGTTCTGTGTAATAAACATGTTTGCCGGATTTCCTGTAAACAGGGTAGAGAAAGCCCCAGTTGCCAGCACCAACGCCAAGTGGATTTTCCTTTAACATTTGAAAGGAATTACTCCACCAAACCCAGCGCTCTGACTGAAAGAAAAGGGAAGGATTTCTAAAAAAAACGAGGGTTTTGTTGACTCTATTTTGTACATAACCATTTTTATAAAAGCAGATGGTGGCAAAGCCTGATACTAAAAGCAACAACATGATGCCATATATGATAAATTTTTTGGGAATAAATCGGAAATATCGTGCCCCGATCGCGCCTGTCGCCAGGCCTCCCATTAGGATTCCAAAATAGGAAGTTCGGCTGCCAAGGATCAGAATATAAAAAAGCTGTAATGAAAAAAGAACGATCAAGAAAAGGAGGGCCACGTATCTTTCCTTTTTCAGAAAATAAGAGAGCGGAGCAAGCGTTAAGAATATTGTGCCACATACGGCTAAACCGGCACTGTGTCTTGCTCCAAAGGTGGATGGATATGGAATTCCAACAGGAAAGAGCTGGGGGAATCGAATTCCTCTCCACTGACAAAGGCCGATAAACACAGCTATAGCCATGGAAACGAGAAGCCCATAGAGAAAAAAGAGTCGAGCTTGCCTTTGACGAAAATAATGGGCCAGCACACTTGCCAGGACTGCAAGATTAATGTATTGAAAGGCCTCGTAAAAAACTGCTTCTTTAACAGGAGCCCATAATAGAGAGAGCAGGGAAATGAAGCACAGTACCATGAGCCCTTTAGCAACAGTAGATTTTTTTGCCTCGCCCACGGTAAAAAGCAGCCAAGCCAGCGCACCAATTAGATAAAGTTTGGGCTCCCTGTACAGGGTAAACGCATATTCGTCTATAACCTTTCCAGGAACCACCAGAAGAGGGGGCAAGAGGCCAGTTAAAAATACCAGCATATTTTTAACTACAATTGAAAGATTAAATTCCTGTCCTTTCAATTCTTGATGGTTCTCCCTTTCTCTGAAAATAGTAAATCCCTCAACGTTCGTACAAATGCCTCACAGTTATCCAGCATCACTGCATGGCCTGAATCAGGCACCTTTTTTACCGTGGCCACAGAACCTATGTCCGGAGGTGGGGAAAACCCAGGCTTTGTTAGATCGCCTCTAATTAAGACGGCCTTTTCTGCATTGATGTTCTTGAGTGACTTGTAGGTTTGCGGGTCAAGCGCTGACCTGACAAGGCCCTGGCAGCACCTTTTAAAGGCAAGGCCAGATGTTTGATGCATGGCCTTTGCCACGATTTTTGAATTGTAACTATCTGGATTTTTGAGGTGTATTTTTGAAAAACTTTTCGGAAAGAGCAGGGGAAATGGTTTTAGAGCAGAAAAAATGGGCCAGGGAAACCTTGCAAGTTTTTTTGAGATGGGAACATCCTTTTCGGTAAGTACAGGTTCAACAAGGATGAGTTTTTTTGACCTGACAGACTTCCATAAATCTATCGCAACGGGCCCGCCCATTGAAAACCCAACGATTGCACGTATGTTCGACAGCCCCAGGCTTTTAATAAAGCGGTTTATGACTGAGGAGAAGGCCTCCATGGAATAATCGTACCACCTGGGCTTTGAAGAAAGGCCATGGCCTGGAAGGTCAAGGGCCACAAGCGAAAAGCCCTTTTTGAGATTTCTGTCTTCCATTACATGGATCCAGTAGTCGCAGTTGCAGGCAAGTCCGTGTATAAAGATAAGGACAGGTTTTCTATCTGTTCCTGCCATCTTGTAAGAAAGCCTGATTTCCTTGCCATCAAAAGGTACATTAACAAAGAGATTTTCCATGGTGTATGGCTGAAATATTGAGCTGAACTACGTTTTGCCCTTTATCCGTCCTATTATGCCTGTGGTTGAGACCTCTTCCTCAAAGGCTATCCTTTTAAGGCTTCCTCCCCTTGCCTTTACAAAGTCGGCTCCAACGATGCTTTCTTCTTCCCAGTCGGCGCCCTTAACAAGCACGTCTGGTTCGATTTCATGGATAAGCCTTTCAGGAGTGTCCTCTGAAAAGATGACTACCATGTCCACAAATGAGAGGGCAGAAAGCACCTTTGCACGCGCCCTTTCCGAATTTATGGGCCTTGAGGGCCCCTTTATCCTTCTTATGGACTCATCACTGTTAAGGCCAACTATGAGCACGTCGCCAAAGGTCCTGGCCTTTCTCAGATAGGAGACGTGGCCTGCATGCAGGATGTCAAAGCAACCGTTTGTAAAGACAACCCTCTGGCCCGCCTTTTTCCTGAATAAAACCCGCTTTTTTGCATCTTTTAGAGAAAATACCTTGGTTTCAAGGGGAAAGTTCCATGCACCCTTGGGAATTGACGAGTTGAAAAAGGCCCTCTGCGATTGGATTTTATCAAGATCCACCTGGGCAAGAACCAGTTCCTCCTTGTCTTCTGCCTGTGAAAGCAGGGAGCCGTCAGGTGCGCAAATAAGGGAGGCACCTGCAAAATCTACTTCTCCACATCTTCCGCATACGTTTGCCGCCACAAGGAAACACTGGTTTTCCATGGCACGCGCCCTTAGAAGGGTTAGGAGGTTTTCCTTTCGCGAAAGGGGCCAGAGGCTTGAAATCAAAAGGAGCCTTGTACCTTCTTGTGAAAGCCTGCGGGCAAGCTCTGGAAAGCGGATATCGTAGCATATCATCGGGCCGGTGAGCACATGGCCGGAAGATGTGTTTAAGCAAAAGGTCTTGGGGGCCTTGCCTGCTTTAAAGACAAGGGGCTCGTTAAAAGGAGGAAAGAGGTGGAGCTTGTCGTAGCGAAGAAAGGGGCCTTCAGTCGGAATAAGGAACATGGAGTTAAGGAGGGCTCCACTTTCCTCTTTAAAGGGAAGGCCGCCGCAGATGGTGATTTTAAGCCTGATAGCCCATTCCTTTAGATATGAAATTATTTCCGGCGTTTTACTTGCCGCCTCCTTGGCCTCTTTCTTGTCTTTTAGTATCCCAAACGGGAAGAGTTCTGGCAAAAGGAGAAGTTCTGCCCCATTTTTTGCAGCCTCCCTGGCTGTCTCCACCACCTTTTTCAGGGTTTTGGCAAGATCCTTTTGCGGGCATAACTGAAAGGCAGAAACCGTGAGTTTCACGAGGCCTATAGCCTCCAATCAAGGGTTTTCTTAAGCCCCTCTTCAAGGCTGTGGGAGGCCTGCCAGCCAAGTTCCTCTTTTGCCTTTTCACAGTTTAGGCAACTCCTTTTAAGGTCGCCTGCCCGCGCCTCGGTGCCTTTCATCTCCCGCAGCTCATCTGAAATGTCCACCTTTTCCTTCATCACATCAAATATCTTTTCAAAAAGCTCTTGGGTCTTTGTCTCAACGCCCGTTCCTATGTTAAAGGCCTGGCAGCTTCCTTTGGTAAGGGCCTTTACATTGGCATCCACCACGTCCCCAACAAAGCAGTAGTCCCTGATCATTCCCTTGGGGTCTTCCGGGAAGTGGAACAGGGTGCATCTTTTGCCTGAAAGGAGCCTGTCCATGAATATGGCGACCACCCCGGCCTCGCCGTGGGGAATCTGGCGCGGGCCATAGATGTTGGCATACCTTAATACCGTGTAGTCAAGGCCGTACTGGTGGTTGTAAAAAAAGAGAAAGTCTTCGGAGACGGCCTTTGCAATGGCATAGGGGGAAAGGGGCTTTGGGGGGTAGTTTTCAGTTGTGGGATACTCCTCTGCCTCGCCGTATATGGCGCCTCCAGATGAGATGAATATCACCTTCTTTACCCCCTTGTCCTTGGCGGCCTCAAGCATGTTAACAAACCCCTGGATGTTAACGTCCGCATCAAAGCGTGGGTCTTCCACGGAAAATGGCACTGAGATCTGGGCCGCATGGTGGTTTATGACCTCTGGCCTTTCTATCTCAAGGACCTTTTCAAATTCCGGACTTCTTATGTCGAGCAGGTAAAACCTTGCCTTTGGATTAAGGTTTTCGAGTTTCCCAGAGTAAAGGTTGTCAACCACAACCACATCATGGCCCTGCCCCACATATGCGTCAACCACGTTTGAGCCTATGAAGCCTGCCCCTCCTGTTACAAGAATCTTCATGATTTCCCCCTTGTTTATCAAGCTTGCTTTCCTCTTCTATCTTAACGGGCTACTAAAGGCTGGACGTAAAGAGACCAAGTGTATAATATCAAAATTTAATACCATTAAAACACATTAGCATCAAAGGAAAGCTTATGCCAAAGGTCACCTTTTTGCCAGGAAATGTGGTGCTCGACGTCCCGTCTGATGAGAACCTGCTAAAGGCCGCAATGGGGGCAGGTATCCACATAAATGCAAGTTGTGGCGGCGCGGGGGTCTGCAACAAGTGCAGGATATTTATTGAAGAGGGCAAGGTAAAGGGGGAGGAGCTCCCGGAAGGGGGCTGGAAGGCATGCGCCACCTTTCCCGTGACGGACGTGGTTGTGAGGGTCCCTGTGGAATCCCAGATGGACAGGAAGGCCCTTACCCGCCCACTTGCCAAAAAGGCCGCTGCATGGATCAAGGTTCACGGCGAGAAGGTGCAGGTCAGGAGCGAGCCTGCCATAACCAAATCTTTGGTTTCCGTGCCGGAGCCGAGTATTACGGACAACTTGAGCGACCTTGGAAGAATAAGGCGGGAGGTTGGACAAGACTTTCACCTCGAAGTGGACAGCCAGGTACTTTTCCATCTGCCCCATGTGATGAGGGAAGCAAACTGGCGGGTGACTACAAGTCTCATGGAGACATCCTCCTCTACGCATAAACGCCTCATAAGGGTGGAGCCTGGAGACCGCACCAGGGGGCAGCACGGAATCTGCATTGATATTGGGACTACAACGGTTTCCGCAAGGCTCATTTCCCTTATGGATCAGAAGGTTCTGGCGGAATCCTCTGACTACAATCCCCAGGTAAGCTATGGTGAGGACGTGATATCGCGCATGGAGTTTTCAAGGAAGGAGGAAGGTCTTATTATCCTGCAGGAAAAGATAGTAATCTGTCTCAATAGGCTTCTTTCAGAGCTGCTTACAAAGGGAGACAAGGAAAAGGAGGACATTTGTCTTGTTACAATAGCGGCAAACACGGTAATGACCCATTTTCTTCTGGGCCTTGAGACGAAATACCTGCGTTCAGCCCCCTACACCCCGGTGGCAAACCGGTTTCCGCCCGTAAGGGCAAGGGAGATAGGCATTGATCTTCCAAATCACGTGCGCATCTTCATGGCGCCTTGCGTTGCCAGTTACGTTGGCGGGGATATTGTGGCAGGCGTTGTTGGGGTTGGAATCAACCATCACCCGGAGCTCACCCTTTTCATAGACATTGGAACAAACGGCGAGATAGTGCTTGGTAACCAGGACTGGATGGCCTGTGCGGCCTGTTCCGCAGGCCCGGCCTTTGAAGGAGGCGGCATAAAGTACGGCATGAGGGCCACTGTTGGTGCAGTGGAAGTGGTACACATACATCCGGAAACCTTTGAACCCATGGTCCTTACCATTGGCGGGGAAAAGGCCAAGGGGATATGCGGCTCCGGAATAATAAGCCTTCTTGCAGGGCTTTTCATGTCAGGCGTTCTTGACAGGCAGGGGAAATTCTGCAGGGATCTTCCCACTGCCCGGGTACGCGAGGGAAGGCACGGCTGGGAATACGTTGTGGTAGAAAAGGAGGCAACCGCTACCGGGGAGGATATAGTGTTTACGGAGGCAGACGTTGAGAACCTAATAAGGGCCAAGGGGGCCATGTTTGCCGGTTATCTCACGCTTCTTGAGTCCGTTGGTATGGCAATAGAGGACCTTGAGAGGGTGATCCTTGCAGGAAACTTTGGAAGCTATCTTGACCTTGAGCAGGCAATTACCATAGGGCTTCTTCCTGACATCCCAAGGGACAGGTTCTTTTTTGCAGGAAACTCATCCCTGATAGGGGCGCAAGTTTCAGCCATTTCCTGGCCAAAGTTCCAGGAAATGGAAGAGGTGGCCCAGATGATGACCCACTTTGACCTTGCTGACAATCCCCGTTTCATGGACAATTATGTCTCATGTCTCTTTCTCCCACATACGGATCTTGCCCTTTTTCCCTCTGTTAAGGATGCCCTGGAAGGGAATTAGTAAGAGAGGGGGGTTGCAGGGCTTTACCCATTTTCACTTTCTTGTGAGCCCAACATAATAATTTTACACGCAAATTTCTTCACAATTGGTCAAAAATGGTGGATGTCTTGGGCTTGATTTAAGTCATTTTACTAACGGTCTGAAATTATGTATACTTTATAAAAAAGCGGGGTGTTCTACAGAAGATGAAGTGTCCAGGACAAGACAGCAGGTATTGGAAGCCAGGGGCAATTTTTGATGTGAAATGCCCCAATTGCGGCTACATGATCGAGTTCTTTAAAGACGATACCAGAAGGCGCTGCCCGAACTGTGATCAGGAGGTTCCGAATCCGGAAATGGATTTTGGCTGCGCTGCCTACTGTCCTTACGCAGAGCACTGTCTCGGTTCATTACCTGATGGCGTAGTGGCTGATGGGAAACTGAAGGTTCTAAAGGCCAAGATGCTCAAGGCGTTGAAGGCGGGGGCGATTTCTGCCGGTGTCAATGTGGCCCTTGCAGCAAGATTTATGGAGCTTGTGGAAGAGATCGGTAAAAAGGAGTCCGCCCCTCTCGGTCCAACCCTCCTTGCCGCCTATGGTTTTTGCGTTGCCGGTCTAGATGAGGGCAGATTGAAAGGGGAGGAGTTCGCCAGGGTACGCCAAGGGCTTTCCCGGAAGATACAGGAGGTCGGCGCGGAAATAGATGCCGTAGAAGAGGCCCTGTCCCTGTTGGAGTGCCTTTCGGACGAGTGCAAGGAATTCCATGTCCCCCGTGAGGTGATACTCGATGCCTTTAAGATCGCAAGTGGTCAACAAGGGAAAGGCCCTGGGCCAAGTGAGGGCGAACTATTTACCGAGGCGGCAAAACAGATTATCCGGGTGCAGGCCGCAGATGGCGGTGGCGGCAGTTGAGCCCCTTGGCCTACGCTGCTTCTATACAGACAAAAAGGTGTTTCTTAAAATGGCCTCGTGTTCAACAGGGCAAATATGTGGTAATCTTTTATGCCTGCATAAGCCTTATAATAGGTACCGAGAAGAAACGAGGTCTCGTCAATGAGAAGGTTACTTACAGCAATTATATTCCCATGGTTTTTCCCTTTGTCATACATGGTGTGTGGGACCATTGCCATTTTCGGCGTCATGTTGAGCGGCAGGCAGGATTTCGCACACACCATGGGAAGGCTCTGGTCCTGGATTGTACTTGCTGCCTGCGGTATAAAGGTCCGGGTACGTTTCCTGGGCGCCAGTTCCTTTGATGGTCCGGTCATATTTGCTTGCAACCATGCAAGTCAGATGGACATACTTGTCCTCTACAGGGCGCTTCCGGTTCCATTCAAGTTCTTAGTGAAAAAGGAACTTTTTAAGGTCCCACTTCTGGGACTTGCCATGAAAAAGGCTGGCTATATCCCCATAGACAGAAAAAACAGCCGTGCGGCGGTCAAGAGTATAAAGAAGGCTGCCGAGAGGCTAAGGCAGGGGGATTCCATAGTGATATTCCCCGAAGGTACAAGGAGTGTTGACGGGAGGCTTCAGCCTTTCAAGGAAGGGGGGTTCATGCTCGCTGTAAAGGCTGGCTGCCCCGTGGTCCCGGTTGCCATCAAGGGGAGCCATGAGGTTCTTCCCAAGGGTGCCTTTATAGCAAGGCCGGGAACCATAGATGTGACTGTGGGAAAGGCGGTGGAAGTCCGTATTGGAGACAAGAGGCTTTCAAGAAACGAGATTACGCAAGTGGTCCACGGGCAGCTTTTGGCAATGCTTGAGGGACATGAACAGGTATAAAGGAGGCGCAGGATGGCAGTATGCAAGTTCAGTGTAAGCAGGAAATATAGTGCCGTCGAGGGAGACCTGCTGGTTTTCCCGTTTATTGACGAAAATACACCAGTTTTTTCAGGGGATGTTGTTCCAGGTCACGTCAGAGGCCTGAAGCCAGCGGAGAAGCAGGGGAAATTCCTGACTGTCTCGGCTGGAGAGTGTAAGGATGGGCGCTTCATTGCGTGTACCGTCCGGCTTGATGACAAGAACCTTTCACCGGGCCAGATGCTTAAAAAGCACATCTCTTCCTTCATCGGATCTTGCCAGGATGAAAAGATCAATAGGGTTTGCCTTTTCCTGTCTGAACAAGGCCAGGATCTTGCGGGGCAGTGCCAGGAGGCCGCCCTTCTTGGAGGCTACAGGTTTGACAAGTATCTCGAAAAGAAGCCTGAACTTCCAGAGGTAGCCTGCTTTCTCGACTGGACGCTTTCAAAGGAATACAGGGGGGGCCTACTAGACCGAGAGGTCCTTTTTTCATGGGTAAATTTCGCAAGGGACATCCTTAACGAACCACCAAACGAGTTGCATCCCGAGAGCCTTGCCAGCCTGTTTCAAAAGACGGGTAAAAAGGCGGGGCTGAAGGTAACCGTCTGGGATGAGAAAAGGCTCCTAAAGGAGAAATGTGGCGGTATTCTTGCGGTTGGAATGGGCGCAGCATCCCGGCCAAGGCTCGTTATGGGACAATACAAGCCAAGAAAGCCAAGGGGGTTTATCGCCTTTGTGGGAAAGGGCGTCACCATGGACACGGGAGGGTACTGTTTGAAACCCGCCCAGAGCCAGATAGGTATGAAGTACGACATGGGAGGCGCGGCCATGACATTTGCCGCAGCTTGCTGTCTTGCAAGCCTCAAGGTTCCATTGCACATTGCGGTCATTACTCCACTTGTGGAAAATGACATCTCTTCACGGGCCTTTCATACCCAGGACATAGTCACCATGAGAAACGGTAAAACCGTTCAGGTAGACAACACCGATGCAGAGGGCAGGCTGATTCTAGCCGACGCCTTGTGTATTGCCTCCGAGATGAAGCCAGATTGCATAGTGGATGCCGCTACCCTTACCGGCGCGTGTGTGGTGGCCCTAGGTGAAGATATTGCAGGAGTATTCGGATCTGACAGGGATTTTAACAACAGTCTTATCGAGGCAGGTAAAAGGGCCGACGAGCATCTCTGGGAGATGCCCCTGTTTATGCCGTATATGGAACAGCTAAAGGCGGAGATAGCCGACATGAAAAACATCGGTAGCCGCTGGGGCGGGGCAATAACAGCGGCCCTTTTCCTAAGGCAGTTTGTGAATGAAGACGTCACGTGGAGCCACATAGACATAGCAGGCCCATGCGTCAAGGAGGAGCCACTTGGTTTTCTCGGCAAGGGGGCGAAAGGATTTGGTGTAAAGACCCTGTTCGAGTTTGCAAAAGGCTTTAAAAAATAAAAAAATAAATAAGCAGACAGTTTTTTGCTGTAGATGACCTGTGCGACGGGGGCGCATGCCAAGTAAGCGGTCCCGTCTCAAACCCTTCCATAACCCTTGACCATCTTTTTTCTTACGTATTCTGAAAAGGGAATCTCACAGACTCGCATGACTTTCCGTAGGGATAAGATTCCAGTAAAGCAAACCGCTTTTTTTGCCGATTAAAGCAATGAAAACATACCTGCCTTTGCCCCGTTGTTTTGCGAGTCCGTTGTTTTACGGGGCAGGCCTTGCTGCATTGGACACGGACCTGTTGATGATAGAAGAATACCTGAAGGACAAGATAATCATAGCCGAGGATGATCCCATCACCGAGTTGCTTTTGAAATCCACCCTGGAGAAATGGGGTTTTGACCCGACAGACGTGCAAGACGGGCAAGAGGCGCTGAAGCTTCTAAGGACCGCCGAAGAGCCGAGAATAGTTCTCCTTGACTGGCTCATGCCGGGCATGGACGGAATAGACATTGTCAAGGAGCTGAGAAGGGAAGAAAAAGAAAATCCACACTATGTCATTATGCTTACATCCAAGAATGAGAAAAAGGATGTAATCCTTGCCCTCGAGGCCGGGGCAGACGATTTCCTTTCAAAGCCCTTTGATACAGACGAGCTGAAGGCCCGTATCAAAGCGGGGCTCAGGTTGGTGGGTCTTCACATTCAGCTTAAAAGGGCCATAAAGAGCGCCAACAAGCTGGCCGATTTCATAGCCCATTATGACCAGACAACCGGCCTGCCAAACAGGGTTCTTTTTACCGAGAGGATAGATGAACTCGTGAACAACGGCCAGTCGGCTGCCCTTATCCTTGTGAATATAGACCGGTTCAAGCGGATCAATCAGGCAAAAGGGCTTGATCTCGGCGATCTGCTGCTTAATTATTTTGGGGCAAGGCTCCAGGAGTGTTTTGAAGAGGAGGCGGTTGTGGCCCGTATTGCCGCAGACGAATTCGGTGTCCTGATACCTTTTGACGGCGGCTGTGTGTACACCACTGATGAAATAATCAATTTTTTATACGCAAAGGCCCAGAGAATCCATGCAAGAATGGCGGAGCGCTTTCCAATAGACGAAGGGGTGAACATAACGGTAAGCATAGGAGCTGCTCCCGTAACGTGTGAAATTGCCCTCGAGCCAGAGGAATTCCTGAGACGGGTGGACACTGCCCTGAGGAAGGCGAAGGCCCTCGGCGGAAACCAGACCGTAATACATGACCGGAAGATGGAGGAGGAGGTCCGCCAGCGGTACGATATGGAAAAGGATCTCGCGGAAGGGTTGGATAACGGAGACCTCAGGCTTTTCTTGCAGGCGCAGGTGCGTCCTGACGGCAGTTTCCACGGTGCCGAGGCCTTGGTCAGGTGGATGCATCCCAAGAAGGGGATGATAAGTCCGGGTCTGTTCATTCCAGTGGCAGAAGAGAGCGATCTGGTGCTCAGGATAGGTAGGTGGGTCCTTAACGAGGTGTGTGAACTGCTTTGTAAGTATTCCCGTGAAGATTTCACCCTGTCTGTTAACATTAGTCCCAAACAGTTTGCGAGAGAGGACTTTGTTGACGAAATACTTTCCGCAGTATCTGAAAAATCCGTGTCACCTGATCGTATCATTCTTGAGGTCACCGAGGGTCTTCTTATAAATGACATGGATGAAGTAGCCAAAAAGATGATCCGCCTTTCAAGGGCCGGCTTTCGGTTTTCCATAGACGATTTTGGAACAGGCTACTCATCCCTTTCATACCTGAAGAGTCTCCCCATAAGCGAGATCAAGATAGATAGGACCTTTGTAAAAGGGCTTCCAGGGGATGAGGACAGTAGGGCTATTGTAAAGGCCATTTTTCTCATGGCAGAGGCCCTTGGGATGGAAGTGGTTGCAGAAGGTATAGAGAGCGAGGGGCAGGCCATGTTCTTGAGCAAGGCAGGCAACGTCATTTACCAAGGGTTTTTGTTTTCAAAACCGGCACCGGCAGGGGACGCCATAGAACACTGGCTGCACAAAGACAAATGAAAAAGACCATCCCAATCAGGTACATAGCCATTGTTGCCTTGCTGCTTCTATCGCTCGGAACAGTTTTTACCTATACAAACTATGAGAAGTTCAAGGAATTTACCAGGCACGAAATAGAGCAGCAGTTCAATGACAAGGAGAAGACCGTACAGGAGCGGCTTGACTCGAGGCGTTTTGCACTCGAGCTCCTGTCTTTCAATCCATATATCGTTGACAGTCTCTCCGAGGAGAATTCGCCAAAAGTCAAGGAAAAGATCAGGAAATACCTTTCCATGATCAATAAGAGGATAGGTTTCCTGTCAATTTTTTTGATGGATGATGAAGGTAACTGTATCCTCTCTACTGATAAACGTTTTGAAGGCAAGAATTACGGCTTTAGGCCATATTTCAAGCAGGCTCTAAGGAACGGGTCCGGGGCCTATGTCGCGCTCGGGGTAACAAGCAAAAGGCTTGGCCTCTACTTGTCGAGAAGGGTAACAAGCTATTTTGGAAGATTCGGTGTCCTTGTTGCGAAGTTGGATCCAAGCACCCTTCTTAATTCCCTGACACCCTTGAACAGCAGCGGCCTCTCCGTGTGGGGGGCTACTGCCAATGGTATTCTGTTCAGCCCGGAAAGGAACGGTTTTTTCAGTTTTGAACAGGAGAACCCTGTCCAAATTAAAAGGATTATGGAGGACCGGCAGTTCGAAGGAGTAAAGATTAAAAGCCTCGGATTTCCCAAGGGTTCCTGGGTTGACCTTACAAAGAAGGGAAAAATAAGCGCGAAAAAAGGGAATGAGGAGTTTGAGATAGAATTTATGTGTATCATGCCCGGTGTTTTTTCCGTGGTCACCGTTATTTCCAGGGACTTTCTTCCCGTTTCGCTTCAGATGCTTAGAAGGGCGTTTTTGCTCACAAACGGCGCTTTTATCTTGGCGCTTATCCCCCTCGTGGTGGGCCTGTTTTTTTTCAGGCGTCAATATGAAAGCCTGATTTCTGAAAGGCAGGAGAAGAGCAGGAGCCAGTACCGCTACAGGGCCGTACTCCAGGGAAACAAGGACGGTTTCCTTGTGATGAGTCCTGTAAGTTTCGTAATAGAGGACATAAACAACAGGCTTTATGAAATTCTGGAAATTAATTCTAAAGAGCGTGATCTCAGGGGCAGTACCCTGCTTGAACTCCTGGAAGACAGGGACAGGTCTCGTTTCAGGGAAATGATCACAGGGGATGCGTTCCAGAATTTCGAGTTGAACGTCCACATGTTAAACGTCAGCGGAGAGCCCGTTCCGGTTATCATAGACTTTACCAGGCATGAATCCGACGATCCGGCCACATCGTTTTGCTACGCCTTCGTCCAGGATATGCGAAAGGGTCTTAGGGACGCCCAGAAGATAAGGCTTCTTGAGACTGCGGTGGAACAGAGCGGCAGCAGCATAATTATTACCGACAGGGAAGGGATTATTCAATATGTGAATCCTGCCTTTACAAGGGTTACGGGCTATTCAACGCAGGAGGTGTTGGGCCAGGATTCCAGGATGCTTAAATCCGGCCAGCAGGATGAGGCCCTTTACAGGGAAATAGGGGAGACAATAGGCTCCGGCCGGTTGTGGCATGGGAGGCTTTGCAGCACGGACAAAGACGGTAATGTTTTCTGGGAGGACGCCACCATTGCTCCCGTTCAGGATGAAGAAGGCCACATAACCCATTTCATTGCAATCAAGAACGATATAACCAAGATCGTCGAGCTCGAGGAAAAACTGAGCCAGAAGGTCAAGGAACTCGAAGGGATCATGGAGTATGCAGGTGTGGGCATAGCCCTGATCAGGAGCAGGACCTTTTTGACCGTGAACGAGACACTCGCCAAGATCCTCAATATGCCCAAGGAAGATATCGAAGGGGCCAGTACGCGCATACTTTTTTCCTCCGAGGAGGAATACGAATCATTCGGCATGATTTTCTATCCCGCGCTCATGAGGGGGGAGAGTGTTTCCTATGAGATGGAAAGGCTTATGCCGAATGGGGAAAAACGATGGTTCCAAATTACGGCTACAGCCATAAATCCTGGGCCAATAGAGGCAATGAAGACCGTCTGGATAGGAAATGACATTACCGAGCTCAAGCATTTGCAGATAGAGCTTCAGGAGCAGAAACTCAGGGCAGAAGAGGCGAATCGGGCGAAGAGCGCCTTTCTCGCGAATATGAGTCACGAAATCCGTACCCCGCTCAACGGCGTGATAGGTATGTTGTCACTGCTTGGCTCGAGCAGTCTTGACGAGGAGCAAAAGGAATATGTCCAGATTGCCCACTCCAGTGCGGAGGCCCTGCTTTTTCTCATAAATGACATACTTGATATATCCAAAATAGAGGCGGGAAGGATGGAGTTCGACATGGTGGATTTCAGCCTTTCCGATATCCTCGAGGATTTTTCAAGAAGTTTTGCCATCGCAGCGGAAAAGAAGGGTATCAAGTTCACGCTCGACCTGTCAGAGGACTTGCCGCTCTGTCTCAAGGGGGATCCCGGCAGGCTGAGGCAGGTGCTGATAAACCTTACTGGTAACGCCCTGAAATTTACGGAAAAGGGCAGCATTGAGCTTTCCGTGGAGCTCGTGGAGGAAGAAAAAGACGAGGCGGTAATAAAGTTTCTGGTGAAAGATACGGGAATAGGTATCCCCAGGGACAAGCTTGATCTTCTTTTTAAGAAATTTTCTCAGGTGGACGCCTCCATTTCAAGAAAATTTGGTGGTACGGGTCTGGGCCTGGCAATCTCAAAGAGGCTTGTAGAATTAATGGGAGGCAGGATAGGGGTAGAAAGTCAGGCGGGCAAGGGTTCCACTTTCTGGTTTACCGTCAGGCTCAAGAAAGGGTCCGTGGACGCCGGTGCAGGAGCCTGTGCTGGCGAAGACACGCTCAAGGTGGCAAGGCAGGCTGAGGCGCGACCGGCTGGGGACATAAGGCTCAGAGGGAGGGTGCTCGTTGTGGAGGATAATCCTGTTAACCAGAAGGTAGTAGCCGGGCTTTTGAGGAGGTTCGGGCTCAGGGCCGAGGTAGTAACCAATGGCAAGGAGGCGGTGGAGGTGCTCGAGATGATACCCTACGATCTCGTCCTCATGGATATACAGATGCCGGTTATGGATGGAATCTCGGCTACGAGGGCCATAAGGCAGCGGGATTCCAGGGTGATAAACAGGCAGGTGCCCATAGTCGCCCTGACTGCGCATGCCTTCCAGGAAGAGATATCGCGATTTATAGCTGCCGGAATGAATGATTACCTTCCCAAGCCCATAGAACGTCAAAGGTTCATAGAAGTGCTGACCAAGTGGCTTCCTGTCTGTTCCGAAGAGGTTTCGGAAGAAGGGACGGAGAAGGATGGGGGTCGTGGCACGAAAAGGTGGCAGTCAGGGGATTGCTCAGGGGAAAAGGTCTTCGACAGGGATGATTTTCTCGAAAGGACCATGAACGATCGGGAACTTGGCAGGCAGGTCCTGGAGATGTTTCTTGATACAGGCTCAGAGCTCCTGGCCAGCCTTGAAAAGGCCATCAGTGACGGGGACGGCCAGGAGATAATGCGGCTTTCTCATAGCCTGAAGGGTTCTTCCGGGAATGTTGGCGCGAAAAGGCTTTCGGAATTTGCTCTCGTTATCGAGAAGATTGCCGAAGAGGGAGATCTTGGCGGCGTTGTGGAGAGGTTCGATAAGCTTAAGAAGGAATTTGAGCTCTTCAGTCAACAAGATGGCGTCAGGGAAATGCTGGGCCAGGTTTCCTAACTCAACTTTCGGAGTTAATTTTTGAGAAAATTTTACAGATAATATATTGAAATAATTGTTATATTTTACTTAAGGAGTCCTTTCTTTTCGATTATAATGGTGGTTAGCA
>WGDC01000062.1 GCA_015493475.1 Deltaproteobacteria bacterium
CTTGTCATATGGACCTACCAGATCATAAGGCCGTTTCTTCTGCCCCTTATATGGGGCGTTATTATCGCCATTGCAGTGGACCCTTTCATAGAAAGGTGCGCTCAGCTCCTTGGAAACAGGAGGAGGCTTACAGCAGCCCTTTTTGCCCTGGTGATCATGGTAACCCTTGTGGTTCCAGTGGTGATGCTCTCCACCTCGTCTTTCCAGGCCCTTCAGCCCTACATAAAAGACATCCACAAGATCCACCTCACCATCCCTCCACCTCCAAAGAGTGTTTCTGCCTGGCCGGTCATCGGCCCCCTTGTAGCCAAGTTCTGGGCAATGGCATCTCAGAATCTTGGGGCAATAGTTAAGCAGTTTGAGCCACAGCTAAGGGGCATTTTCCTCTACCTTATTGGACTTGTGGGCGGGGGCGTTAAGGCGGTCTTTCTCTTTGTCATCTCCATAATCACCGCAGCAGCCCTTCTTGCCAATGCACAGAAGGCGGCATCAGCCACAAGGCGAATAATATGCAGGTTTTCCGGAGAAAAGGGGCCAGAGATAGTAGGTCTTGCCACTGCCACCATCAGGGCCGTTATGCTTGGGGTGGTAGGGGTCGCCATTATTCAATCGGTCCTTTCTGCCATTGGAATGATAATCATGGGCGTTCCCTTTGCCGGGCTTTGGGCAGTGCTTGTGCTTGTCTGTGCAGTCATACAGCTTCCACCCCTGCTCATCCTCGGGCCTGTGGCAGGCTGGGCCTTCATGACATCTGACACCACCCCTGCGGTAATCTTTCTCGTCTGGTGCCTCGTTGTAAGCGCAAGTGACAGCTTCCTGAAGCCGCTACTCATGGGCAGAGGCGTAAAGATTCCCATGCTTGTTATCCTTCTTGGCGCCCTTGGGGGCATGATGGTCTCCGGGATCATAGGGCTTTTTCTTGGCGCGGTGATCGTGGCCATCAGTTACGAGCTATTTATGGCTTGGGTGGCAGAGGTGGATGAGTCACGGCCAGGTTGCAGTTAACCAGGTAGCCTCATAGCAAGCTCGGGCAGCAAATCAATATTTCAGGAAAGAATCTGCCAGTTCTCAGGCAGCAGGTCCCCCACTGTTTTGCCCCCTTCAATTTCTACCTTTGAAAGCCTTCTCATAAAGGACTTGAATCTCATGGTCTCGTCCGGCGGAATGATAAAGCAGGGCAGGGGCCGGTTGGTCTTTATCTTTCCTTCCATGGTATCTGCAGCCTCCTGAAGGCCTTCCCGGTTTCCCGAAACCAGGGTTAACATGTCCAGGAGGTTTCCGTACCACCCCCTGGAATCAATATGTTCCAGTATCTGGTACATGGCCAGGTTCACCGTGACCAGAAAAGGCGCCATAAAGGCCTCACCGCCTTCTGTGCAGAGGGTCTCCGAGTTCATGGCCCTGCATGAAAAGGGGCGGGCCTGGTAAATGGAGCAAAGGCCATCATTGGTCAGGAGCGGACACGGATCAAAGGTGACAGGGGAGGTCTCTTCGGGCATCTGGTTTTCAGAAAGGCACATGGCTGCAGAGGTATTTATGGTGGTGCTTGGCACGAAGTGGTCCTGCGCAGCCGCCTCCCTCACCTTTTCCTGTAGACTTTTTGTTAGTAAGCCAGAGTCCAGGATGTATTCCACCTCCAAAGAGGTAACGGATACGTTGGTGGTGCAACATGTTGCGCATCCCTTTTTGCAGGCAAGAGGAGTGCCCTTCAGAAATTTATCGTAGAAGTCATATATGGCCTTAAGGGCCTTTGTATTCGCCACTTGATTCTCCTTGATTTTTTCCAAGAATAAATCAAAAAAGGCGCCAAGTACAATCTTTTTGCCTTGACAATCCAACGAGATTCATATAGTAATCCGAATGCCTTTTTAAAAGGCGGACAAGATACGTGTGTCATGAGCAAGGAGAGCACAAGATGAAGACCCCGCTTCCAAAGGTCAACGAGATAGAAAAAAAGTGGTACGTTGTTGATGCCACTGACAAGGTCCTGGGGCGTCTTGCCACGCAGATAGCCTTGAGGCTTAGAGGCAAGCACCGTCCAGACTTTACACCTCACCTCGATACCGGTGATTTTATAATAGTAATAAATGCGGAAAAGGTCAGGCTTACAGGCAGAAAGCTTGACCAGAAGATGTATCACAAGCATTCTGGTTATCTTGGCGGACTCAAGAGCATGACTGCAAGGCAGATGCTTGATAAGAAGCCCGAGGATGTGATCATGCTTGCAGTGCGCCGCATGCTTCCCAAGAACAAGCTTGCCAGGCACCAGCTCAAGAAACTCAAGGTATACAGAGGGGGCGAGCATCCTCACCAGGCCCAAACTCCAGAGCCACTTGAAATATCAGCATAAGGATGGACAGGTAGAAAGATGGATACAGTTTACGCAACAGGTAAGAGAAAGAGTGCCATTGCAAGGGTCTGGATAAGCCCTGGCACCGGAAAGATAACGGTCAATGGCCAGGATTTCGACGACTATTTCGACATTGCGGTTGCAAGGCTTGTTGTCAACCAACCTTTCGAGATTACCAATACCCTTGGGAAGATTGACGTCAGAGCCACGGTAAAGGGCGGCGGCAAGAATGGACAGTCCGAGGCTTTGAGGCATGGGATTGCTAGAGCGCTACAGGTCATGGACCCAGAACTTAGACAGGTCCTTAAAAAGGTAGGCCTTCTCACCCGTGATGCCAGGGTCAAGGAGAGGAAAAAGTACGGCCTTGCTGGCGCAAGAAAGAGGTACCAGTACTCCAAGCGTTAACAGGCCATGCAATAGCAGGTGTGATTTAAGGGGAAGGCTTGGCCTTCCCCTTTTTTGTTTTTTATCCTTATAAGGAGGGGAAAAGAAAAATGGCAATCAAGGCATCCATACTGGGCGGTTCCGGTTATACAGGGGTTGAGCTTCTAAGGCTTCTGTCCATGCACCCCGAGTGCAAGGCCGTTTCTGTGACCTCGCGAAAACTTGCAGGCAAGCGGGTTGATGAGGTCTTTCCCTCTCTTACTGGTTTTTGCAACCTTTCATTTGAAAAACCCTCCCTGGATGCCCTGGCCTCTATCGCAGATTTCGTGTTCACCTGCGTGCCCCATCAAACCGCCATGGATGTGGTCCCCGGACTTCTTGATCGCGGGGTAAAGGTCATAGATCTTTCAGCGGATTTCAGGATCAGGGACAAGGAGGTGTATGAGAAATGGTACCAGCCCCACAGCTGCCCCGAGTATCTTGAAGAGGCGGTTTACGGCCTGCCTGAGATATACCAGGAGAAGGTAACGAGAGCGCGCCTTGTGGCCAACCCGGGCTGCTACCCTACAAGCACCATCCTGCCCCTTTTCCCCCTTTTGAAAAAGGGCCTCGCAAGCCCCGAAGGCATTGTGGTCGATTCCAAGTCAGGGGCAAGCGGTGCAGGAAGGGGGACAAGTGTGGCCACTCTCTTTTGCGAGGTGGACGAGGGTTTTAAGGCATACAAGGTGGCTGAACACAGGCATACCCCGGAGATAGAGCAGGAGCTTGGCGTGGCCTCTGGTACCACTGTGCGTATAAACTTCACCCCGCATCTTGTACCCATGTCAAGGGGAATACTGACCACCGTTTGCGCAACGGTTTCAGAGGGCGCAACGGAAAAGGATCTGAGACAGGAGCTGGCCTCCTTCTACCAGGACGCCTTCTTTGTAAGAGTCCTTCCCCAAGGCTCCTTTCCAAACGTCTTGAACGTACGGGGTTCAAACATCTGCCACATTGGGCTCAAGGTGGACCCACGAACAGGCAGGGCCATAATAGTCTCTGTCATAGATAACCTCTGCAAGGGGGCATCTGGCCAGGCGGTCCAGAACATGAACCTCATGGCAGGTCTTGATGAGACCACAGGGCTAAGGCTACCGGGGCTATATCCTTGAGGAGCGCATCGCCGGAACCTGACGTAGCCAGTACATATACATCACGTCATTTTATGCTTCTTGGGACGCTACCCACAGGAGTCTGACCCAAGGTTACGTCTGTAACGCCTACGACTTCACCCTTCTCCATAACCTAACGCTGTTTCTGCATATCTACCGCACCGTCAGGGGCACATTGACGATTTTTTCCCTGCCGCCTATCCTGATGGCAAGTCTCAGGCTGCGGGCCGACAGCGCCTCCTTTTTGCCAGGGAAGAAAAGAAACCCATGAACCAGTTCACCCGGTTCTATAGGCCTGCTTTTGAGGGACCTTCCCAGTAAATCCCTCCTTATTTCCTCCTCTGCCTCGGACCAAGATTTCACGCCGCTTGCGAGGGCGCCGGTGGTAGCACCTATTACGGCGCCGGCTTCCGCATTCCTCCGAGCTTCGTGGCCCGAGACGATGCCCACGGCAAAACCGAGCAAGGCTCCGGTGGCGCCCAATAAGGCGGCAGGCTTGACCGTGCTACCCAAGGCGTGTCCTATGGCGCCGTAATCCTTTATCCGTTTATACGCTTCCTGTTCAGGCAGAATAGACCAGGCTTGGCCTGAATTATCTATCAGAAAGGTCTGGAAGGGATCAATAGTGACCTTCTTGCCACTTTGATTATCCATAACAACCTGGACTGGCAGGAGTCCCGCCTTTCTGATGTCAAAGCCGAACCGGGACTTAGCGTATTCAGACGACAGATAAGCCGTTGCCGATACATAAACTCCGTCAATATCCACATGGCCTGGCTGGCTCGAGGGGAGGGTGAAGGGCACTGCCTTGTAATGATAGGATGCACAACCTGCAAGGGCCATGATCGTAATAATTGTACAGACGTTGAGAAGGTGTCTTTTCATTTGGCTTTGTTCTCCCTTGGCTATATTTGAATGATCGTTACCTGAAAATAAAAGTTAAATCCGATATAAGAAATGTCAAAACCGGCAAGGAGCTTTTTGCTAAAAGTCGCTCCTTATCCCGGAATGCGGCACCGTGTGCTGGTAGAACGGGTTGTTTTTGACACGTTTCTCTGAAGGGAGCGAAAAATAACGCGGAGTGGATGGCGGGTTCACCGCTTTTTGATAATTAAGGACAGCGGGTTCCAGAGAAAAAGGGCGCGGGCCATGAAAGTACGCAGCCCGCGCCGGAAACAACTGTAAGGTAAGTTTCGGCCCTTTTCAGCCGCGGGTGGTTTTATTTTTTTGCATTCAAGCGCATCTGTTTCGCCATATCCTTCATCTCCACAACGGATTCCTTCAACTTGGCCAGGCCGTACCAGGTTGTGTAATCAGGCATGATGTGAAAGGCCGCTTGGTATGTTTTCATCCTGTAATCCATGAACATTTCGTAGAGTTTTTCCTCAATGGGGGTTTTTACCTCGTAAAATGTTAACAGATCTGGATAGGGAAATGTGGCCGCATTTGTTCCCTTCTTTATGATGCCATCTGCATAGAGATCCTTCACTATGTTGATGCCTTGGGCCAGGAGCTTGTCGGACGCCTTAATCATCAGGTCGGCGTTTTTCAAATTTTCCTTGGCAAAGGTTGCGCTGTGGCATTTTTCGCAGGTTTTTAGCATGCGCGTCCGTTCGGCATCCCAGCTCTTTTTATCAAGCCTTGCCATGTTGGCTGCCTTTACCACCTTCAGCCTTGCTGTTGGTTTCCCGTTTTTGTCAAGAACACCAAGGGCCTGGAGAATGGTAACGCGGTATCCCATCCACTCCTTGTCTGACTCGGGTAAACGCAGGGCTAGAAAACCCCATGCTGTCATAACCCGGTGGTTGCCATTTTGCATGTGACAGTCCTGGCAGGTTGGTCCGCGGTGAGCCTTGGGATCAGCTTGGTAGGCGGCGCCATGCTTTGAATGCTGCCACATTTCCCACTGGGCATGGTCGAATCCGGTATGGCAGCTGTTGCATGCCTCTGGCCTAAGGGCCTCCGCCTTGGAGAAGGCGTGGCGGGTATGGCAGTTCTGGCAATCCATGCCGTACTTATAATATTTGCGGGCCTTATTATTGCGGACATGTTGATCGGTAATGCCGAGGTTGTGACACCCGTTACATCCTTTCTGCCCATCGATGAATGCCCTGGGCTGTTGATGTGCGAAACCCGGGAAGGCCGTTATGGGAAGCAGCCCGAGGGCATGCTTGCCGCTCATGTACTGTTTGACCTGCTGCGGGTGGCACTTTTTGCAGGTGCTGATGGTGGGCAATTTTGCCTTATCCGCATCATGGGCATTCATGTGTGCGCTTCCATGACATGCCTTGCATGTCAACTGTTTTGACATCTTTCCTCTGTTGAAATCCTTTACAAGGCCGGGGTTTAGCTTAGCGTGACATTGCTCACATTTCGATGGCCTGGCCCATGAAGACGAGACAGGCAGGCATAGCATAAGAACCGGCACCATGGCCATAACCATAACAAATTTCTTGGGATTCATTCTTTTTTCCTCCTTTTTATTGAAAAAACTCCTTGGGCTGTTCTCTCCCAATTATTAACTGACATTTTTTCCTTGCCTCACGCTGTCCACAGGTAAAATTGTGGAAGCCACCCTGTTTCTGATTCAGGCCTATCGGCCTACCTTTTATGCTACGCTTGCTATGACGAACCGGGCTCACACCCCCTCCATTCTCTCACTTGTTATGTCTCTGATAAGGGTATTCTAATAAAAAATAACATATTACTCCTGATTGTACAGACACTATTTTTGATATGATTGATTAAAGGGGACGCTGACCCTGTAAATTTCCATCGGGAGATATCTGGAGTTTTTTGTTAAAGGTTGTAAAATCCCGCATTTTTACCGTAATATGTTCAGACCGATAGTATGAAAAATGGAGAAAATCCTGCGCGCCGTAGCCGTTGGTAGAACTCTTTTTTTAGAAATTAGGACTTTATGCCCGAACCACGCTTTAAGCATACCATACAAGTGTTTATTCCGGTCAGCTTTTTACTGCTGCTCTTAGCGGTGGTGGCTGTCGTAATATATACCACTCATGATGTCATCAAGCCGGTGCTTCTTCAGGAAAGGACATACAACATACGGGAAACGGGGAAAAGTATAGTTAGCAGATTTGGAAACATGCTGGTGCAAGCCGAGACGGCTGCTACCTCCATTGCATATTCGGCCAATTATCTTTATCCGGACCGTAAGGCCATAAAACGAGCCATTCCAGGAATTCTCAATCTCGATGGGCTGATGAATCTCGTTGCAGGCGGAGGCGTTTGGCCTGAGCCCTTTGCGTTGGATCCGAAAAGAAAAAGGTGCAGTTTTTTCTGGGCCCGGGACAGGTCAGGAAGGCTGGTCTTCTACAATAACTACAATTTCTTGCAACGCGGCTATCACAGCGAGGAGTGGTACGTCCCTGTACGCTACCTCAAGGACGAAAAAGGTTACTGGTCAAAGGCTTACATAGATCCGGTTTCACACGAACCAATGATCACCTTCTCCGTAAAAATGAAAAGACACGGGAAGTTTATCGGGGTGGCCACAGTGGATCTCAGGCTCGAGGGGCTCAAGTGCCTTTGTTCTCAGGCGGGAAAAAGAATCAGCGGCCACGTATTCGTCCTTGACAGAAACAACAGGTTTATCGTGTTTCCGAGGGAAGAAATGGTGCTTATCTCCGGAAAACGTGGCAGGGAAAAGGGGAATCAAAAATACATGACAGCCAGGCAACTGGCTGAACGGCACGGGGAATTTCGGATGGTGGCCGAGAGGCTTGACGAGATAAACAGCCGCCTCATAAACATGGCCAGGAAGAACGTATCCCTGAGCGGGCTTGCAAAAAAGATCGAGAGAAAATCCGACCAGATTACTTCAAAAGACGCGCTCCTCATAGCGGCCATGATGCAGGAGCACCTTAGAGAGGACATGTCTGCGAGGAAGCAGCCTGAGACCCTCTGGGTGAAACAAGATATCATATCCGGTGGCCCCGCCATGGTTTCAATCTTCCTTATGCCCGAGACCCTTTGGAAATTTGTAGTCACGGTTCCTGAAAAAGACATCGTTGCGCCTGTGTCCCGTATAACCAACCGTCTCGTGATATCTCTATCGGTCCTGATCCTGCTAGTGCTTCTCCTTGCAGGATTATCCCTGTACCAGAATATATTGAGGCCACTTAAGCACGTCACGAACCAGCTCAAAAAGATAAAAAAAGATTCCTCTGACCTGTCCTTGGAACTCGACGTTCCGGTCAACAACGAGCTCGGGGAGCTTGCCTACTATCTCAACAGGAGAACGAGCCAGCTAAGGAGGAGTGAAGAGAGATACAGGACAATATTCTACGGGGCAAGCGAGGGGATTTCCCTGAGTTCCTTCACCGGGGAGTTCATAGCCGTCAATCAGAAATTCGCGGAAATTTTCGGTTATGAATCACCAGACGAGGTCATAAAGGATCTCAAGACCTACCAGCTTTACGTGAATCCCGAGGAACGTGCGAAGATTCTTTCCAAGCTTGGGGGAAATTCAGGAACCAATACAGTGCACGCAGAGGTTTGGTTGAAGAAAAAGGATGGCAGCCCCGTGTTGATATCATTAAATCTTGCCCCTGTGAGAGACGCAGAAGGAAAGATTTTGTATCTCATCGCAATGATCCAAGATATTACAAGAAACAAGCAGCTCGAAAACGAGCTTCGGCATGCCCAGAAAATGGAGGCCATAGGTACCCTGGCAGGAGGGATTGCCCATGACTTTAACAACATACTGGCAGGTATATCGGGCTACGTTGAGCTTGCCATGATGAAGGCCTCGAATCAGCCGGAGATACGCGGGTATTTGTCACAGATAGAGAAAGCAGCTGAACGCGCAAAGGAACTGGTGCGTCAGATACTGACGTTCAGCAGGCATTCGGATGCGGAGAAGGAACCCCAGGACATTGCAAAAATAATTGACGAGGCGTTGAGGCTCCTCAGATCCACCTTGCCATCGAGCATAGTAATAAAGACTTATATTAAGCCTGCTAATCCTGTTCTTGCCGAGTTAACTGATGTTCATCAAATAGTGATGAACCTGTGCACCAATGCCTACCATGCCATGAAGGAAACCGGAGGAACACTGAAGATCGGCCTGTGGCAGCAGAAACTTGCAGGCCGGAAGGCTGGGAATGCTGGCGTTACCCCGGGCGTATACGTGGTTTTAAGAGTGGAAGATACCGGTATTGGCATAAAAGAGGAAATCATTTCCAAGATATTTGAACCCTACTTTACCACTAAGGGCAAAGAAGAGGGTACTGGCCTAGGCCTGGCCGTGGTGCATGGAATAGTCAAGGCCCTGAAAGGGGCCATAAACGTGGATAGCGATCTCGGCAAGGGGACAAGGTTCACCGTGTACTTGCCCGCCCTGGCCCATGCGGATGCACCAGTACAGAAAGGAAACGGTGAAGACATAGAAGAATTCATCCACGGTGACGGTAGGAGAATAATGTTCGTGGATGACGAGGAGATGATTTGTGAAATTTTCGAGGCGATGCTGAAGCAGTGGGGTTTCAGTGTGGATGTCTTTCAAGACGGGACCAGCGCGCTTGACGCCATGGAAAAGGAACCCGGCAGGTGGGACCTCCTTATTACGGACATGACAATGCCTGGTTTAAACGGCGCCGAGCTTATTTGGAAGGTTAGAAGGATAAGGCCTGACATCCATGTAATATTATGCACTGGTTACAGTGATATGCTTACAGATGAAGTTATTGATGGGCTGGCTCTTTCTGCATTCCTTCAGAAGCCGGTCCGAAGGGCGGATATTATGGCGGCTATTGCATCCATCTTTGGGAGGAATCATGGGGCAGAAAACGGCTAATAAACCCGAGCTAAGGGATATACTATCGGTTCTTCCTCGGCTCCTTTCTAACCTCCCATCGCCAGTGAAGGAGTTCGAACGTGTGCAGACGAGAGATCCGTTCAAGGTGCTTGTTGCAACCATACTTTCTGCCCGAACAAAGGATGAGGTCACATCTGCTGCTGTAAAAAGGCTCTTTTCCGAAATCAAGGGTCCTAAGGATCTGGAAAAACTTTCAACAGAAGAGATAGAAAGGCTTATCTATCCAGTTGGCTTTTACCGGAACAAGGCGCGTTTCCTCGCTGCCCTTCCCAAGGCCCTGAAGGCCTTTGACTACAAGGTTCCTGATAATCTTCAGGACCTGCTAAAGATTCCCGGGGTTGGGAGAAAAACCGCCAATCTGGTTCTTTCAAGGGCCTTTGGAAAAAGTGCAATATGCGTTGATACCCATGTCCATCGCATAATGAATATGTGGGGATTTGTAAAAACAAGTACACCTGAAGAAACGGAAATGGCCCTGGAGAAGATCTTGCCCAAAGGCTGGTGGAGCCGTATAAACCCTGTGCTTGTCGCCTTTGGGCAGACCATTTGCAAACCAGTTGTACCCCAATGCGGGTTATGCCCACTTAGAACATGGTGCCCAAGGGGCAAAAGCCTATAGCATTGTGCAACCTCTCGCTCCATTCTTAATTGGGGCACCCGGTAATTTTAGGTGCTTTGATGATAAAAAAACTTTTTGTTGACGAAGTGGCTTCATTCATGTACGCTCGATAGGTCATTTGAATTGAGGCCTGTCTGAGTCTGCAAGTCGCACAATCAGTCAAATCCCAATTATCTGACAACAGCAAGTCACTTAGTATGGATTCAGAATGACCTTCCATGCGGATATTCCCGTGGGGGCTTTTCGAACCAGCAAGTGCAATACATTGGGTCGGAAGTGCCCAGTAACATCTATTTTTAAAGGAGAATATCTTATGAAAGGAACAGTCAAGTGGTTCAATGACCAAAAGGGTTTTGGTTTTATTTCCCAGGAGGAAGGACCTGACGTATTTGTACATTACACGGCCATTCAGGGTGACGGTTTCAAGTCCCTCGAAGAGGGACAGACAGTAGAGTTTGATATTACTGAAGGTCCCAAGGGACCCCAGGCAGCCAATGTAAGAGCATAGGCTGTATCGGGAAGACTGGCAAATTCAAGGGGGCAGGTCTGAAGAAGGCCTGTCCCCTTTTTTTGTGCCCGCCGTTTCTATGAGATGGCAAAAGATAACATAAAGGAGAAAAAGAGATGAAACTTTATATAGGCAATCTCGCTTACAATGTTGCAGAGGAGGATGTAAGGAGCATGCTCGAAGAATATGGCAGCCTTGAATCATTCGACTGGATTACGGACAGGTATACTGGAAGACCAAGGGGTTTTTGTTTTGCAGAAATGGATAACAGCTCTGCTGACAGGGCTATCAAGGCGCTAAATGGCAAAGAATTTCATGGCCGAGTTCTGAAAATAAACCAGGCGCGGCAAAGCAAGAAGGACAGGAAAAAGCGCCGTTTCCGGTAAAAAATGGTTTAATTTCCTTGATCAGGATACGACTGTGTTGCCCTGCACTTGCCACGCAGGGAAAACAGGGTAATAGTTTAGGCCGCCCCTATTTTGGGCGGCCTTATATTTTGAGGGGCCCTATCCGGGGCCTCCAAGGAATGCGGAGAAAAAAACCGGGCGGGCGGCCGTAGAATTCAGATATGTTACAGGCCAAGGATCTGGAGCTTGATATAGGTGACCGGAAGCTACTTCAGGGCGTGAGTTTTACCCTGTCCAAGGGCCAAAAGGTGGGTCTAGTGGGCCGCAACGGCCAGGGCAAGACGACCCTCTTGAGGGTTCTGTGCGGTATGACCGAATGTTCCGCCGGCCAGATCAACGTCTCCCGCGGTTTTAGGATCGCCTACCTGCCCCAGGAGCTTGTTACACCTGAAAAGGTGGCAGCGACTGTTTATCAGGAGGCGGAGAAGGCCTTTGCTCCGCTTCTCGAGAAAAAGCGGAGGGCAGAGCGCCTGTCAAGCAATCTTGAGAAGGCTAACGCCGGAGATCCATCCCATGAGTCAATCCTTTCCGAGCATGACAGGCTCCATGAGGAGCTTGTTCGGGAAGGCTATTACTCCATGGGGAGCCGTATCGAAGCCGTCTTGGCTGGTCTCGGCTTTACAAGGGAGACGCTTCACGTGCCAATATCCTCCCTTAGTGGAGGCTGGATAATGAGGATGGAGCTTGCCAAGATACTGCTTGCCCTACCTGACCTGATACTGCTTGACGAACCTACCAATCACCTGGATCTACCGAGTCTTTCCTGGCTTGAAAAGTTCCTCGAAAAAGAGGAAGCCGGCTGTCTCATTGTCTCCCACGACAGGGCCTTTTTGGATAACGTGGTTAGTCAAATTTGGGAGCTGGAGCATGGAAGGCTCCAAGTCTTTAATGGAAACTATTCCTTTTACGAAAGCGAGAAAACGAGGCGGCTTGAACGGCAGAAGGCGGTCTGGAAAAATCAGCAGAGGAAGATAGGAGAATTAAACAGGTTCATTGATCGTTTCAGGTCCAAAGCCACCAAAGCGCGACAGGTTCAGAGCCGTGTCAAACAGCTCGAAAAGATTGCTCCCGTGGATCTGGCAGAATTGGGGGCCCGATATTCCTTTAACCTTCCCATGCCTGAAAGGTCAGGCAAGGTGGTTCTTGAAATCCAAGGACTTTCAAAGGGCTTCGGGGGAAGGCCCCTCTTCTCGGATCTTTCCTTCATGATGCAGCGCGGCTCCAAATTGGCGGTGGTGGGGCCAAACGGTGCGGGCAAGTCCACCTTTTTAAGGATACTCGCTGGCAGGCAGAGCCCGGACAGCGGCCGGGTGATAACCGGACATAATGTCAAGGTTGCCTACTTTGCGCAGCACCAGGGCTTGGAGCTTGATTACGAGAGGAGTGTCTTTGAAAATATTGTCTTGCACTGCAAAGGGCTTTCAGAAACGAAGCTTAGAACAATCCTCGGCATTTTTATGTTCAGAGATGACGATGTCCACAAAAAAGCCTCTGTTTTGTCAGGAGGGGAGAAGAGCAGGCTTGCCTTGGCTATCATCATGGCAAAGGGCGCAAATCTTCTTCTCCTGGATGAACCCACCAACCATTTGGACATGAATGCCCAGGATGCGGTGCGACGAGCGCTTTCCAACTTCGAAGGTTCGGTCATAGTGGTCTCCCATGACAGGTATTTTCTTGACGGCTTCGTGGACCATGTTCTTGAGATTTGCCATGGAGAGACCTCTCTGTTTCCAGGAAATGTTTCCGAGTTTCTCGCAATGAAAGGGGCCTCTTGGGAAAATCCGCGATGTATTAAGGATACCCGCGTTAAAGAGCCTACGAAGAAGTTGGAAGACTTTCGTGCCAAGGACCTGTCCAAGAGGGAGAAAAAGAGGGTGATGGCTGAACTGCGGCAGGAAAAAAGCAGGAGACTCATGCCGTTTAGGCGGGAAACCCGGAGGATCGAGGGTACCATAGGGGTGCTCGAAAAGGAAAAGGAACAGATGGAGAGGCTTTTGTCTGACCCGGGCACTTATACCTGCCAGGAAAAGGCCGGGAGACTTGGCAGGCGTTACAGGGAAATAAACAAGGAGTTGGAGGACCTTTACATATTGTGGGAAAAGGCCTATCAAGCGCTTGAGGAATTGCGGCAGGAGTTTGACGAAAGAATAACGGAGATGGAAGCAAGATGAAAAGACCCCCGCGGCTACTTTTGGCCATAGAGACCTCCTGCGACGAAACGGCAGCAGCAGTCTTGCGTGAGGGGAAGGACCTGCTTAGCAATGTTATCGCCTCTCAGGTGAAGATACATGCAGAATACGGCGGTATAGTGCCGGAAATAGCGAGTAGGAAGCATGTGGAATCCATAGATTTTGTGGCGAAGCAGGCTCTCAATGAGGCAGGAGTTCGCCTTGACGATATCGATTCCGTGGCCGTAACGCAGGGGCCGGGTCTGGTAGGCTCGCTTGTGGTTGGGCTTTCCTATGCCAAGGCCTGCGCCTTTTCTGCAGGTAAACCTCTTGCAGGGGTAAACCACGTTTACGCGCACCTCATGGCCTGTTTCCTTGACAAGGAAACAGCGCCAGAGTTTCCTTTTGTAGGGCTCGTGGTTTCCGGAGGTCATACCAGCCTCTACAGGGTTGACGATTACTTGTCTGTGGATTTTATAGGCAGCACCAGGGATGATGCTGCGGGTGAAGCATTTGACAAGGTGGCCAAGATTCTCGGCCTGCCCTACCCAGGTGGCCCTGTAATAAGCCGCCTGTCTATAAAGGGGAAGAGGGATGCCTTCTCCTTTCCCCGTGCATGGCTTCCGGATACGCCATTTGATTTCAGTTTCAGTGGCCTCAAGACCTCGGTATTACAGACGGTCAGGAAGATAGAATCCATGGACGTAGAGATACCGGTGGCCGATTTGTGCGCCTCCTTCCAGGAAGCTGTTGTTGATGTATTGGTGGCAAAAACTCTCCAGGCCGCATTGGACCAGGGGGTGAAATGGGTCGCCGTTGCAGGCGGCGTGGCTTCAAACAGCAGGCTGCGCCTGTCCATGGAGAGGGCCTGTATAAAAAAAGGGCTAAATTTTACCTCGCCAAGGCCCATCTTTTGTACTGACAATGGAGCCATGGTTGCCCTTGCAGGATTTCACAAGATAAAAAACGGCCTATTACTATGCAGTGATGCCGACGTATATTCAAGGATGCGGCCATGACGGGCAGAAGATTGCCTGCGGATGAAATTTGGCCAGCCCGGTCAAGGACGGACAGGGATGGTGTTGGCCCATGGTTCATATAAAAGGGCAGATTGAATGCCTTCGCTTTCTCGCTAGGAGCTGGTGGCTGCCGTGGGCCCTGTTCCTGCTCCTCGTTTCATGCACGCCGTCCAGGCTAAACCCCGTGGGGAAATATGGCAGGTGTGTAACATGCCACCAAATAAGGCTCGATACCGCCCACGATTTTCAATGCACCTCCTGTCACAGGGGAGATGCTACCAAGTATTTCAGGAATGAGGCCCACAAGGGCCTTGTCAAAAGTCCTTCTTCTCCTGCCCATGCCAAACGTTTCTGCGCTAGATGCCACACAAGGCAGGTAAAAAGTATCGAAAAATCGCTTCATTATACACTTAAGGGAGAGATTGGGCAGGTATGGGGCGCTTTTTTCCCTGGGCGGAGACCGCCAGGTATAAGGGATATCAGGGCCATTGAAAGGCCAGTTAACGACAGACAGCTCGTCATGGATCTGCTTGCAAGGAGGTGCCTGAGGTGCCACGTGTACTACGGGGGGGATTCTTACTCCGGGACAATGCGCGGAAAGGGATGCGCTGCGTGCCATATGGTGATTGGACGAAGGGAAAATCATGTCTTTGGGAGGCCTTCCAACAGTAACTGTCTTTCATGTCATTATGCCAATTTTACGGGTTGGGACTATGTCGGCCGGTTCGAAAAGGATTTTCCCGAGGATTTCAGGGCCCCTCTTAAAAAGGGCAGACATATAAGCCGACCCTACGGTGTGGAATGGCTGCAAATGACTCCTGATGTCCATGAAAGGGCGGGTCTTGCCTGCATAGATTGCCACAAGGGTAAGGAGTTTCACATGGAAAGGCCCACTGCTACTGTTTCGTGCCGGGGCTGTCACCGCCACCTCTCCAACAGGCCCGGGCACAGGGTTTCTGGACGTTGCAGGGCAGATTGCCAGGTGTGCCACGCAGCTTGGTCGGTCCGGGATAAGGCGCGTTTCCTTATGCGCCAGGATAGGCCGGACCCGGAGGACTGGCAGTTTCTGGAAGTCCAGGGCAGCAGCGAGGTTGAGAAGGTTTTAAGGGACTCCTATGGCGCGGAGAACGCTTCGCTTTTCAAGCCTTCCATGTCTGACAAGATAAATGGGGGGGACTACCCAGGATTGTGGCTTGAGGGCTTTGAGAAAAGGCGGTGGACGCCAGTCCTGCTCGGGTTAGACAGGTCTGGCAGAATTGCCGTAATGAGGCCACTGCTCGACTTGAGTTTAAGCTATGTGGATGAAACCGGAGAAACCATTTTTGATAATATTCGGCCCAAGGCTGGTGCCGGTTGGCAGATAGTCTATCCTGGCCGGATAGCTTCAGGTGTATATAGGGCGTCTATGACTTCTTTTTACCTGCCTTATCATCCCCATACAGTGGTAGCGGCAGATGTTTCTCGCTCTATCTTCGTTGGCAGGCTGCTGAAAATATGTGGCAGGAAAAAACATCGGTAAAGGGGGCAAGGTAATACATGGCCTGTTCATTGGTGCCTGCGGTGGTTTTACGGAAGAGCGGAAAAGACTTCCCTTTCAAAGGAGAGCGGCCAGGCTCCGGAGGCGTGCATCTTGGGACGCGGACCTCCATGGCTGTAAAATCGTTGGCCTCACAACCGCCCGGTTCGAGCCAAGGCTTTTCGTATTTCAGTATGGATATCGATTCTGAATCTTTTCATTTCCCTCCTGTTTTTTGCGGTATCAAAAGGGAAAGTCCTCGCACACAAGAAGACCACGGAAAGCCCTGCCTTCATGTCTATCCAGAAGGATGTGCCTGTATATCCAAGATGTCCCACGCTCTGTTTTGAGAAGAGATTCCCGCAGGTAGATTTACCAGGGGAGGGCCGATCAAACCCAAGGGCCCTCAGATTGGCACTATTGCAGGACCTGTACGAGAGGAAGTGGCGGATGGTGTCCGGGCCCACCGCGAAACCGGGCGTCTCGTTATCGGTGTAGGCGTTCATTATGGCAACTGTTAGAAATAGAACGTCTTCAAGGTTTGAAAAAAGGCCTGCATGGCCGGGCAATCCGCCCATGGTCCAGGCGTTTAGATCGTTCACTCGGCCCCAGCTCATCGATTTCCTCACCGGGCAGAAACCGGAAGGGACGAAGGAATCTATGGAAGACGGGTCTTCTTCGGAAACGCCAAGGCTTGAAAGGCCGAGGGGCCTGTATATGCGACTGTGCACCAGTGGCCATAATTCCTGGCCAGACACAAGTTCCACGATTCTTCCAAGGAGCATGAAGCCAAGGTCGCTATAAACGGATCCCTTCCCTGTTTCATAGGAAAGTGGCTGCTGAAGAATGATCTTGCAGGCCTGGCCCAGCCTACTGTCCTTGCCCTGGCTTTGGGCCGGAGGCAGTGAATTATAGATGGCTTTCCACGCCGGAAGCCCGGAGCTGTGGGTAAGAAGGCTTTCCACTGTAATATCTTTTTTGTCTCGAGGAACGGAAGTGAAAAAGTCGCCGATGCACTGATGGAGCCCGAGTTCTTCCCTTTCTTTGAGCATTGCAACCGATAGGGTGGTCGCAAGGGGCTTTGTAAGTGATGCGAGATCAAAGAGTGATTCCCTATCTATGCGGCGCGACCAGGAAGCGAAGGTGTGGCGTCCGTAGTACCTGTTCAGGCGGATGCCAGGCAGCAAACCGACGCCAAGGGCTGCGCCGGGGAAAAGTTCATTGTTTATGGCCTTTTGTATTATGGAGTCAACTGTAGTAAAATCCATAACAGGATCTGTGAAAAACTGCCTATGATATCCAGCATTCGTTTTTTTCTGCCCCGGGCCATGCTCTTGAAAAGCAGTTGTTTTTCAGGGATCTCCATAATATCACCCATAGAAAGGAGCAGGACATGAAAAGGTGGTTTGCTGCAGTGGGTTTATGCCTTATAATGAGTACTTCTCTGTTTCTCTCATCTGCCATTGCAACACCTGCAAGGTACAGGGTTGGACATGACCCAGTAGCAATGATGGCGGACGGGGTACTTGCACGACCACTGGGTCTTGTATCCACGGTGATAGGGTCTGCCTTTTTCGTGGTAACCCTCCCATTCACCGTTCCTTCCAACAGCGTGGGTTCCGCCAAGAGGCAATTGATAGACTACCCCGCATGGTTCACCTTTAAAAGACCTCTCGGGGAATTTAACAGGAGATACGAACGGCCTATCATTCATAAGACTAACAAGACCGTTTCCTCGGACAACGCCACCGATCAAGGGTCAAAGGGAAGGGGGTTGTGATCCTCGAGTAAGTCCCTTGCCTCTATGCAGGGGGCTTCAAAAAAAAAATTCCTGTGTTATCTTTCTATGGAGTTATCCGTGCGGAAGCGGAAAGGGCGCTGGTGGCCCTCCCGGACTTCAAATCCGGTGTACGGGGTGAGAAGCCCCGTAGGTGGGTTCGATTCCCATGCGCTTCCGCCAGTTTTTATCCCGGCACGTCATTTAACCGGTCAAGCAATCCCTCATGTTAAATCAAGCCGCTTCTCGGTACTACGGTTACGTATTATTTTGTGGTCACACCCGTGACTACCACAAAACGTGATAGAAGCATGGCCATGTAGGCAAGCTGCATGTCGATTCGCACGGCAAACCCCATGAGCAAAAATATCAAAGAATTTAAGGCTAAGGTCATGAATTTCCAAAAACCCTCAACACTCATGTGCACCGATGGATACATAGAGGATGCCAAGACCCGATTCTGAAGGGTCAATCCCGTAACCACGGCTGGTACCTTCGTAAGCACATGGCCTGCATATACTAACATTGCGGAACTTACCAAGGTTGAGACCACTACGCTTGGTATCACCAGGGCGGTGATACTTCAAATGTCTCGCGCCATTGCCAGACTGTCGAGATGGATTGCCGCCTCAAAAACCAGGCCCGGAATAAAAAAGGCGTAGAGAACCTCCTGCGTCAATTGCAGGGGTGTGAAAAGCCCTATATTGCCAAGGAGTAATCCAATGGCTACAAGGGCAACAGTATAGGGAAGATGTATCTTGCGAACGGCAATCGTAACAAGAGAAACAATGAGAAACAGGACGAGTATTACTATTTAATGGAGCATTTTATGGGGGTATCGCTAATGCCTTTATCTTCTCTCAAAGATGACCACGCTCCTGTGCCTGACCACGTATTTAAAGCCGGCCGGTTTCTGAAGATCAGGGTCTATGATGTCTTCTGGAGGGGTGTTGAAGGTGTCCACTGCAAGATGCCATCTGCCAATTTTTAGGGGTGGAAGCTGGACCTCCACCTCTTCCCTGTCATCCATGTTGATCAGTACATGCAGGTCACATTCGTCGTCGCATAGTGCAGACATAGTAAAGCCGAGAAACCTCGAACCATTATTCTCCCATTCTGGTTCAAAGAGTTTTTTGCCATGCCACACGATGTCTGGAAATTCCCTTCCAGGCTCCTGCTTGCCGGTGAAGAACTGTTTCCTTCGAAGACACTGATGCCTTTTTCTGAAGGCTATCATTTTCTTGGTGAACCTGAAAATGTCAAGATTTTCCTCGAGTAGACGCCAGTCGAACCAGCTGATCTCGTTATCCTGGCACCAGGCGTTGTTGTTCCCCTTCTGGGTCCTAAGCACCTCGTCCCCGGCAAGGAGCATTGGGACGCCTATGGAAAAGAGCAAGGTTGCAATGAAATTTTTTGCCTGCCTATGCCTTAAAGCCGTTATCTTTTCGTCCTGGGTATCGCCTTCCTTGCCGTAATTGCAGCTAAAGTTTTCGTCCAACCCGTCCCTGTTCTCTTCTCCGTTGGCCTCGTTATGTTTTCTTTCATAGCTGACCAAGTCCATCAGGGTAAAGCCGTCGTGACAGGTAACGAAGTTTATGCTATTAAATGGCGCTCTTCCCGAAGGCTCATAAAGATCGCTGCTGCCGCTTATCCGGGTTGCTAGTTCTCCAACCAGGCCCTTGTCTCCCCTGATGAACCGGCGGACCGTGTCCCTGTACATGCCGTTCCATTCCTGCCACCGGTAGCCGGGGAATCCGCCCACCTGATAAAGTCCGCCGGCGTCCCATGCCTCTGCGATAAGGTGAGCCCTTGAAAGTGATCTTGAAAATTCCAGGCTCCATATTACAGGCGCATGATGCATGGGCTTTCCGTCTTCCCCTCTGGCGAGGATGCTTGCAAGATCAAAGCGGAAACCATCTATGTGGAAGTATTTTACCCAGTATTCAAGACATCCTATTATAAAGAACATGACCTGAGGGTGATTGCAGTTAACGGTGTTGCCACATCCAGTAAAATCTCTGTATTTTCTCTTGTCATCGGGGTACAGGTGGTAAAATTCCCTGTTCGAAAGCCCCTTGAAATTGATTACCGGCCCTTCTTCCCCCCCCTCTGTGGTATGGTTGAATACCACGTCGAGGATGATTCCTATTCCCGCCTTGTGAAGGGCCTTTACCATGTCCCTGAATTCGTTTATACAATCGGGTCCTATGGGGTTAACCATGTAAGACGGATGAAGGGAATAAAAGCTGTGGGGACTGTAGCCCCAGTAATTTTTTAGGCCCTCTTTTCTCGGGCCCTCGGGAACGTCCTGCTCGTCAAAGGCCATTATGGGCAGGAACTCTACATGGGTTATCCCAAGGTCTTTGAGATAGGGAATCTTGTGAACGATCCCTGAAAAAGTACCCGGATTGAGCACAAACGATGACGGGTGCCTTGTAAAACCCCTTACATGCATCTCGTAGATTATTGCATCCTGCGGGGGGCATTCCTGCATTTCGACTCCTTCCCAGTCATAGTCATCTATGCAGATGGGGACGATGGCCTTGATGGGCTGGGCGAGAACATTTTTTTTGGCTTCTTCCCTCTGCCAGAACCTGTCAAAGACGACCCTGGCCCAGGGATCGAGGAGCTGCCTTTTATTGTTGAACCTGAAACCGGACACCTTCGTGTTGTCCGGTCCGTCGGCCCGCCAGGTGTACGCCATTCCTGGTTGTACACCTTCAATAAAGATGTTCCAAAAAAAGAAATCCCTGTTCTCATGAGGGTCAAGGACAATAACCTCTGTAGGGGCTAAGGCATGGGGGGAATCGTAAAGGAGCAGTTCCATGCGGGTAGCGTGTCGAGAGAAAATGCAAAAATTAGCGCCACCTCTCATGCATACGGCACCGAGCGGATACCTGTCTCCCTTCCTTGTTGCAAATCGCGCCATAGTAACGCTCCTTTCAGCGGCGGGAGGATTCGTCCCAGCTTATCCATCTTAAGCCAGTTTAGCGCCGGTTTTCAAAGGGTGAACTCTGTCTCGCTGCCTTTCTCGTATAAATTTTTCAGAACTTCATCCTAAAACAAGGATATTGAGGGCATGATAAACAAGCAGGCAAGCATATACAACAAGTATCGCGCGGATGGCGCGCATAACAAAAGGATGTTTATAGAAAAAGGACAGGATGCATATACCTGGGAAGGTGAGGGCGATCTTTACAATCAGAGCCTTTTCATATTCAAAGTGCTGGAAAAAAGGCGCGAGCAACGGATTCAGCTCGAGTCCGCCGTGGGAGACCTGCAGGACCGTAAGAAAGTAGTCTGCAAAACATGCAATCCATATAAATACGATGGCGGCAGCCGCTTTTACAGGTAATTCTACGGAAAAGACCTCTTTGACTCTTGATGCCAGTACTCTCGTTGACATTTCAGGTTCTCCTCCTGTGGCTCGACAGAACACAAGAAAAACTTTCTCCTCCGTCATGATAACCATGAAAAGACATACAAAAATAATGCCCTGAAATTATAGAATTTCACATGATCTCTCGTGATTTTCGCCAGAAAATTTCAGCAGGAAGTTCTGAAAATGGAAAAGTTTTTCATCCAAAATGGAAAAGTTTTTCTGTTTTGTGCTGCGCAGAGTAGGCATTAATATTGCGTAAATAACTATAGTAGACCGAGAAAATTGTTGCGACTGGGATTGTAACTTTTTGAAAATAAAGGATATCAGGTTATGGCACAAGTTCAGACTGCACGAAAAACCATACAATTTGGACGTAATGAACGTATGATTAAACCTACATCGTCGGACTTAACCTTTGATTTCACGTTGAGAAAGGAGTCTATTTGTTTCGGCTGTCGCCACAGAAACTTTTGCAAGATATGGGACCTTTTGAATGTTCCTGTGAAAAGCTGTACATTCTATGCGGAAGAACTGATAGCCGCTGTTAATTAGACGGTATTTTTTCTAAAACGGGACGTCATCCTCTGATGGAGGAGGCGGTTCAAGGTCTGTAGACTGTGACGCGCCGGTAGCTCCCTTTGGTTCGAGTATCTGTATATCCCTCGCAATAATTTCCGTTGTCCAGCGCTTGTTGCCATCGCGGTCTTCCCACGACCTTGTCCTCAGCTTCCCTTCCACATAGACAAGCTTGCCCTTGCTTAGGTATTCGTTGCATATTTCTGCAAGCCTGCGCCAGGCTACTATACGGTGCCATTCTGTTTCACTTTCCCATGAATCTCCCCTCTTTACGGGGGAGTCGGTTGCAAGACTGAAGTTTGCTACAGGGGTTCCGTCGGCTGTATAGCGGATTTCAGGATCACTTCCGAGTCTTCCTATCAACATTACCTTGTTTAGTCCTCTCGCCATGTCTTTTCTCCTTTCAGACCTTAAACTATAAACTTGAACTGACCCTTCCCGAGGAGGTCATGGAGGTGGACAATTCCCGCAAGCCGTCCGTCCTGACCGACAACAGGCAATACCGTGATGAGATGGGTCTCCATGAGCGCCAAGGCGTCTGCGGCCAAGGCGTCTGGCATGACCGTTTTGGGATCCGGCGTCATGATCTCATCTACTTTTCTTTTCGTAAAATTTGCCCCGAATTTTACCATTGCCCTTCTCAGGTCACCGTCAGTGACTATTCCCGAGAGGAAACCATCCTCATCAATGACAACGGCGGCTCCGAGCCTCTTTTGATCTATTATCCCTACAACCTCGTCCATTAGAAGCCCTGGCGTGGCTCTTGGAATAAGGTCGCCTGTGAGCATCACCTGCCCTACCGATACCTTGAGCCTCTCCCCGAGGGTTCCCGATGGATGGTTACGCCTGAAATCCCTCTCGCTGAATCTCCTGAGCTTCAGAAGGACCACTGACAGGGCGTCGCCAACGGCAAGGCAAGCCGTGGTGCTTGCGGTGGGAGCAAGGCCAAGGGAACATGCTTCTTTTTCTACCCCGGTATCTATCACGCAACTTGCATGCCTCGCGAGCGTGGATTCGGGGCCCCCGGTAAAAGCTATGACAACGACTCCCCTATCCTTAAAGGCTGGCAACAGGGCGTTTACTTCCTGGGTTTCCCCGCTGTTTGATATGGCAATTACCACGTCTCGTGACATGACCATGCCGAGGTCCCCGTGAAGGGCCTCAGCAGGATGCAGGAATATGGACGGCGTGCCTGTGCTTGCAAGGGTGGCGGCGATTTTTCTACCTACCAGGCCCGATTTGCCAATACCTGTTATTACAATCCGGCCCTTTGCCGCAAGCACTATGCGGACGGCCTTCACAAACTCGGTGTCGAGCCTGTCCCGGACACGCCTCAGCCCATCTATCTCCACATCAATGGCTCGCTTGCCCTCTTGTAGTATGTCAAGGCCTTCTTTTCCCTCATTCAAAGCTGAATTTTCCCATGTTGAAATCTATTTCTGTTGGATAGTTACCGTTGAAACAAGCGAGACAAAAACGGTCCCGGCGGCCCCCAGCTGCCTTGATCATGGAATCAAGATCAAGGTACTGAAGGTGGTCAAGGCCAAGATAGTCCCTGATCTCCTCGACGCTCTTTTTTGATGCAATGAGCTCATCCCTTGTGGGAAAATCAATACCGTAAAAACAGGGAAATCTCGTAGGAGGGCAGCTTACAAGCATGGATATCTCCCTCGCCCCGGCATCCCTTATCGCCTTCACCCTGGTGCGGCTCGTGGTGCCTCTTATTATGGAATCCTCCATTATGACCACCCGTTTTCCCCTGATGGTATCCTTCACCGGATTGAGCTTTATTCGGACACCAAAGTCCCTCATGGCCTGGCTTGGCTGTATAAAGGTACGGCCAACATAGTGGTTTCGGATTACGGCAAGCTCGAGTGGCATCTTAGCCGCCTGGGCATATCCCACCGCAGCATAGTTTCCCGAGTCCGGGAATGGCATGACAAAGTCGGCTTCCATGTTGGATTCCTGTGCAAGTGCTGCGCCAAGTGATTTTCTGAAGGTGTATACATTTTTGCCGAAAATGTTGCTGTCGGGCCTGGCAAAGTAAATGAACTCGAATATACAGTTAGCGCGCCTCTCAGCTTGGATGCCCGTAAAGGATTGGAGCCCGTTATCGTCTATTATCACGATCTCCCCCCGCTCAACATCCCTAACGTACTCTGCCTGGATAAGATCAAGGGCGCATGTTTCAGAGGTGAGCACGTAGGCCCCATTGTCAAGCTTTCCTATGCAAAGTGGCCTGAAACCAAGGGGATCGCGAAACCCTATAAGGGCCTCTTCCGTAAGCATCAGCACGCTGTAGGCGCCCTTTATCATCTTCATGGCATGGCAAATGGCATCCCTGATACCCATCTTCCAGGCCTTTGCAAGCAGGTGAACTATGACCTCGCTGTCCATGGTGGTTTGAAAGATGGAACCGTCGTTTTCAAGCTCAGCCCTTATCTCGCCGGCATTTACAAGGTTTCCATTGTGGGCCACCGCCATGGTGCAGCCGGCATGGTTAACGCAGAAAGGCTGGGCGTTTTGCAGTACGGAGGAACCGGTGGTAGAGTAGCGTACGTGACCCACGGCGAGGTGCCCCTTTAGCTCCTTCAGCTTGTTTTCCTGGAAGACCTCGCTCACCAGGCCCATTGCCTTGTATTCCGTGACCCTTTTACCGTCAGAAGAGACAATACCCGCGCTTTCCTGACCCCTGTGCTGTAATGCGTAAAGGCCGAAGTAGGTAAGCTTTGCGGCGTCTACGTTCCCGTAAGCCCCAAATATGCCACATTCCTCCCTGGGACCGGTTTGGTAACGTCGGAATTTCCAAAAATCGTTGCAATTGATGTGGTAATCGGAAGGGTTCATCTTTCTAATAGTATTCCTGAAGGGGTTTTACATCCATTTCCTGGTTCTTGAGAGCGACGATGGCTTCAGCAGCCGCCTTTGCACCGGCAACGGTGGTAAAATAGGGTATGTTGAGCTCCATGGCCGCTCTCCTGAGATGATAGGCGTCCGAAAGGGTACGTTTTTTCCCACTCGGCGTGTTTATAACTAGGTCTATCTCGTTATTTTTCATCATGTCAACGATATTGGGCCGGCCCTCGGAAAGTTTGAGCACTTTTTTGCACCTTAAGCCATGTTTTGAAAGAAAATCCGCGGTGCCGCTTGTGGCAAGTATCTTGAAACCCTCCTTCTCCAGTCTCAGTGCGGTTTCAAGTATGAGTTCCTTGTCTCCCTTCTTTACACTGAGAAAGGCCGTGCCGCTCGTCGGCAGTTGAAGCCCAACGGCAAACTGGCTCTTGGCGAAGGCCATGCCTACATTTTGATCTATGCCCATTACCTCGCCTGTTGACTTCATTTCAGGACCAAGGATTATGTCCACTCCCGGAAACTTCCTGAAGGGGAAAACAGACTCCTTGACGGATACATGTCTTACTTCTGGGTCTTCGGTGAGGCCGAGCTCCTCCAGACTCTTTCCTATCATGACCTTTGTGGCAAGCTTTGCAAGGGGCACTCCCGTTGCTTTGCTCACGAAGGGCACTGTCCTCGAGGCCCTTGGATTGACTTCAAGCACATAGAGTTCTTCATCCTTCACTGCGTACTGGACGTTCATCAGGCCGATGACGTATAGTTCCTGCGCCATCTTCTTTGTGGCGTCCTTTATCTGTAGTATCATCCCCTTGCTTATCCTGTGGGGCGGAAGTACGCAGGCAGAGTCCCCGGAATGGATGCCCGCTTCCTCCACGTGCTCCATTATTCCACCTATTACGGTAAACCTTCCGTCCGAGATGGCATCAACATCAATTTCTATGGCATCCTGGAGGTACTTGTCAATGAGCACGGGGTGGCCTTCAGACACTTCTACCGCCTCTTCCATAAACTCCCTGAGTCCATCCTCATCATGGACTATGCGCATGGCCCTTCCACCAAGGACGTAGGATGGCCTGACAACAATCGGATAGCAAATTTCAGAAGCGATCTTCAGCGCCTCGTCAAGGGTAAAGGCCGTATCGTTGGCTGGCTGCTTGAGACCAAGCTTCTTGAGCATTTTCTGGAAGCTCTCCCTGTCTTCCGCCATGTCTATGCTCTCTGGGCTTGTGCCAATGATGTTAACCCCCGCCTTTTTAAGCGGTACTGCAAGGTTAAGGGGCGTCTGGCCCCCAAACTGGACAATCACCCCGTCCGGCCTTTCCGTGTCGACTATGTGCAGTACGTCTTCGAGGGTAAGGGGCTCAAAGTATAGCTTGTCGGATGTGTCATAATCCGTGGAAACGGTTTCGGGATTGGAGTTGACCATTATACTTTCTATGCCCTCTTCCCTTAGGGCAAAGGAGGCATGGACGCAGCAATAGTCAAACTCTATGCCCTGGCCTATCCTGTTAGGCCCTCCACCAAGAATCATTACCTTTTTCCTGTCAGTTCGGCGGGATTCGCTTTCTGTCTCATAGCTGGAATAGTAGTAGGGGGTGTAAGCCTCGAATTCGGCTGCGCAGGTATCAACAAGCTTGTAAACAGGTTTTATGTCCCCTTCAAACCTGCCCTTTCTTATCTCATCTTCGTCTTTTCCCGTAAGGTATGCAAGCTGCCTGTCAGAAAAACCCTCCCTTTTTACCGAGCATAGGTCTTCAATGGCCCTTTCCGGCCGGACCTTTATTTCGTTGCCCTTTTTCCTGATTTTATCTATCTGGAATATGAACCAGGGGTCTATACCAGTGAGCTTGTATACGTCCATTATGGACATGCCCCGTTCAAGGGCATGGGGGATATAGAATATGCGCTTTGAATTGGGGATCCTGAGCCGGTTTTCCACCTCGTCCATGTCTGGGATTTTTCCCCTGTCCCACGGATCCCTGCCATCAAAGCCAAGGCCGGAACGTCCGATCTCAAGGGAGCGAAGACCCTTCTGGAGGGCCTCCCTGAAAGTCCGCCCAATGGCCATGGTTTCCCCCACGCTCTTCATGGAGGTGGTGAGAAAATCCTGGGCCTCCTGGAACTTTTCAAAGGTCCACCGGGGTATCTTGACCACGCAGTAGTCGATGGTTGGCTCAAATGAGGCCATGGTTTCCCTGGTAATATCGTTCGGAATCTCGTCCAGGGTGTATCCTATAGCAAGTTTTGCAGCGATTTTTGCAATGGGGAAACCCGTTGCCTTTGATGCCAAGGCGGACGAACGGGAAACTCTTGGGTTCATTTCTATGACCACCACCTCGCCGTCTTCAGGATTTACAGCGAACTGGATGTTCGAGCCCCCTGTCTCTACTCCTATCTCCCGGATTATGGCAAGGGATGCGTCTCTCAGGTACTGGTACTCCTTGTCCGAAAGGGTCTGGGCAGGTGCCACGGTAATGCTGTCGCCTGTATGAATTCCCATTGGGTCGAAGTTTTCAATACTGCATATTATAACAACATTGTCCTTGGCGTCCCTCATGACCTCAAGTTCGAATTCCTTCCAACCTATCACCGACTCCTCCAACATGACCTCGTGAATCATGCTGAGATCGAGGCCTTGGCGGCATATCTCCTTGAGCTCGTCCATGTGGTAGGCAATGCCGCCTCCAGAGCCGCCAAGGGTAAAGGAAGGACGCACGATTATGGGAAAGCCTATCTCCTCTGCGGCGCTGACCGCCTCCTCCATGGAGCGAACTATGGCACTTCTTGGGATGCGAAGCCCTATGTTTTCCATGGCCTTCCTGAATTTTTCCCTGTCTTCGGCCTTGTGGATGACCTCAGGGCTTGCACCTATCATCTCTATCCCAAGCTCGTTTAGAATACCCGTATCTGCAACCGCCACCGCCGTGTTCAGCCCGGTCTGGCCCCCGAGGGTTGGCAGGATGGCATCGGGCCTTTCCTTCTTGATTATCTTTATGACGATCTCTGGGGTAATTGGCTCTACATAGGTTCGGTCCGCCACCTCCGGGTCCGTCATGATGGTGGCAGGGTTTGAGTTTACGAGCACCACCTCGTAACCTTCCTCCTTCAGGGCCTTGCATGCCTGGGTGCCCGAGTAGTCAAATTCGCAGGCCTGTCCTATGACAATGGGACCAGAGCCGATGATTAAAATCTTCTTGAGATCTGTTCTTTTGGGCATGGTTACCTGTTTCTCAGCTCATGAGTTCGACAAAGCGGTCAAAGAGATATTCCGAATCGTGAGGGCCTGGGGCGTTTTCAGGATGGTACTGTACCGAGAAGGCCGGTATCTCCCTGTGGCTTATGCCCTCTACGGTGTTGTCATTGAGGTTGATGTGAGTAACATCGACGCCAGGAGGAAGAGTGCTTTCATCCACTGCAAAACCGTGATTTTGTGCAGTTATCTCGATTCTTCCGGTTAACAGGTCCTTGACCGGCTGGTTTGCGCCCCTGTGGCCAAACTTTAGCTTGTAGGTGCTTGCGCCAAGGGCAAGGGAAAGTATCTGGTGGCCGAGGCAGATTCCAAAGATAGGCCTTTCCCCAATAAGTTTCTTTACGGTGTCTATTACGTGGCGCACCGCTGCCGGGTCTCCGGGACCATTTGAGAGAAAGATTCCATCTGGTTTGCAGGCAAGAAGCTGTTCGGCTTCAACCGTTGCCGGAAAGACCACGCTCTGACATTTTCTTTGGCTAAAGAGCCTCAACTGGTTAAACTTGAGCCCGCAGTCTATGATAGCTATGCGGTATTCGGATTCTTCGCATGACCTCAGCCTTGAAAGCCTTTCAGGGGAAAAATCGTCAAGCTCGAGTATCTTTCCCTTTTCCCATACGTAAGGGGCCTTGCAGCCTACAAGGGTAGCCAAGTCTGCGTCCACAAGCCCGGGGCTTTCCTTCGCCTTTTTCACCATGGATTCTTGATCAAAGTCTTCCGTGGAAATGATGGCCTTCATGGCCCCGGCGAGCCTTATATGCCTCGTGATGGCCCTGGTATCAACCTGTTCAATGCCAAGGATGCCGTGCCTCTTGAGATAGCTTCCAAGGTCTCCGGTGGCCCGCCAGTTGTTGTAGTCTTCTTCGTACTCCCTCAACACAAAGGCGCTTAGGTGTATTCCCAGGGACTCCTCATCCTCGGGATTCACTCCATAGTTGCCTATGAGGGGATAGGTCATTGTAACTATCTGGCCCTTGTAGGAAGGATCTGTAAGTATCTCCTGGTAGCCGGTCATACTCGTGTTGAAAACGAGCTCTCCGTAAACCTCACCTCGACCGGTGAAGGAGCGGCCTTCAAAAATTCGTCCATCTTCCAGGGCTATAAGTGCCTTCATCTATTTTCCTTGAAAAAGGTTTGTTGGGTTGAGGTCCCGGAAAACAACCCCCTTTTGGGGGCAGGCGCACTATATACGCAGCCCATATTGTAGTCAATAGGACCAGGACACAGCAGAGGTCCTCCTGCCTTTAGACAGGCGGCTTACTGATGCCGCCAAGTCTCCATTAACCTGGAGGCCAGGTCATCTGCCTCCCGCCTATAACGTGCAAATGGATATGATAGACCTCCTGCCCGCCGTGACGGTTGCAGTTCATGACTGTCCTGTAACCGGTATCAGCGAAGTTTTCCATTTCGGCTATTTTTTTTGCCACTAGGAACATCCTTCCCAGGAGCTCTGTGTGATGTTCTTCCAAATCGTTAAGTGTCGGAATATGCTCCTTGGGTATAATAAGAACATGCACGGGCCCTTGGGGATTTATGTCCCTGAAGGCAAGGAGCTGCTCATCCTCGTAAACCGTGTCGGGTTTTATCTCTCCCCTTGCCATCTTGCAAAAAAGGCAGTCATCAGGCATGGCTGTCTCCTCCTTTTCCTGTTGGTGAACTATGCGGGCCCCGGGGCGGAGAGAACAGCACCGCGGGCCTGTCGCACTCGGGATGTTCAGTGACGATGGTCCTTGTCTCAAATAAGTCCGATAGGTAGCTGCCGGACAAAAGTTCCTCCACCGTGCCTTGCCCGGCCATTTCCCCGTTCTTTATGAAGAATAACCGGTCAAGGTAGAGCGAAGCAAGGTTGATATCATGAAGAACGATTACAATGGTCCTGGCCTTTCCACGGGCCTCTCTCCTTAACAGTTCAAAGATTTCGAGTTTTCGTCTGATGTCTAGGCCGGACGTGGCTTCATCAAGTAAAAACAGCGGACTGTCCTGGCAAAGACACCTCGATATCAGTACGAGACGCCTTTCACCTCCGGACAACCTGTCAAAAGATCGTTGGGCAAGGTGTCCAATCCCGCATGCATCCATGGCGTGCTGCGCTGCTGCCATTGTCTCTTCAAGCCCTTCGTCATGGCAGTACCTGCCCATGGATACGATTTCCATGACCGAAAATTGAAAAGGGACCTCGATGTTCTGTGGCACAATGGCCATGTTCATAGCCCGCTGTGAAGGTGTCATGGAGTCTATGTCCATGCCGAACAGGGTTACCCGTCCACTTACAGGAGACAGGTAACCCGTGATGGTTTTTAAAAGGGTTGTCTTGCCGGCACCGTTTGGCCCCAGGATTCCTATCATCTCCCCTCTTGGAAGGTCAAAGGTTATGTCTTTAAGTATGGCCCGACCGCGGGCACAAATGGTCAGGCCTCTGACCTCAATAGCGTTTTCCCCGGGAGATCCTTCATTGCCGGTCGCGTAATTAGCCGGCACCTTTTTTCCTGACCATTACAGACTGTCTGTGGGCAGTAAGGCCTTCCACTTCTGCAAGCCGCATTACGTCGTCTGCGTCATTTAAAAAAGCCTGTTCCGAATAAAAGATGAGACTCGAACGTTTGAGAAACGTATCTACCCCAAGGGCCGAGGAAAACCTTGCTGTACCCATGGTGGGAAGCACGTGGTTCGGACCCGCAATGTAATCGCCCACGGGCTCGGGACTGAATTTTCCAATGAAGATGGCCCCTGCGTGTCTAATGCACGGAACCAGGTTCCACGGCTCTTGCACCATTAGTTCAAGGTGTTCCGGGGCTATCCGGTTAGAGATCTCACATGCCAGAGAAAGGTCCGCGGCAACCAGGATAAGGCCGTTTTGCTCAAGGGATCTCCTGGCGGTATCGGCCCTTTCGAGATTGCGGAGGTGCCTTCCGAGTTGGTCCGCTGTTTCCTCAGCGAGCTGCATGGATGTAGCCACAAGTATGGACGTGGCCATTGGGTCATGCTCAGCCTGCGAGAGCATGTCGGCAGCCACGAAGTCCGCCCTGGCCGTCTCATCGGCAATGATGAGAATCTCGCTCGGCCCTGCAATCATATCAATGGCCACACGTCCTGATAAAAGCTTTTTGGCCGCGGTTACAAATATGTTCCCCGGTCCCGCAATGACATCCACGGGTCTTATGGTCTGCGTCCCATAGGCCATAGCGGCCACAGCCCATGCGCTGCCTGCGCGGAATATCTCGTGGACGCCGGAAATGCGGGCCGCTGCGAGAAGGGCGGGACTCACCGTACCGTCTTCTCCGGGAGGTGTACAGAGGATGATTCTGCCCACCCCTGCTATCCTTGCAGGTATTACGTTCATAAGAACGGAAGAAACCAGGGGCGTCTTGCCACCTTGGCCACCAGGAACGTATAAACCGGCACAATCCACAGGCCTGAACATCTGGCCAAGTATTACCCCGTTTTCTCCTGTCTTGAACCAGGAATCAGGAAGCTGGCACTCATGAAACGCTGTTATCTTGTCCATGGCCTTCCTGATAGAGAACAGAAGGGTTTCATCCACCTCGTCCAATGCATTTGCTATCTCTTCTTCCGAAACGCGGAGCATGGATAATTTGAAGTCCGGGCAATCAAAGCGGCGCGTATAGAAACAAAGGGCATCATCCCCGTCTTTTCTTACCGCCTCGAGTATCTGTCTCACCCTTTCTTCAATTTTTTCAGGAATGGCGAAGCTTCTTCGTGAAAGGGCAGACAGCACAGAATGTCCTTCCCGGCTGTCTGCCTCGATTATCCTGACGATTCTTTCTGACACCTTTCGCCCCCGCCTTAGTGGATTCTAAAGGCAACGTACCTACTTATGTCCCCGTCCCTTATTTTCAACAGGACGCTCTTTGTCTTTTGAGACCGGGAAAGGGCCTTGAGGAATTCCTTTACAGTGTGAACCTTCACCCGGTTCACCTCCTCGATAAGCTGTCCTGACTCTATGCCTGCATTTGCTGCAAGGCTTCCAGGCTCTACCTCTGCCACTAGCACGCCCTGGCCTTCACGGTAGCCGAACTGCTGCGCAAGATCAGGAGTCAGATTTTGCACCACGAGACCGAGCTGTTTTAGCACCTCATGGCGATTTGCCGCAACAGTCACCGTTCCCGGCTTCTCCTCGATGGTCACCGTTATAGTCTTGTGTTTTCCTTCTCTGAGTATGTCAAAGGTGACCTTGGTGCCCGGTGGGGTCAAGGCAATCTTGTTCCTGAGTTCTCCAATATCATATACGTTATGCCCATTCATTTTCAGGATAATGTCACCTGATTTCAGCCCGGCCTTCTTTGCCGGTGAGTTGTCGGCAACTTCCGCGATCAGTACCCCTTCCTTCTTGTTTAGCCCGAATGACTTTGCAAGATTTTCATCAAGTTCCTGGATGACCACGCCGAGCCAGCCCCTGATGACCTTTCCATTCTTGATGAGCTGGGCCTCCACGGCCTTGGCCATGTTTATTGGAATGGCAAAGCCAATTCCCATGAAGCCACCGCTTCTCGAAAATATGGCGGAGTTTATTCCTATGGCCTCGCCGTGAATGTTAATGAGAGGGCCTCCTGAGTTTCCCGGATTAATAGCCGCGTCCGTCTGGATATAATCTTCGTAGTCAGTGATACCTAGCCTGCTGCGCCCCTTGGCACTCACTACACCTACGGTCACTGTCTGCGTAAGGCCGAAGGGGTTTCCAATGGCGATGACCCATTCGCCAACCTGAAGCTTATCCGAGTTCCCGAGAGGAAGAACAGGAAGATTCTTGGCATTTATCTTGATGACTGCCACGTCAGACTCAGGGTCCTTGCCTATAACCTTTGCCTTGAATTTTCTCCCATCTGCCAGTTTAACGCTGATGGTGTCCGCGTCCCCGACAACGTGATTATTCGTTAAAATGTACCCGTCAGGGCTGATTATAAAGCCGGAACCCTGTCCCCTTTGCTTGAATTTCCGGGGTCTTTGCCTGAACTGCGGGCCAAAAAAACGCTGGAAGAACGGGTCATTGAACATGCCGAAGGGTTCCGGACCGAAGGGAGAAACCCGTTGTTCTACTGTTTTTTCAACCTGCACGAAGACGACCGCCGGCATAGCCTCTTTTACTATCTCGGCAATGGCCTTCGATGTCTTGGCAAGAAGTTGTATGTTTTCATCGTTAAGGCCCGTTTTGGCCATGGCCGGATTCTGGCCGGCCTGGAGACAGAGACAGAGAAAAAAAACGAGGGTAATAAAGGCATTTTTGAAAACTGGAGCTTCATTTCGAACCATTTGATCCTCCTTACATTTGTTCATTGTCTTTTTTATCAGATGCTGCTAGCTTTTTGAATTCTCCAGCACTCATGACCTCCTTTACAAGAAGTGTCTCGGAAACCCTTTCAAGGGCCTCCCGATGGAGGGCGACTATATCCCTCGCCCTCCTATACTGCTCCCTCAAAACCCTTCTTACCTCCTCGTCCACTTGGGCCTGAAGTTCCGGACTCATGGCCTGTTGTTCAGGCATGCCAGGTATTTTCAGAAACGGGCTATTTTCCCTGACAAGGGCAACAGGTCCAATCTTGTCACTCATACCAAAACGACATACCATACTCCGAGCCATGTCGGTTGCAACCTCAAGATCATTTTGCGCGCCCGAACTAATCTCGCTAAACACTACTTCTTCCGCCGCCCTGCCGCCGAGGGAGACGCAGATCTTGTCGAGCAGTTCATGCTTGGTCATAAGATACCTCTCCTCTTCGGGGAGCTGCATGGTGTAACCCAAGGCTGCCTTGCCCCTTGGGATGATAGAAATCTTGGCAACAGGGGCGGCGTTGGGACAGTGAAAGGCGACAAGGGCATGGCCAGCCTCGTGATAGGCCACCCTTTTTCTTTCCTTGTCCCCGAGGCGCCTGCTCTTTCGCTCGGGACCTGCAAACACCTTCTCTACCGCCGCCTCGAAATGCCTCTGGTGAATCCGACTGGAACCTTCTCTTGCGGCAAGCAACGCCGCTTCGTTCACGATATTCGCAAGATCAGCGCCTGAAAATCCGGGGGTCCTGAGGGCAATGGCCCTGAGCTCCACGTCGCCGGCAAGGGGTTTGCCTCTGCTGTGGACCTTCAGGATGGCCTCCCTTCCATTGGCATCCGGGGCGTCCAGCACCACCTGTCTGTCAAAACGGCCCGGCCTGAGGAGCGCAGGATCGAGAACTTCAGGCCGGTTGGTGGCCGCAAGGAGGATGACCCCGATGTTCGGCTCAAAGCCATCCATCTCGACGAGAAGCTGGTTCAGGGTCTGTTCCCTTTCCTCATTCCCTCCACCCGGGATGCCGCCTCCCCTGAATTTGCCGATGGCGTCAATCTCGTCAATAAAGATGATGCAGGGGGCATTCTTTTTTGCCTGGTTAAAAAGGTCTCTGACCCTTGCCGCACCCACACCAACGAACATTTCAACAAATTCGGAACCGGATATACTGAAAAAGGGAACCTTGGCCTCACCTGCAAGCGCTCTGGCGAGAAGGGTCTTACCAGTGCCAGGTGGTCCAACAAGGAGCACTCCCTTGGGGATCTTGGCCCCGAGGGCCTGGAATTTTTGAGGCTTTCGCAGGAATTCCACCACCTCTGTCAGCTCTTCCTTGGCCTCTTCGCAGCCGGCGACGTCGTTGAAGCGGACCCCTGTGTCCTTTTCCACAGAGACCTTCGCCCTTGATTTTCCAATGGAAAGGAGGCCGCTGCCAGGGGTGCCCATTCCACGCATGAGCAGGAACCACAACCCTATCCAGAACGCGATAGGTACGATGGTCCCCCAGAATATCTGGCCCAACATACTGTCCTTTGTGCCTGAAAATTCCACCCCCTGGCTTTCAAGCTCATCTACGAGCTTGTCATCCTTGACGCGAATGGTCCTGAATAGAACGATATCGCTTTCCCGTATGCCTGTCCGTTCAAGGCCCTTGAGCACATCGCTCAGGCTTGGCCTTGCGCCAAAGTCAAACAATCCTACCCCTGGAAACTGTCCCTTGGACTCTTGGGCCTCCATCTTGGAAAGAGCTTTCTTGAGGGTGTCTATGCCCTTTTGGGGCCCGGTAAACATTATACCCCTGATTTCATCCTCCCCAAGGCGCACCTCTAATACCCTGCCTTCCTTGAGCATTTCCTTGAATTCGGAATATGGAATCTGCTTGGTCTGTATGGACACGAGTAGCTGGGGAAGGCCGAGTATCAGGGCAATACCAATCAGCCAGTAGAGAGCAGTGAAAAGGAGCTTGCGATTTCTGTTATTCTGCGGCTTCTTGTCCTGTTTCATAAAAAAATTCGCAACTTACCTGCGAGCGCACGCATAGGGAAAGACCCACCTGAAATATGAATATTTTGAACATAGGCAGCAAATATCACAAGTCAAGAAGGTCGGATTAAATTCGGCTTTCCAGTGCGAGAATAATCAGTTTCATAGCGTCCCGTCTCAACCTTTCAACTGGCAGTCTTGCATCAAGAGGTATACATCCGTTTCTTATCTCCGTGTATATTCGAGCAACGTTCTTCAGGTAATCAAGTTGCTCGAAGTTGTTCGCTTCTTCGCCCCTGCCGAGTCTTATTCTCCTGACCGCCTCATCAGGTTCAATCTCAAGAAACAGGCACAGGTCGGGCTCTATGGACATGAGCCTGCACTCGGCGAGAATCTTCTTGGGGTTGAGCCCCCTGGCCCCTTGGTATGCTGCAGTGGAGAAGAAGTACCTGTCACAGATAACAATCCTGCCCTCCTTGAGGGCGGGCATTATGACATTTTCAACATGTTCCCGGCGGTCCTTTCTGAAAAGGTCAAGCTCCTCCCTCGGAGATAGCCTCTCGCTGGCGAGGAAACTCTGGCGAAGCAGTGAACCCCATTTGCCCTTGGTCGGTTCAAATGTGACAAGGCAGTCCTTGCCCAGCTTTTTAAGGGCAAGGTACAGGTTATTGGCAAGAGTACTCTTTCCTGCGCCGTCTATCCCTTCAAGCACCACAAACAGGCCAGAATAGGGATTTCTCATCTTTTCCCCTTCGTTTTTTTTACAGGCCTTTTCCTCAGGAGCACGTAGGTCACCCCGGGGCCACCGTCCCAGGACGGGGCGCTGCTGTAAGCGAGTACGTAGCGTCTAAACCGTCCTCTGTTAAGGAAATCCTTTACCAGCCCTTTCAATACAGGTTCCCCGGCAGAAGACTTGCCCCTTCCATGGATGAAGGCTATAGCCCTTCTATTATTCATAAGGGCATCTGACATGAAGCCATCCATGACCTGAAGCGCCTCGTCCGTCCTGAGCCCGTGTAGTTCGCAGTAGGCATGAATGGCAAACTGCCCTTTTCTAAGTTTTCTGACAAGGGACCTGTCCATGTTAAACACCGGGCCATCCATGTATTCCGGTATTTTTTCGACTGGAAGAGGGCGCTCACCCCTGATCAGCGCTGCGAGTTCACGGATACCTCTGCTTATATCCATGGATTCTGTCATCACTTTGGCTTCCATGGTGTGTTCTTTAGTCTGCCGAGGACTATGCCCTGATGTCCTGTTTTCAAGAGGGCGTACATCTTTCATAGCCTCAAGAAATATTTCCTGCTCGGTTTTGTCCGCTTCCGTTTTTTCGCGGCATCCACGGTTTAGGCCCCTTTTCAGGCTGCTCTTCTTCGGTATGGTCTCTATGATCCTTCCAAGGTTTTTAAAGGGCCTGTTCCTGAGGCTTCCGCCTTCATCCTTATGGATATATTCAGACCAATGTGGCCGTCGATCTTCCATAGTTGACAAAAACCTTTTTAAACCCCGGATGTTTTCCAGGGCCTTGCCTATCAAGAATTCCTTTCTTCTCATTCATCAAGTTAATTAATGGATGGCTTTATAGCAAGGCTGGCAATGTTTCTGTTAAATCTATTGACATTACCTTGCCGATAGTATCACTATTCCTTTTTTGAGGCTGAGGTCAATTTTTTGAGGATACCTTAGAAGAACAAGTATTTTGTTCAAGATCAAGGCCCGAAGAGTCCCTGAAAGCGCCGTATACTTAGCTTTGCGTATGTGGATTTTTTGCGGCGAGAACGCAGATATTTGTCAAAGACAACGTCTCGCAAGGGCCTCTTATAGGGTCAAAGAGTAAAAAAGTATATGGAATCCCACCTTAAAAAGAGAGAAATATCCTTGGAAAGGGAGCTTAATTCAGCACAGTACCAAGCCGTAATGCACCAAGGCGGCCCTCTTCTTGTCATAGCAGGGGCGGGCAGCGGTAAGACCAGAACCCTCGTATACAGGGTGGCAAGACTTATCACGGAGGGTGAGGACCCTTCATCCATCCTCCTTCTTACTTTTACAAGGAAAGCGGCCGCCACAATGCTCGAAAGGGCCGCATCTGTCGGGGGAAGGGAATGTCTCAAGGTGCACGGCGGGACCTTTCACGGCTTCTGCCACAGGATGCTCCGGAGGCACGCCCACCTTATAGGTTTTCCCGCCGGCTTTACAATAATGGACCAGTCCGACAGCCAGGACCTGATTCACCTCCTTGCAAGACAGCTTGAGTTTACGGGAAAAGGCAAAAAGTTTCCCTCAAAGGGCGTACTGTGCACCATGTTCAGCAAGGCAGCAAATTCCGGCTGCATGATTGATGAGGTGGTAGAAGGCTTTTATCCCCACATGACAGGGCACATCCAGGCCATATCTACCCTGTTCCAGGCGTACAGGGACTATAAGAAGGCCCACGGCCTTATGGACTATGACGATCTCCTCCTTCACTGGCTGAGGATACTGAGGGAGTTCCCGGAGGTTAGCCAGACTGTTTCAAACACCTACAGGCACTTGATGATTGATGAGTACCAGGATACCAACAGTGTCCAGGCAGAGATGGTCAGGCTTATGGCCGTGGGACGCAACAACGTCATGGCCGTGGGGGACGACTCCCAATCCATTTATTCCTTCAGGGGAGCCAATTTCAAGAATATCCTGGACTTTCCCAAGATGTTTCCTGGTACGCGCATCATTAAGCTTGAGAAGAATTACCGGACCACCCAGCCTAACCTTGATTGCACTAACGCCATAATCGCCAATGCGCGGCAGAAGTTCACGAAGCACCTCACAGCTCACAGGGCCGGGGGCTCAAAACCGGTCCTGTTTGTGGGTATGGACGAGGAAGAGCAGGCGAGATTCATCGTGCAGTCAATAAGCCAATTTATTGAAAAGGGGGTGGAGCCAGGCGAGATCGCAGTGCTTTTCCGGGCCGCCTTTCACTCTTTCGGCCTTGAGACGCATCTTAACAGGGCGGGGATTTCCTTTATCAAACGTGGAGGCATGCGCCTCGTGGATGCAGCCCACATAAAAGACCTGATTTGCCTGCTGAGGGTAATGATAAACCCCCTTGACAGGCTTAGTCTGAACCGGGTTCTACTCCTAATCGATCGGCTTGGGCCGAAAAGTGCTGAGAAGGTATACAGGGCCATGGTAAAGGCGGAGTCTCCGCTCCATGCCCTGTCTGATTTTAGTGGTCGGGCCGCCTATGTTCAGGAAGTCAGGGATCTCGGCGGCCTCCTCTTGTCGCTTTCAGAATCTTCGAAAGACCTCGGCGGTCTTATGGGAGAGCTCGTTAAGTGGTACAGGCCCCATCTTGAATCGAGATATTTTGATGACTATCCGAAAAGGCTTCAGGAACTTGAGCAATTACGGGCAATTTCTGCCAACTACAGCGATGCCATTGAGTTTCTCTCTGACCTTGCCCTTGACCCTCCGGAAGCTGACCAGGCCAAGGATGAATCGGGAAAACTGATTCTATCCACTATCCATTCCGCCAAGGGACTTGAATGGAAGGTGGTTTTCTTGATGGGATTGTGCGAGGGACGTTTTCCTTCACGCTTTGCTGAAAACAGCCCGGATGAAATAGAGGAGGAGAGACGTCTTTTCTACGTTGCAGCAACAAGGGCAAAGGATCACCTCTACCTGTGCTATCCAAGCTTTATAAATGTGCAGGGGGCCGGACTGATGCCGGCAAGGCCAAGCAGATTCCTTGACGAGATACCAGAAGGGCTTATAGAGGTGAAACGATTTGGGGATGCAGCTATGAGCAGGCGCACAAGGGAAGCCGCGGATAAGAAGGCCGCTTCTCCGGCAGCTCTCCATGGGAAACATTCACGGAGGGCAAAGACGGCACACAGGATGGGTAACGAGTTCCAGGCCGGCGACAGGGTGCGCCATTCCATATTCGGCAAGGGTACAGTGGTGGAATCCATTGACAAGGTGAGGGTAAAGGTCCTCTTTGATGCGGCCGGGGAAAAGACCTTGAGGCTAGACTTTACATCCCTGTTCATACTTTGATGGCAAGGTATCTTTCCGCAGCCTGGATCTGTTTCATCCTGTGCGCATGGCCTTGCCATGTCGTCCATGGAAAGGGGCTTCGCTGTTGGATCATTTACGATTTCGAGTCTCAGAGGGAGCTTTCGGGCTTGATTTACAAGTGCCACACATGGTTCGAGTTAGACCGGTGTTACGCCACCCACGGCTCAAAGAGCCTGAGGTTAGAAATGTATCCGCCGGAGGAATATCCGGGATTGAGCCTCGGAGACTTAAAAGGGCCTTGGAAAAACGTTCGCCAGATTAAGCTCGACATTTACAATCCCGAGGAGAACGATATCACCTTGACCATGAGGATAGATGACAGGGATGATGACCCGCCCTACGGTGACAGGATAAACGAAAGGCTCCTTATTCATCCTGGCCTTAACCACGTTGTATTGGACCTAAAAAGGCTTCTTACCTCCGGTACGGGGAGGCGACTTGTGCCGAGAAAGATTTGCGCATTCATGATTTTTTTGACCCATCCAAGGGCCCCGGTTACTATTTTTGTTGACAATATCCGCCTCTGTGAAGAAAAATAGCCCTATCAAACAAAAAAGGGGTTTTTATGGCTGAAGAGTGTACCATCGACCATTCAAATATATTTATAAAGGTGCCATGTTTTCTAACTGGCAAGCTCGTCCTTGATACAGACAGGGAAAGGATTCGGCAGAAGATCGCAAAATACCTTGTTAATGAAAAGGGGTACAAAATCAGCGACTTCGAGCTTGACAGGGAGATACATCTCGAGGCGAACAATGAAAAGATCGTCTCCTTTGTAGACCTCGTCGTGAGAATAAATGACCGATCGCTCATGATAATCCGTTGCGGGCCGGGTTCTGTCATCACCAGAGAGGCGGGCACAGTCGCCGCCGCAAGGCTCCTTGAAGAGGACTATATCATTCCCTGGGCGGTTCAGGCAAACCTCTTCGACGCATCCTTTATCGACGTGAGAAAGAAAAAGGCCGTTGGATACGGTTGGGATTCCATTCCTGCCCGGTCAGGGCTTATAAAGATAACCTCTGCCAACTGGCCGCCTCCAAAGCTGCCCAAGGACCGCGTCCCGTTTGAAAGGCAAATTCTTTACTCCTATGATACCCATGGGTGAAGGTCCCGTTTTAAGACGTTGGGCGACGTCTTAATATGTAAATAAAAGTGGGTGTCTGCTTACTGGCCGGATTTTCCGCTCTTCTCCTCGCATCTGCCTTTCCTGATATTTCGTTCTGGCCGGCGGCTTTTGTGGCCCTCATTCCTCTAGCCCAGGCGCTTGAGACGGTAGAGCAGAAAAACGCCTTTAAGACGGGTTTCGTTTGGGGCATCCTGTTTTTTTTTTCTCTCCTCTGGTGGCTTGCGCCCACAATTTCCACTTACGGGCATATACACATCCTGCTATCGGTTCCGATAGTCATCTGCCTTTGTTGTTACCTGGCCATGTACCCGGGAATCTGGGC
>WGDC01000063.1 GCA_015493475.1 Deltaproteobacteria bacterium
GAAATAGACGGAAATAAGCTTAAATATGACACGAAAATCATGCATACAATGCCCTAATTTGTGATAAAATTTGGCTGTACTTGGTTCACGCTGTTTTTGTGTGAGCTTAAGCTCAAAAATGCCGAATTGAAGACCCTTTTTAAGAGGTCTCTTTAAGAATAAACTGCTTGGCAAAGGGCAAAGGTGCAATATATAGAAGGCAATAGAATGTTTAATTTATCAATGGGGATACGTTTATGAGGATCAACGATTACAGATTCGGCAGAATAACCATAGATGGAAAGGATTATACTGGCGACATTAAGATTATCAGGGGGAAAATAATTCCTCAGTGGTGGAGAAAACAGGGGCATCTGCTCCAGATTGATGACATCAGAGATATACTTAATGCAGCACCGCAGGTTCTTGTAGTTGGCACTGGAGCTGCCGGAGTAATGCGGATCGATCCGGAGGTTAAAAAGAAGTTGGAAAAGAATGGTGTTTCTCTCCGTGCAGCAAAGTCTCCAGAGGCGGTGGAGATATTCAACCGTCTGCTTGAAGAAATAGGGCCTGAAAAGGTCAGCCTGGCCATACACCTTACATGCTGAAAGGATTGTCGGCATTCATAGTTGCAGGCACGAGGAGCGGTTGTGGTAAAACGAGCCTTGCCCTTGCCATTATGGCATTTCTGAGGAAGAACGGGGCAAGGGTGGCGCCTTTCAAAACGGGTCCTGATTTTATAGATCCCGGTTTCCATTCCCTTGCTTGCGGCAGGGCAAGTCATAACCTCGATTCCTGGATGATGCCGGAAGAGCGCGTGCGGGAGGTCTTTCTACAAAATGCTATGGGGTGTGACGTGGCGGTGATAGAGGGCGCCATGGGCCTATTTGACGGGGCATCCGGAACTTCCGAGCTGGGTTCGGCGGCTCACATGGCAAAGATTCTTGGAGTTCCGGTTGTGCTTGTTGTAGACGCAAGCAGTCTGGGCAGGAGCATCAATGCCCTGGTAAAGGGTTACGTAGAATATGACCGGGAGATAGATTTCGTCGGTGTCATTGTAAACAAGGCAGGCAGTGAAAAACACAAGCATATAATAAGACAGGCGCTTAGTGAGCTTGATCTGCCTTTTTTAGCCGTTATAGGAAGAAATCCTGAAATAGCCGTTCCCTCGAGGCACCTCGGGCTTGTGACCGCCATGGAGCAACAAGGGGTTATGGGCTTGATCGAGAGACTTTCGAATCTCGTGGAGGCAGAAGACTTTCGGCTCAGAGCCCTGGTCCGTGAGGCCTCTATGTGTTTCGGCAAAAAACGAGGCACCATCTATGGCAGTGTTTTGGAGGGGGATAATAGTGGTATTGCAGGGGAAGACAGAGGCTCTGTCAAGATAGCGGTGGCCATGGACAGGGCCTTTTGTTTTTACTACGAGAGGAATTTTGACATTTTAAAATGCCTTGGCGCAGAGCTTTGTTTCTTCTCTCCTGTTGAGGGGGAGCCCATGCCGCGGGATGCCGGTGGGTTGTACCTTGGAGGGGGTTACCCGGAGCTTTACGCCCGTGAGCTTGCGGCAAACAAGACGCTTGTGGAGCAGATAAGGGAGGGGGTGGGGATAGGCCTTCCGGTGTTCGCCGAGTGCGGAGGCTTTATGTTCCTGGGAAAAGGCCTGGAACTGGAAGGAGAGCGTTTCAGGTGGTGTGGCCTTTACGATTCGTGGTTCAAAATTGATAGAAGATTACAGGCCCTCGGCTATCGGCAGGTGCGGCTGAAGAGGCCGTGTCTTCTCGGGACAAAGGGGATCTCGCTCAGGGGGCATGAATTCAGATATTCGTCCCCGGACTCCCCGGACGATGCCTCTGGCATGTTTTTTGAGATCCGTGATGCCGAGATGAAACTGGTGCCTGCGCCATGCTTTGTATACAAAAACGTCTTTGCCAGTTATATTCATATCCACTTTGATAGTAACGAGGAAGCGGCAGCGAACTTTGTAGAGCGATGCAGGAGATACAACCGGGGTGATTCCAAAACTGAGGGCCACAATTAAAGAGGCGGTTGCAAGATGGGTGGAAACAGTTATTGCATGGCCTTGGCTGGTCATGGCCGCCGGTATTATCCTCACCATTTTTTGCGGATTTTATTCTGCGAGACACCTCGGAGTAATAACTGATACGGCAGTCATGCTTTCGAAGGACCTTGGCTACCTCAAGGTATACCGCCATTTCAAAAGGGAATTTCCCCATTCCTATAATCAGATTGTGATCCTGGTAGAGGGTGTTACGCCTGATTTGTCAATGGACGGGCGGGACAGGCTTGCTTCCGCCCTGAGAAAAAGGCGCGATCTTTTCCCTTGGGTGTACCTTCCTGGAGATGATACGTTTTTTAAGAAAAACGGCCTTCTCTTTCTTTCTGTTGACAGGCTCGAGGAACTCTCGGACAATCTGGCCAAGGCACAGCCCATCTTGTCAAGGCTTGTAGAAAAAACGGATTTGGCGGGATTTTTTTCCATCCTGTCCCAGGCCCTGATTCAAATGAGAAAAGGCCGGGAAATAAACTTGGAATCCGTCTTCTCTGAACTTGATCGTACCTTCAATGCCATAGAAAAAGACAGGTTTTATCAGATGTCCTGGGTGCGTCTCATGTCTGGAAAATCCGTCTCTGGGTCCTCCATGCAGCTAATTATTGTTCAACCCAAGGTGGATTACGAGTCCATTCTTCCAGGCAGGAGGGCGATAAAGGTCATAAGGCAGGTCACGAGAAAACTCGGGCTTGTTCCGGAAAAGGGAGTAACCGTGATGCTGACCGGGGATATCCCCATGCAGTACGATGAGCTGCGGAGTGTCACTAAAGGGGCCAAGTTGGCGGGGATGCTCTCCTTTGTAATGGTGGGGTTTGTCCTGGTTTCAGGGCTTGGCTCCATGAGACTGGTGCTTGCCACCCTCGTCTGCCTCGTAATGGGTCTGGTGTTTACTGCTGCCTTTGGAGCTTGGGCGATTGGACACCTGAACATGATTTCCGTGGCCTTTGCAGTGCTTTTTATTGGTCTCGGAGTCGATTATGCTATCCATTACTGTCTACGGTACAGAGAATTGCTCCTTTGCGGATACGGTTCAAGGGAGGCACTCCTGCGTTCTTGCCGTGACGTAGGGCCTTCTCTAGTGCTTTGCGCAGTCACTACAAGTATCGGTTTTTACAGCTTCATGCCTACAGATTTTTCCGGCGTCGCAGAGCTTGGCCTCATATCCGGCACAGGGATGTTCATCGCTCTGTTCTGCAATTTTACCTTCCTGCCAGCGATGATAAGTCTCTTCCCTTTGCAGGCCGCCTCAAGGCAGCCGTATTACATTACCTCGGACTGTAATCCCATTTTCATCAAAGTTATGGCTTGGCCATACAGTAAAGCGGGCGTCATAAGGGCTGCGGCCATCTGCCTTACAATATTCTCGGTTTTTTTGGTTCCTAAGGTCCGTTTTGATTCAAACCCCATAAACCTGCGTGATCCCAATGCAGAGTCCATAAGGGCCTTCAAGAAGCTGCTAAGGGATCCCAATACCTCTCCCTGGAGCCTTGAGTCCCTATCTCCCAACAGGGCTGAGGCTGACAGGAGAAAGGACCTTTTTGACAGGCTAAAAAGTGTGCGTCACGCTATTGATTTGTCGTCCTTTATCCCTGCAGACCAGGAAGAAAAGCTCGATATAATAGCTGACATGGAGATGATGCTCGGGCCGGTGCTCGAAGGACGTGTCGTATTGAGACGCGAGAGATGGGACAGGGAGCTTCCTGCCTTGCGACGATTCGGTACCGAACTCGCCGGTTCCATATCCTTGTTCAGGAAAGACTCGAGGGCCTTGGCCTCTGGATTACTCGAGAAGGTAAGAACCTTCCTGAAGAAGGTGGACGTTTTTGATGAACAGATGAAGGAGCGGGAAATAGAGAGGCTCAACCAGGCAGTTCTTGGCTCTTTTCCGGCGCGGATTAAGGAGTTCAGGATTGCACTGTCTGCGGGTCCTTTAAGCCTCGGAAATCTACCTACGAACCTGAAATCCGAATGGGTTGGCAGGGACGGCTGCTGGCGTATCGAGGTGGTTCCTGCCAAGAATCCCAGAAATGACAGGGAGATAATGGATTTTATCAGTGAGGCAAGGAGGATTGACAAGGACGTGACCGGCTATCCGGTTCTCATAATAGAGGGGGGAAGGGCGGTGGTGCGTGCCTTTAAACAGGCATTCGCTTACAGCCTTGTATCAATATTTGTGCTTTTGCTCATCCTTATGCCGCGCAGAAAGGATGCCTTGCTGGTTCTGTATTCACTTTTCCTTGCAGGCGTGCTTAGCGCTGCCTTCATGGTCGTCATCGGCATGCCGCTTAATTTCGCCAATATAATAGCTCTTCCCCTTGTTCTCGGAATTGGAGTCGATAACGGCATTCACATTGTCCATCGTCATAGGCAGGCCCTTGAGGAGCCCGCATCGCTCCTTCGAACGAGTACGGCTCGATCCATTTTTTTCAGCACCATGACTACTATATGCAGTTTTGGGAACCTTGCCGTATCTCCCCATGTGGGTATGGCGAGCATGGGCAAGCTCCTTTCAATAGGTATACTCATGACACTTCTAACCTCCATGATTGTCCTGCCGGCCTTCCTTGCACGGAGAAAGGGACCGGTCTTGGGTGTAGGGCGATGAAACGTTTTAGGAGATATTATTACGATCTGTTTTCGAGGATTTATGACAGGATTATAGCCCTGCACAGCAAGGACAAGAGTGAAAGCCTGAGGAGATTCCTGATAAAAAAGAGCGCCTTTCGGCCCGGTCAGAGGCTTCTCGATGTATGTACTGGTACCGGGGCGGTGGCAATCGAGGCCGCACGATATGTAAGGGGCGACGGTCTTGTCGTGGGGGTGGATTTTTCAGAAGGAATGCTGAGGCATGCTCGGAAGAAAGCGGAGGGGCAGGATGTGCCTTTTTTTCTTCTTGCGGATGTTTGTGCCCTTCCTTTCAGAAAAGAAAGTTTCCACGTGGTGACATGCTCCCATGCAATGTACGAACTAAGCGTTGAAACGAGGAGGGCGGGCCTTTCGGAATTCAGAAGGGTGCTCATGCACGGGGGCAGGTTCATAATGATGGAGCACACTCCGCCTTCATCTTCCTTTATAAGGTTCCTTTACATGGTACGGCTTATGACCATGGGATCGTCAGGAAACAGGGAGTTCGCCTTGGATGAGCGGCCTGAAATCAGCCGTTTTTTTAACGACGTGAGCCTTGAGTTTGCGCCCACAGGACGTTCAAAAGTGGTTTATGGCACGAAACGCAGCCAATGATCTTTATTAGATATGCCATCAATTTAATTCTATCCCGTGATTTGATACCAGCCTTCTTGCTGCTAGTGTTGATAAAAGCATGGCTCCGAGTGCGTTTGACGCGGCAATCATGAACATGATGACTATCTGGTAAGCCACGGCCTGCACCGGGGATGCGCCTGCAACGATCTGGCCGGTCATCATTCCGGGAAGGGACACTATTCCAGCTACGGTCATATTGTTTATAATTGGAATCATGCCGGTACGTATCGCCTGCCTCGCTCCTTCAATCACCGCTTCCTGACGGGTAGCGCCGAAACACAGGCGCAGTTCTACCTCCTGTCTTCTGGAACGCAGATATTCCAGGAACCTGTCAAGGCATAGACATATCCCGTTAAGGGAGTTGCCGAATATCATACCAAATATGGGTATAACGTATTGGGGATCGTACCAAGGGCGGACTTTTATGACCATCTGGGTTACAAGTAGTCCCACAACAAGGCTTGTGAAGGTCATGGTTAAAAGGGCGTCGAGATTAATACCACTATACTTGTTGCGGGACCTCCTGACCGCCTCTCTCGACGCCATTATAAGCATTACTCCAAGCCATCCAACCACCAAGTACGGCGAATTGACCTGGAATATTTTTTTAAGAACTAGTCCTATTGCTCCGAGCTGGAGCATGCACCTTGCTGCTGCAACGGCAAGGGAGCGTGTAAGCCCGAGATGCAGAAATAAGGAGATGGCGGATGCGATTACCACAAGGCCGATTGCGAGAAAAAGGTCAAAACCTGAAAGCTCAATATAGTGTTCCATCTCTAAGCCTCAATACAGTGTCTGCCTGTGCTGCAAAGCGATGCTCGTGAAGAACACAGATTACCGCCGCAGGTCCATTTTGGGCGAATTCCACGAGGAGTTCGAAACAGGTCTGCGCTAGCTCTGGTTCGAGCCCGGAGAGGGGCTCGTCTGCAAGAAGTACGGCTGGTTTCCACAGTAGGCCTCGTACAAGGGCCAGCCGGTGCCTTTCCCCTCCAGAAAGGCCGTCAACAGCGTGGTCAAGGTCAAAATGGGAAAGGCCGACGAGGTGAAGAAGTCTGATGGCATCTTGCTCAGGGAATTCTATGGAGGCGCTGTTTCTTAATGAGAAGGGGAAAGCCAGATTTTCCCTGATGGTTCCATGGATACAGGGGGCGTCTTGCAGCAGCAAGGTGACCCGGGTCCTCCATTCGGGTAGCCTCTTTTCAGAAAATGTCTTGCCACCAAGCCGCCTTTCGGCCACGCTGGCATTGTTCAGGCCGCCTATGGCCCTGAGAAGCGAGGTTTTGCCAGAGCCTGACGGACCTGTGATAACGCAGACTTCGGGAGGTGTTAACGAAACGGTGACGCCCTTAAGCAGGTGTCTCCCCATGGGGTCCCTGAAGTGAATAGGGCCGCAATGGAATGCCATATTCCTGGCAGGGGTGTTGCTTGACTGGCTCTTCTCCATACTTATCTTTTTAACAAAAAAGAAGGAAAGGAGGTAATAAAAAATGTTTGAAATTACACCCTGGAAACCGGTTTCGGAACTTTCAAATCTCAAAAAAGAAATGGACAAGCTTTGGGCGGAGTTTTTTGGCGAAGGGAAGATTTTGCCTGGTGGCGAAGGCTGGGCTCCGGCAGTTGATGTATCGGAAACAAAGGACGCGGTCATGGTAAAGGCCGAGATTCCGGGAATGGATCCCAAGGACATAGACGTTTCCCTTTCGGGAGACAATCTCATTATCAAGGGTGAGAAAAAGGAAGAGAAAGAGGAAAAAGACGAGAACTTCTACCGGATAGAGACAAAACGGGGGAGTTTTCAGAGGGCCATCAGGATTCCGGTTCCCGTGGACAAGGACAAGATCGAGGCGAGGTACGAAAAGGGGATATTGAAGATAAGGCTTCCGAAGACGGAAGAGACAAAGCCAAAGCAAATAGAGGTAAAGGTCTCCTGATCTTGCGGGAAAAGGGGCGGCGCGACAGATGGAGCATGATGCCGCCCTTTTCTTGTCTGCTTTAACCCTTGATGAGGCTTCTGAGGAGTTTGCTCTTGCTCGGATGTCTTAGCTTTTTTAGGGCCTTTGCCTCTATTTGGCGTATCCTTTCTCTTGTTACGGCAAAGTCCCTGCCTACTTCCTCCAGGGTCTTGTTCGAGTCCTCACCTATGCCAAATCTCATTCTCAGTATCTTTTCCTCCCTTGGGGAAAGGGTGGAAAGGGCCAGCCGTACCTGCCTTGTCAAGTTTGACAGGATGGCCTGCTCGTCGGGCGGAAGGGCGTTTTTGTCCTCTATGAAGTCAAGCAGTTCACACCCGTCTTTTTCTCCAACTGGGCTTTCTAAGGACAGGGGCTGATTTAAAAGGCGTAGGATATTTACCATCTTTTTTTCTGGAATTCTCATGATTGCCGCCAGCTCCGAAGCCGTGGGCTCCCGTCCCTCGTCTGCAATAAATGCCCTGGTTATCTTGGCTATGCTGTTCAGTGTTTCTACGGTATGGACGGGGATCCTGATAGTACGCGATTGGTCCGCAATGGCCCTTGTAATGGCCTGCCTTATCCACCAGGTGGCGTACGTGCAGAACTTGTAACCCTTTTTGTATTCGAATTTCTCAACAGCCTTTATCAGCCCTATGTTTCCCTCCTGGATAAGATCCAGGAGGTGAAGACCCTTGTTGACGTGCCTTTTGGCAATACTGACCACTAGCCTCAGGTTGGCCTTTACCAGTTTTTCCCTGGCGTAGTTTGTGCGCTGAAGAGCGTTGTAGTAACTCCTTACCACCTCGTGAAGTGCCTCTTCGGAAAGTCCAGTTGAAAGGAATAGGTGCTTCATTGTCTCGTTGGAGGAGTTTCTGAGGAACTGCTCGAAGCTGCTCCTAACAACATGTAGAAATGTTTTTTCTATGCGTCCCGGCCCGAGGAGTTGCAGGATTTCAGAGGGTATCCGTCTTATGGCCTCAGATATCTCCTGTAATCTATCCAGGTCCTCCGGGCTGTTTCTAAGTTCCTCGATCAGCTTTGTGCGTTTGCCTTCTATGGCCCTGATTTTTTCAAGAAGGCTCTGAGTAGTTTTGTACCCTGCGTACCTTTCTTCCTGGATATTTTTATCCGTTTTTTTCCCTTCACCCGGTTCCCCGGTTCGCGAAAGGCGGTTAAGTGTGCTATGCACTACGCAGGGTATGTGAAAGGCGCAGAAAAGGTAATTTTTTTCGCTTTCTTCAAGCAGGTGTGCAACCTCGGCCTCTTCCTCCCTGCTTAGTACTTTGCCAGTGCTTATTTCCTTCAGATAGAGTCTTACGGGATCATTTGCGGTCTTAGGAGAGAGACTGTCCGAAGGGGGCTGCGCAGGGCCATTTGAAGCCTTCTCAGGGTCTAAAAATAGCAAGGGATCAGGGCCGGGGGCACGTTTTTCAGGAAGCGTTTCCGATTCCATGGCAATAGCAGTGTTACCGCTTCTCTTTCTCTTCTTTATTTCCCCTTTTTTTAGGGACATGAACCCCCTCCATCGAAAAATTTTTTTATCTGAGGCTCTGGAGGCCTTTCAGTAAATCTTCACAGTCTTGCGTCTCTTCGTCCCTTAACCGTTGAAGAAGTTGCAGCCTGAGGGCCCGTTTCTTGCGTTGCAAACAGTAATTCTCAAGGTCTCTTACCATGCTTTCCATATCGTTGCACGGGGGAAAGGCCGACGCGAGCTTCATTGCTGCGGAACGAAGCGCGGGAACGTGTTCAAGGCGCTCGTAAAGTTCTGCAAGATTGATCCTCCCGGTCATTGAATATAGGTGCACCATGGCGGTCCAAAGTTCGCTCAACGCCCTGTTTTCAAGCCAGAATTCGAGGTTGAGTTCTGTGAATTTCCCCATGAATTGTGGATAGCTGAGGAGAAAACCCATGATTTTTTCTTCTGCATGGTTGCCAATTCTCGCTAAGCTATCGGTCGGTTCTACCGTGCCGTTTTCTTCGCTATTCCGGTGCTTGTAGCCTGCTCTGAAGACGCGTGTCTTTCGTGATTTATCCTTGAGATCCATCCATAGGCTTTCTTCTCTAACCCCAAGTCTCTGTGCTATGTGGCCCACGAGAAGGGATTTTCTTACAGGGTCCCTTATCATGGAGACGGCCTCGAGTGTGGTTTCTATGGTTTTAAGCCGCCCTTCTGTGTCAGTGCCGAAGTGAGTTTTCCCCATGCTTATCAGGAAGTCTATGCCAGAGACGGCTGAGTCAATGAGCTTGTAGAGTCCTTCAGACCCTTCCTTCCTAACGAAGCTGTCAGGGTCCTCGTTTTGCGGGAGCACAAGCACTCTGGGCCGTATGTCCATCTTGTAGCAAATAGGCAGTGCTCTCGTTGCGGCTTTCAGCCCCGCCTGATCCGCATCAAAAAGCAATATCCAGTCCCTATTCACCCCTTTCATCCTTTGCACCTGATCTTCTGTAAGGGCGGTTCCAAGGCTCGCTACTGCCTCTCTTACACCAAACTGTCCAAGGCTGACAACATCCATGTATCCTTCCACGAGCAGGCCACGGCCAGCCTTTCTTATGGGGGACTTGTTCTCGAAAAGACCGTAGAGGATCTTACCCTTATGGTAGATGGGAGATTCCGGTGAATTGATGTACTTTGGCTGTTCCTCCTGGCCGGGGAGTCCAATTGTTCTTGCTCCGAAGGCCACGATATTTCCCCGGTGATCCTTGATGGGAAAGACCACCCTGCCCCTGAATCTGTCATACCAGCCAGGGGCGTTTCTCCTTTTTATTATAAGCCCCGCCTGCTCAGCAAGCTCTAATCTGAATCCTTTTTCTTCCAGAAGGTTAGTTAGCCCGTCCCAGGAATCCTCCGCCCATCCAAGGCAGAAGCCGTCCATGGTCTTTTCGTCTAAACCTCTCTGCTCAAGATAGTCTTTGGCAGGCTGAGCTGAGGCCGAGTTTCTGAGCTGTTGCCTGTAATGCTCCGCTGCCGCAAGGGTTATATCAAGTAGCTGCTCTGAAAGCTCTTTTTTGCGTCTATTCTCTGCGGATACGGGCTTGCTCGGAATGGTTATCCCGTAACGCCGGGCTAAGGTCGTGGCCGCCTCCTGGAAAGAAAGCCCCTGGACCTTCATTAGAAACTTGAATACGTTTCCACCTTCTCCACAGCCGAAACAGTAAAATATCTGCTTATCCTCGTTTACAGTAAAGGATGGATCCTTGTCTGGATGGAAGGGACATAGGCCTACATAGTTTTTGCCTCTTTTTTTAAGGGGTACGAATTCCTGTATAACCTGTCTTATGTCTGCCGTTTCCCTAATGGTTTGGAGGATGTCTTCAGGAATGTATGCCATTATCTGCCTGGTGATGTGCTATCAACAGCGAAGGTTTTCTGTGTTTTTTACAAGGCCGATAGGGCGTCTGAAAGCCTCTTCGGTATCCTGATGAGCCTGCCATTGGAATCTGCCGCTGCGTGTTTTGTTGAGCCGGTTACGAGTAACCTGTCATCCTTTTTTACCTCGTAACGAAAGGTCAGGGCTACGGGAGATGCACCCTCGAGGGCGGTGCGTATCTCGAGAAAGTCGTCGTAGCCTGCCGGGGACTTGTATCTGAGGTAGGCCTCCACCACTGGAAACAGTACTCCGGAATCCTCAAGTTGCCTGTAGGGGATCCCAAGCATATGCCTCATCCACTCGGTACGTCCCATCTCAAAAAGCCGTAAATAGTTTGCATAATAGACCACGCCTGCCCTGTCCGTGTCTCCATAGATCACCCTGTACATAAGAGGGGAGCCCCATTTAACTGGTTGTTCCTGATTCATGTGGCCTCTTAGTCCTATTTCTTCTTTTTTGGATCAAGCTCTACATACCGTGGTTCTGCCCCTATAAAGTGAGGGAAAAGGGTGTATCCTTCCTCGAAAACGACACCCGATCTCTCTGCCCACTCCTCGTCAAAGAACACTCCGGGATTGTCTTTGACCTCGAGGCTGTCGTAAACGACAAAGGGTACCGGCCCCCTTGCGTGGGTTCTGATGGAAACGGGTGTATAATGGTCTGTCACTACCATGAGCCTGAAAGAACAGTCCATGCTTTTTAGGCCGTCGAAGACCTTTCCCACCACCTCCTTGTCAAACCTTTCAATCGCCTTTATCTTTTCTTCTATATTGCCCATGTGTCCTGCCTCGTCAGGGGCCTCAACATGTACGATGACAATGTCCTTGTCTGCAAGCTCATTAAGGGCGGTCTGGGCCTTTGCATGAAAGTCTGTATCAAGGAAGCCTGTTGCCCCCTTTACCTCTGGCGTAGAAAGTCCCGCCCAGGTACCAAGTCCCTTGATCAAGTCAACAGCAGCTATAACAGAACCTTCTATGTCGTACTGGTCCGGGATGGTAGCTATCACCGGTTTTCTTCCCTGTCCCCACAGCCATATTGCGTTGGCTGGTCTCTTACCCTGTTCCACACGTTTTATGTTCACCGGGTGACGGTGAAACAGGTTGACGGCCTTTTTCAATACCTCGTACAGTAGCGGCTCTTCTTCGTAGACCCTCCATGCTTCAGTCACGTCTTGGCCCGTATAGTCATGGGGGGGTACGGTGTCTAGCCCTTCAGGCCCCCCCCGCCACAGAAGAAGATGACGGTAACTGACACCTGGAAAGAGTTCAAATGAACGGCTCTTTACAATTCTTGCAAGCTCTTCTACAAGGACTATGGCTTCATCCGTGGAGATGTGGCCAGCACTGTAATCATCCATGAAGACGCGGCCGTCTCTGAAACCGAGGGTGACGAGGTTGCACCTGAAGGCAACGTCTTCCGGATTCATCTTGATGTCCATGGCCGCTGCCTCAAGGGGTCCGCGTCCGGTGTAATATTTTTGGGGGTCGTATCCCATAAGTGCCATATTGGCAACGTCACTGCCTGGAGGCAGTTCATCAGGAATGGTTTTTACCAAGCCGAATTCCCCGAGCCTTGCAAGAAGATCCATGAATGGAGTCCTTGCCGCCTGGAGGGCCGTTTTGTTCCCTATCTTTTCAACGGGGAAATCGGCCATGCCGTCTCCGATAAGGATGACGTACTTTTCCACGGGATGGGAAATTGGTTCAATATCTTCCCGGATTTCCTGCCCGTCCTCTATGGTTTTTTCATCAGCCATGGCTCGATTCCTCCAATGCCTTCATGTCTTCTATACGGATAATCATGGTTTCATCGAGAATGAAGCCCTGGGAGTCAATTTCCTTGAGCGCCTTTCTTACCTTGCCCTCCTGGGCCTCGTGGGTAAGCATGACTATGGGCACAGAGGATTCGCCTCCAGCCCTGCCTTTCTGCACCACAGAATTGATACTTATACCTTCATTTCCGAGTATGCCGGCAATTCTTGAAAGTACCCCAGGCTTGTCCATCACAGTGAAACGGAAGTAGTATTTACAGGTAACAGATTCCACAGGCTTGATGGAAGGCGGTGTGATGGATGCAAACGGCAGGGAAAGCGCGGGCACCCGGCCCGGACACCCCTTTGTAATGTCCCTGGCGATGTCTGCAATGTCGGCGACGATTGCGCTGCCCGTGGGCATCTGGCCAGCGCCCATGCCGTAGAGCATGACCTTCCCTACGCTGTCTCCAATGAAATATATCGCATTGAATGCCCCATTTATCTGGGAAAGGAGGTGATCCTTGGGGATCATGGTGGGATGGATGCGGACGTCCGCCATTCCCTCGCCGTTTTTCTTCCCAATGGCGAGCAGCTTTATATTATAGCCAAGCTCGGTTGCGAAGGAGATATCAACGGGTTTTATCCTGGAGATGCCCTCGGTGTATATATCTCCGAGGCCGATCTTTTGGCCAAAGGCAAGGGTTGACAGGATAGCGAGTTTGTGTGCAGTGTCTATGCCCTCGACATCATAGGTAGGGTCCGCTTCGGCGTAACCGAGTTTTTGGGCCTGTTTTAGCACATCGTCAAACGATAGCCCCTCAAGGGTCATCCTGGTAAGGATGTAGTTGGCAGTACCGTTCATTATTCCAAGGACCGTGTTGACATTGTTTGCGACAAGTCCTTCCTTCAACGCCTTTATGCACGGGATGCCGCCTCCAACGCTAGCCTCGAAACCCACTTCCACGCCTGTTTTATGGGAGGCCTCGAAGATTTCGAACCCGTGTGTAGCGAGAAGGGCTTTGTTGGCGGTTACGATGTGTTTTCCCAGCTCTATGGCCCGGAGAATGAAAGTTTTGGCCGGTTCTATTCCGCCTATTAGCTCCACAAGGATGTCAAGCTCCGGGTCATTGATGAGGTCGTTAATGTCTGTAGTCAGTATCTGGCCCGGTACGTGAAATCCCCTGTCCGAAGTGATATCCATGTCACATATCCACTTGAGGTTAATGGATGTGGACGTTCTTTTTTTAAGGATATTGGCTTGCTCAAGGAGTATTTTAGCGGTTCCGCTTCCCACAGTTCCGAAACCCACTATTCCTACATTGACAACATCTTTCATTTGTTTCCCCGCAACTGAATGAAATATTGGCCTAAAGCCTATAATGATTGGATGTGATACTCTAAACGCTTATCAAACTCCGGGCAACCCTTGGCAAGGCCCGCTTGGTGCCATGTGGAAAACAGAAAAACCCGTAGCGCCCGTGGCTGACAATTTTACAAGACGCAAGGAAAATGCCGATAAATAGGCTGTGAACCTTGTAAATAAGCTAAAGAACATCCGGCCGGAGACCCTTGCCTTGCTCTTGGCAGTCTTGTGGCTCATTCTGATCTCCGTGCTGCGTTTTACGCTGCATAGCCATATCCAGGGAAAAACTAGGCTTAAAGTGGGTTACCTGCCCATTACCTGCCATCTCCTCCTCCCTGTGGCCATGGAACGTGACGAATTTTTTAAACGGGGCGTGATGCCGGTGAAGTTTACATCATGGCCGGACATGATCGAGTCTGTAAAGGGCGGGGAACTTGATGCCGCTCTTATCCTTGCTCCTATTGCCTTATCCATGATGGATCAGGGGGTTCCAGTGGAAATAGCCCTCCTGGGCCACAGAAACGGCACGGGCCTTGTGGTCTCTTCTGCTGAATCCATAAGAGGCGTAAGGGATTTCAGGGGCAAGACCGTTGCAATACCCATAAGGTTTAGTACGCAGAACCTGGCCCTGTTGACCCTGCTTAGGAAGAACAACGTGGATATTCACCAGGTGAAAAGGGTAGAGCTTCCGCCCCCGGATATGCCTTCGGCTTTGGCATCCGGAGCCATTGACGGATACATCGTCGGAGAACCATATGCCATGCAGGCAAGGGTCATGGGTGTGGGAAGGATATTCAGGCAGATATCCGCGATATGGCCCGGGTTTATATCAAGCGTCCTTATCGTGCGAAAGGATGCCCTTAAAAAGAGGAGAAAAGATATGAATGCCCTCATCAGGGGCCTCTATCTCCAGGGCAGGTGGGTAGAGAAGAACCGGGCAGAGGCGGCAGACATTGCTGCCAAGTTTTTCTCTCTTAGTCCAAGGCTAATAAGGCTCGTCCTCCTGTCAAAAGAGGTAAGTTATATAAACATCCTGCCCGAAAAAAGTGAATTCAGGGAAATAGGCAAGAAAATGGTCAGGTATGGCCTCTTAAAAAGAATTCCGGAACTATGGATTTACGACAAATGGCGGTAAAAAGGTACGGTGTTTTATCTCTGATCCTGCTGCTCCTTGTTGCGTGGCAGGCGGTAACATCCTTTTTTCGTGTGCCAGAGTTTGTGTTCCCGAGGCCTCTTTCAGTGGCGAGGGCCCTTTTGGAGATGCTTTCGAACGGTGAGCTTTACAGAAATAGCATTGCGAGCCTTTTCAGGGTGACATGGGGATTCTACCTGGCAGTGGCGACCGCCATTCCTTTTGGCCTTTTTCTCGGCAGGCAACACCAACTTCGCGCCATCTTAAATCCCCTTATACAGTTCCTCAGGCCTATTTCACCCCTGGCATGGATTCCCATGGCCTTGATGTGGTTCGGAATCGGTGACAAGCCCGCAATATTTCTCATATTTCTGTCGTCCTTTTTCCCCTTGATCGTTTTCACAACAAGCTCCGTGCTGAACATACGCACAACCTATCTCAGGGTGGCGGAAAACTTCGGCTTTAAAGGGTTAAGACTGTATATGAGGGTGATCCTGCCAGCGGCCCTTCCAGATATAATCACTGCCCTGAGGATTACCCTTGGCACTGCATGGCTCGTAATCGTGGCTGCCGAGATGATAGCGGTAAAATCAGGCCTCGGATACCTGATAATAGATGCCAGGAATTCCCTGAGAATGGACATGGTTGTGGCTGGAATGGTGGTGATCGGGGCCATCGGCCTAGTCCTTGACAACATAATCAGGCTCCTCGAAAGGATGCCAAGCGTTGAGTGGAGCAGGGTGAGGCGTTGAGCAAGATAGAAGTGACAGGTCTGAGGAAATCCTACGTTGAAAGAAGGCGGAGGAAGCGTTTTCTTTCACAGTGCAAGCAGTACGAAGACTGCCAGGTCCTTGACGGAATAACCTTTTCCATTCCCGCTGGCACCTTTGCCTGTTTCGTAGGTCCTTCAGGCTGTGGCAAGTCTACCATGTTTAGGATCGTTTCGGGTTTCGAGAGGCCAAGCTCTGGCACGGTTCTCATAGACGGACAGGAGGTAACAGGCCCGGGTAGCAAGCACGTCTGCGTATTTCAGGAAGACGGCCTCTTTCCCTGGTTTACTGCCGCTCAGAACATTGCCATGGGTTTGTCTAAATCGTCCTCAAGTGATGTAGCCAAGAAGGTGGAGGACTATTTGGAACTTGTTGGCCTTTCCGGTTTTGGCGGCCACTATCCACACGAGTTGTCCGGGGGCATGAGACGCAGGGCAGAGGTGGCTAGGGCGCTCATTACGAACCCGGAGATACTTTTCATGGATGAGCCCTTCGGCGCCCTTGATTTTGTCACCAGGCTCCAGATGCGGGAAGAGATGGTAAACGTACACCAGATGTTCGATATGACCATTCTTTTCATAACCCATGACATAGATGAGGCCCTTCAGCTTGGAGACAGGATAATAATGCTGAGTGATAGGCCTTCCCGGGTGGCATGGGATATAAGGCTTGACGATCCTCACCCGAGAGACCTATCAACAGGGCACCTTAGTAGGCTCAGAAAGGAGATATACTACAGGATGGGTCTCCACGTGGCGCTTTGATTCATTTTGTAAGCCATTGTTCTATCTGTGCCCTCGATGGAATCTTGCCAGCGCTAACCACCTTTTCGCCTATGATGAGGGCGGGTGTCTTGTCAACGCCGTAGCGCAGGATTTCGTCCTTGTCAGTAACATGAAAGATATCCGCTGCGACTCCCCTTTCCGACAGTATTCCCAGGACCATCTGTTCCATGCGCCTGCATCCCACGCATCCCTGCCCGAGTATCCTGATGGTTTTTGCGCCTTCCTTCCCGGATCCACGTCCCTCCAAAAGTTCCTCGAAGGCAGATATGTAATCCCGCCTGCTCGAAGCCGGCACGTAATTTTTCTTTTCCACGAGTCTGAGCAGTTCCAGGGCCGCATCGTGCTGATCTATACCTCTTTCCTTCATGAGAGTCCTTACCCTGTTTATAGACAGCTCTAGTCCGAATATTCCCACCGGCTTTCCCTTAATCTTTATGATATTTGCCATTTCTACCTCGCCCTGAAAATTATTTTTACCGGAGTGTTACGTATATTAAGTTCCTTTCTAAAAAAGTTACTCAGATAACGCCTGTAGTGGTCTGGAAATAGTTCCGGATAATTGGCAAAAAAGGTCAGTGTCGGCGGACGTGTACCGGTTTGTGTCATGTAGAAGAGCTTGAGGTAATGTCCCTTTGTAACCGGAGGGTTTTTACGTAGAAGAGCCTGTCTGAGCAGCCTGTTCAACCTGCCGGTTGTTACCCTGAATGAATAGTCATGGTAGACTTGGTGTATCAGGGCAAAGAGCTTATCAATGTTTTTGCCTGTAAGCGCCGATATGTTTAGGTGCGGGGCATAAGGTACTATTTTTCTGAATGTCCTTGCCTCCTCGTTGAGAAGACGTCTATTCTTGGGGTCCTCCTTTACAGCATCCCACTTGTTAAACACTGTTATGCATCCCTTGCCGTATTCTGCAGTGTATCCCACAAGCCTCTTGTCCTGATCTGTTATGCCCTCGACGGCGTCAAAGATGCACAGGCATATATGGCTATGCCTGATGGAATCGAGAGATTTTATGGCGCTGAACTTTTCGATCTTGTCCTTTACCCTGGATTTTCGTCTTATTCCCGCAGTATCCACAAACGTCAGGGGCCGGTATCCGGGCCTTTGAACCATGCAGTCAATGGCATCCCTCGTGGTGCCAGGAATGTCGGAAACAAGCATCCTCGACTGTCCAAGTATCCTGTTTAACAGGGAAGACTTGCCCACGTTGGGCCTGCCTATGATGCTGACCCTCACAGGGAAGTTATCCTCCCCGCAGACTCTTGGTCTATCAACATCCTCCAGGCTGTTGCCTTCTATTGCCCCTGGGTATTCCCTGCCTTTTCCCCTTTCGGCCCTTTCTGCCAACAGGGCGCAGAGTGTTTCCTTGAAGCCTCTTATTCCCCTCCCTGTCGTTACTGAGATGCCAAGTATGGTTGATAGGCCAGTTTCAAAAAAATCGGAAAGCACCGTAGTCTTCTGCTCAGAGTCTATCTTGTTAACTACTCCAATCAGTGGCTTCCTTGAGCGTCTTGCCATGGCGAGGATGTCAATATCGTCAGGGCTCAGGCCTTGGGGACCGTCGAAGATGACTACTAGTACGTCCGCCTCATTAATCGCCTTTTTTGTCTGTTCTCCAACACTTTCATAAAGTGGATCTTCGATGTTAAGCGCCACTCCTCCCGTATCGACGAGAGTGATCTTGCACCTACCAAGGTCTGCTTCTGCGTAACGTCTGTCCCTGGTAAGACCCGGGGTATCGGCGACAAGTGCAGCCTTGGACCTCGTAAGCCGGTTGAAGAGAGAGGATTTGCCAACATTCGGCTTGCCTATAAGGGCGACCCTCGGTAATGATTTTTCTTGGTCCTTTTTATCTATCGCCATAAAGTTTGTAATATCTTTTGGAATATAATAATATTGCAATTTGGAATCCGCCTTACGGACATTTAAAAGATAGTGGTTTTTGGCGAGGCTTCAAGTAAGTAGTTCCGCTTTGGCCACCATAGCCTGTTATGATTTTGATGACAGTGGTCTTTGCAGCAGTAAAATAAGAATTTCATGTGGAGGATAAGATGTCTAAAAAGGCTGTAATAATACTATCGCCTGGTTATGAGGAACTCGAGGCAGTTGCAGTAGTGGATATTCTGAGGCGTGCCGGAATTGATATAAGGATCGCGGCAGTGGAAAACGGCCCAGTCGCGTCAGCAAGAGGTATCAAGATAGTTCCAGATGTAAGCCTTGACGAGATAAAGGATGATAAATTTGACCTGATTGTTCTGCCTGGCGGCTTGGATAGCACCGAGACCTTATCAGGAGATGGACGGGTGATTGGCATGCTCAGGAATCAGATAGACGAGGGGCGCATGGTTGGTGCCATTTGTGCGGCCCCTACAGTCCTCGATAGGCACGGGCTTGCCGAGGGGCATGAAATAACCTGCCATCCCGTTTGCAGGGAGGCGGTAAGGCATTCCCGCATTTCTGACAAAAGGGTTGTGACCGACGGGTTGCTCGTTACGAGCCAGGCCCCTGGTACTGCTCTCGAGTTTGCGCTCAGGCTGGTTGAGCTTCTCGAAGGCACGGAAAAGATGAAAGAGGTCAACAAGGGTGTGATAGCAAGGCTTTAGGCGGAATATGGCAGAGAAACCAGCAGGCAAAAAGAAAAAGAGGCGAGGCATAAAAAAGAAGAGGCTGAAAAAGACCGCGAGGGTCCCGGCTGTCAGCAGGTCCAAGGATCTCATTCCCTTAGAGGCAGATAATCTGCAGAGGTACCTTGCTGAGATAAACAGGTATCCTCTTCTCTCACGCGAAAAAGAGGAGGCCCTTACAAAGGCATACCATGAAACAAAGGACCCGGCCCTGGCTCATAAGATCGCTGCGGCTAACCTGAGACTCGTGGTAAAGATCGCCCTGGATTTCCAGAAGTTCTGGATGCAGAATTTTTTGGACCTCGTGCAAGAGGGCAATGTCGGTCTCATGCACGCAATCAAGAAGTTTGATCCTTACAAGGGTGTGAAATTTTCTTACTATGCGTCTTTCTGGATAAAGGCTTACATACTCAAGTTTATCATGGACAACTGGCGCCTGGTAAAGATTGGCACCACCCAGGCCCAGAGAAAGCTTTTCTATAACCTTAACAAAGAGAAGGAAAGTTTAAGGGCCCTTGGGTTTGAGCCTGTTCCCAAGCTTATCTCCAAACGTCTTAACGTCTCCGAGCAGGACGTGATAGACATGGAGCAACGCATGGGCTCATGGGAGGTATCCCTTGACGCGCCTGTGAAGCATGATTCAGAGGACAGTTACATGGAATTTTTGCCAAGCAGGGAACCCGAGATAGAGCAGGTGGTAGCCAACCAGGAAATGCAGGAAAAGCTCCACGAGAAACTGAAAGAATTTGCCTCTGCCCTGAAAGACAGGGAGAAGATCATATTCCAGGAAAGGCTCATTGCAGAAGACCCTAAGACCCTGCAGGAAATCGGGGAAAGGTTTGGGGTCTCAAGGGAGAGGGTGCGGCAGATCGAGTCGCGTCTTAAAAAGAAGCTCGGCAAGTTCCTTGAGGCCTCGCTCCCTGATATAATTCCCGGTGCTGAGTCTGCCTGAACAATCGAGATGAAAATGTCAGAGCCAACACGTTTCTATGGAAAGGTAATAATGTATCTTGTATTGCTGTCGCCACTTTTCTGGATGCTCATGTGCAGCCCTGTAATGTCTACCTCCCTTGAATCAAGGTCAGGAGCCTATACTGCGTACATGATGGGTCTTAAGGAGGAGCTCGATGGTAATCTACTTGAGGCGAACAGCTGGTACAAAAAGGCCTACGATCTTGATCCAGGCTCAACGGAGGTCCTTAAGGCCCTGGCCAAGGTCTCTGTCAGGCTTGGGAGACTCGACGAGGCGCAGGAATGGATAGAAAGGGCCCTGGAGATTAATCCAAACGATATCGATCTCCTGCTTTTGCTTTCCAAGATTCTAATACACGAAAACAAGACAAAGGACGCCCGTCAGGTGCTTGAGGAGGTGGTGGTCAAGTATCCAAACAATGACCAGGCCCTACTTGTGCTTGGGACCCTGTATGCAGAATCGCATAACTATGACAAGGCGAGGTGTTTTCTCGAAAAGGCGGCCCGGCTGAACACCCGTAAGGCCTTTATGGCTTATTACTTTCTCGGAAGGATGGCTAAGGACAGGAAGAAATACGCCGAGGCCGAGTCATACCTCAACCTTGCCCTGAAAAAGAACGCCTTTTTTACTCCCGCACTCTTCGAACTTGCGGATGTTTACGAAAGACAGGGCAAGGTGAAAAAGGCCATGAATACATATCAGGCCGTCATCTTGAGACAGCATGACAACATAAAGGCAAGGCAGAGACTGCTGTTTCTCCTGCTTGAAAATGGCAGGGAAAAGGAAGCGCTCAAGCAGATAAGGGTTCTCAGGCGCATAGCAAAATCTGATGCAAATGTGCAGTTTAGGCTATCCCTCGTGCTTCTTCAACTCGACAGGCCGAGGCAGGCCCTTGATATTCTTAAGGGGCTCAGGCACAGGATGAAGGATAATTCCCAGGTGAATTTTTATCTTGGTCTTGCCCTTGAACGCCTTGGACGGGATAAGGAGGCAGCCCGCATCTATTCTTCCATTCCCGAGAGTAGCGAAACCGGCGTGGATGCAGTCATAAGGCTTTCCCGGCTGTTTTTTAAGGAAGGCAATGAGGGCAAGGCAGTTTCTGCGCTTGAAAAGGCCGTTGCGGACAATCCTCAAAGGGTTGATCTCTACACAGCCCTTGCTTCCCTTTACGAAAAGATCGGCCAGCCCGAGAGGGCGGTGAATGTCCTGAAAAGTGGTATCAAGAAAAACCCGGATAACAAGGCCCTTGCCATGAGCCTTGTAATGCTTCTCGATAACATGGGCAAAAAGGATGTGGCAATAAGCTTTGCAAGGACAATTCTCAGATCACATCCGGATTATGTCCCTGCCCTTAACTACATTGGGTATACCTATGCCGAACTTGGCAGGAACCTGGATGAGGCTGAAAGGCTTCTCAAAAAGGCGGTGACTCTCGTTCCAGAGGACGGCTTTGTCTCAGACAGCCTCGGATGGTTGTATTTCAAGAAAAAGGAATTTCAGAAGGCCTTCAAATATCTTAAGAAGGCTCGTACGCTGGTCCCCGATGATCCCATCATTGCCGAGCACATGGGAGATTTGTACTTTGCAAGGCAAGAGTTCAAGAATGCTGTTAAAGCGTATTCCCATGCCCTGAAAAAGGCGAAGAAAAAAGACGACAAACGGCGGATAAGGAAGGAACTCCAGAAGGCCAAGGACGCCTTTTCCGACATACCAGACTACTGACAAACTCCGTGCTTGATTGCCCCTGTGATATTTGTTATCACTTGTCAGCGTTAAATCCTGAAATTCTAAGTTCCCGTTTCAACCTTTCTGGAAGGGAGGCCTGAGTCATAGTACAGCGAAAGACTAATACGGCGGTTGAGGCCAGAGCCATAAAAAAGGCCTATGACCTGGAAGGAAAGTCCCTTGTGGTGCTAAATGATCTTTCATGCACCTTTTACCAGGACGAGTCTGTGTCTATCGTGGGTGCCTCAGGCGTGGGCAAAACCACCTTCCTTCACCTGATAGGCACCCTGGATCGTCCTACAGAAGGGACAATTTTGCATTTTTCACAAGACGTATTTTCCTGGTCTGACAGGAGGCTCTCGACCTTCAGGAACAGGGAAATCGGGTTTGTTTTCCAGTTTCACCATCTCTTACCAGAGTTCAACTGCATGGAAAATGTCATGATGCCCTGCCTTCTTGCTGGTGATGCCAAAAAAGATGCAGGAGACAGGGCTAGGGAGTTGCTGTCTCACCTCGGCCTCGGAGGGAAAGAGGAACTGAATGTGAAAAAACTGTCCGGCGGTGAACAACAGAGGGTCGCCCTGGCCCGTGCCCTGATAAGAACACCGAGGCTTATCCTGGCCGATGAGCCAACGGGTAACCTTGATGAAAAGGCTGGGCAAAAGGTGGCCGAGCTGCTTTTCAGGATAAGACAGGAGGTAAAGGCGGCCCTGATAATCGTTACCCACAACTTGAATCTTGCCTCCATGACAGACCGGTGTATTGGGTTGAAGGCAGGCAGGGCCTACGAAATTCCGAGGGAAGGGCTCGCCGATTTTGTGATGGATGAGGCGGCCTGACATGGCCCGTCTGAGAATCAGTTTTTCGGCCGGTGTCTCTTTACTCTTTGTGGCTATGGTGGCCGTCTTGTTGGCTGTCCCTGCAAACGGCTCGTCTGCAGGTATGGGTCACCCGTTCTCCATACTTCTTTTCACTCCTGGTTACATCGGGCCGAGAGGTGCTCAGGGACTCGCCTTGACTGTAAGAACCAGTCTCGCCGCAGAGCTTGAGGCAAAGGGCCAGCAGGTTATCTTGAGCAACGAAACCCCGGCCAGCCCGGTTGCGGCAAAGGAGGCGGTTAGGCAAAAGGGTGCCGATTATGGGATATATGGCACGGTGTCTAAGCTCGGAACGGTCGTAAGCCTCGACTTTTTCGTCGTCACGAAGGCGGCTGATGAGCACAAGCCCATGGTTGCCTTTGTGCAGGGACCGGAAGAAAAACTTGAGAATCTCGTCAAGCTTCTATGCATCAAGGTAGGAGAGGATTTTGCCCTTCCCTTCAAGGTGGCGGAAGTCAAGGTGGAGGGCAACAAGAGAGTTGGCACCGATGCCATTCTTGCTAACATTAGCACGGAAAAGGGCTCCGAATACGATCCGAAGACCATAGCCGGGGATATAAAAGCCATATACAAGATGGGCTATTTTGACGATGTCGAAGTGGATGTGCAGGATACTTCCGCAGGTAAAATAGTCACATTCATGGTTCGGGAAAAGCCTGCTATCAGGAGAATAATCTTCGAGGGTAACAAGGAGATTGCGGATGACAAGATCAAGGATGTGCTTGACCTGAAGCCTTACACAGTCATAAAGGACAAGAGTCTTCAGGAAAACGCGGAAAAGATCAAGGCCCTTTACGCAGGAAAGGGGTATGCTGGCACTACCGTTTCGGTGGTGGTGCGGCCTGTCTCCAATGAAGCGGCAGACGTGGTATTTGAGATAACAGAGGGCAAGAAGGTCCATATAAAATCGATAAAGATACAAGGAGCCAAGGCGTTTTCTCAGGATGAGCTCAAGGGGATAATGGAGGTCACGGAAAAGAAACCCTGGTGGACCCCAAGCCTCAGAAACATAGTGGGGCTTGTTAAGGGGGAGGCCGGAATTCTCAAGTGGGACGCCCTCGAGCGGGATGTGGGAAGGATTACGGCGTTCTATCACAACCACGGTTACGTGGATGCGAAGGTGGGTCAGCCCAAGGTGGAGAGAAAGGGGGCTGATATATACATAACAATTCCCGTCCATGAAGGGGAGCGTTACGGCGTAGGGAAGATAAACATCAAGCAGAAATTCTTTAAGGACGAATACGAGCTTCTAAGCCATTTGGAGCTGAAGAACATGGATTACTTCAGTCAGGAGATTCTAAGAAAGGACATCATGGCCCTGACTAACATGTATGCAGACAAGGGGTTTGCGCACTGTGTCATCACGCCTCGGATTGTCAAGGATCCTGAAAAGAAGGTAGTGAATATAACACTCTTGGTAGACAAGGGGCCAAAGGTCTATTTCAACCGCATAACCATAGAGGGCAATACCAGGACAAGGGACAAGGTGATCAGGAGAGAGCTAAGGGTGATGGAGCTTAAGCCCTTCAGCGCCACCGGACTCAAGACGAGCAACGACAGGCTAAGGCGTCTTGGTTACTTCAAGGACGTTGATATTACGCCCAAACCCGCCCAGGACCAGTCCCACATGAATTTAGACGTGAAGGTAAAGGAAAGGCCCACTGGGACATTCAGCATCGGGGCGGGGTACAGCTCGGTTGACAACCTTATACTCATGGGCGAGATCAGCCAGAGGAATTTTCTGGGCAAGGGCCAGACCTTGAGTTTCAAGGGCACAATAGGCGGAAGCACCCAGAGATTTTCATTGAGTTTCTACGAGCCTTACTTCCAGGATACTAGGCTTTCCCTCGGGCTCGATCTTTACAATTGGGAGTATGATTACTCCGACTATACGAAAGATAGCGTGGGAGGCGCGCTGCGCTTCGGCTATCCCCTCACGGACAATCTCAATTTCTATTTCGGGGGCCGGGTTGACAACACCGACCTTTCGGACATAGATGATAATGCCTCCTACATTATACAAAATTCCATGGACATAAAATCCACCAGGTCACTGAGTGCGGGGCTCAACTACGATTCTCGCAACCGCTACTTCAATCCCACGAGGGGCTGGAAGGGCGATATCTCAATGGAATATGCAGGGGGTGTTTTGGGTGGCGACGCATCCTTTTTGAAATTCAAGGGAGAGCTGGGCTATTACCATCCCTTGTGGCGTTTCCTTACGGGACACATGAAATTTGGCGCTGGATACGTCATGGACGGTCCGGGTGGTTCCCTGCCTGTTTACGAGCGGTTTTTCCTGGGTGGCCTTGATTCCATCCGTGGTTACAAGTACGGGGACGTAAGCCCGAGGGATCCGGAGACCGACGAGCGCATCGGTGGCGAGTACATGGGCTATCTGCAAAGCGAGGTGATTTTTCCCGTTCTCAAGCAAATGGGACTCAATGGGGTGGTCTTTCTCGATATGGGTAACGTATGGGGCAAGGATACAGACGAGGGTTTTGATATTACCGATCTCAGAAAATCCGCAGGTGCCGGTATAAGGTGGCTTTCTCCCATGGGTCCCCTTCGTGTTGAATGGGGGTACAATTTTGACCGTCATCCCGGCGATGACAAGAGTAACTGGGAATTCCGTATGGGAGGTAATTTTTAGTGGAAGGAAGGCAAGCCAGTCTCTCCGACCTCGCTCGACTTGTTGGAGGAAGGGTTCGGGGAGACCCCGAGTTCATAGTAACCGGGATATCGAGCCTTGATGACGCAACCAACAGTCAGATTAGTTTTGCCGTAAACCATAGGTTGGCCCAAAAGGTCTATTCATCACGTGCGGGGGCCTTCATCTTGCCGGAATCCTGGCCTGAGAAGCTGCCCCCAAATGTTATCGAGGTCAGGGACCCGTACTTGGCCTATGCCTTAGTTGCTAATTATTTCGTCCATTCTGTCTTTGTTCCAAGGGGCGTGTCTCCGGGTGCGTCCGTTGCTCATTCATGCTGTATACACGAGGAGGTTACCATCGAAGCCGGTGTTGTAATCGGTGAGGGGTCTACCATAGGGCGCCATGTACATATATATCCAGGTGTTGTAATAGGGAAGGACGTGGAAGTCCTGGACGAGACCGTTATTTTTCCAAATGTGGTGATTTACGACGGATGCCGGATTGGCAGGAGGGTCAGGATACACGCGGGGGTTGTCATTGGTGCAGATGGATTTGGTTATGCCCAGGGTCCCGATGGCATGGTCAAGATTCCCCAGATAGGTATTGTGGTTATAGAGGATGACGTGGAAATCGGGGCCAACACCACCATAGACAGGGCCGCTCTGGGCGAGACACGGATCGGGATGGGAACGAAAATAGATAATCTGGTTATGATAGCCCACAATGTAGGTATGGGGAAACACTGCGTAATCGTTAGTCAGGTAGGAATATCCGGAAGCACAAAGGTGGGTTCAGGCGTCATGATGGGTGGCCAGGTGGGAGTGGTGGGCCATATTAAAATCGGTGATGGGGCGAGGATAGGCGCCAAGTCGGGAGTCCCTCAATCGATAGGGCCAGGGGAAACCGTATCCGGAATACCTGCCATGGCTCACGTGAAGTGGCTTAGGATGGTCAACGTTCTGAAAAGGCTTCCTGATCTTCTGAAAGAGGTCAGAAATATTAAAAAAAGGCTGGAGAGGCTTGAAGACCATGGGAAAAGAAAACAATCATGACATATTCGAGGTCTTGAATCTCCTTCCTCACAGGTATCCCTTTCTATTGGTGGACAGGATAGAAGAAATAAAGGAAGGCGAATTCATACGGGGCTACAAGAACGTCACCATCAATGAGCCTTTTTTTCAGGGCCATTTCCCCGGCGAGCCCATAATGCCGGGGGTCCTGATACTGGAGGCTATGGCCCAAATGGGAATACTGTTTGCCAAGAAGACCGCGCCCGAGGAACTTGAGAAAAAGTTGTTTGTTTTCGCGGGAATGGATGGAGTGCGTTTCAGACGGCCCGTGAGGCCAGGAGACAGGCTTGACATGGAATTGAGACTCCTGAAGAGGAAACGGCTCGTGTGGAAGATGGAGGGGAACGCCTCTGTAGGAGGAAAAACTGCCGTGGAGGCGGTGCTCATGGCGGCGATTTCACGTTGACAACCTTTCCCTTTGGGGCCCATGCTATAAAATTTACAGGAAGAAGAACCAAGAATTATGCCTTCAGAAAATTCTAACAATATACACCCCACCGCTGTAGTAGACCATGGATGCCAGCTTGGCGAAAATGTTACCGTGGGCCCCTACACGGTGCTTGGACCACACGTGGTGATTGGAGATAATTGCTGGCTTGGACCCCACGTGGTGATAGATGGCAAGACGACCATAGGGAAGAATTGCCAGATATTCCAGTTTTCGTCTATCGGGGCGGCTCCACAGGATATCACCTACAAGGGAGAGCTGACTGCCGTTGAAATAGGCGATAACACCATCGTCAGGGAGAGTGTGACCATTCACCGCGGCACCCCCAAGGGCAGCGGCGTAACGAGGGTTGGAAGCAGATGCATGATAATGGCATACTGTCACGTAGCCCATGACTGCGAGATAGGCGACTTCGTGATAATGGCCAACGTGGCGACCCTCGGAGGACATGTGGAGATAGGTAAACACGCGGTGATAGGAGGGCTTTCAGCCATACACCAGTTTTGCCGTATCGGCGCCTACGCCTTCCTCGGGGGAATGTCAGGGGCGAACAAGGATATTCCCCCCTTTGTGAAATATCAGGGACAGAGATCCCACCTCCATGGGATAAACGTCCTTGGACTTCGCAGGGCAGGTTTTTCAAAGGACGCCATAGAAAATCTCAGGGAGGCCTACCGCATTGTCTTTAAAAAGGCCCAGACCATTACTGAGGGCCTTGAAATGGCTGACGAGGCCTTTCCCGGTTCCGCTGAAGTCCGGGAATTTACAGATTTTATCAGGAACTCCAAGAGAGGCGTTCCGTCCGGGGAATGGAGCTGAAACCAGGAACCGATAAAGCTGTAGGTATAGTTTCGGGAGGCGGACAGTTTCCCATCCTTTGTGCGAGGTCTGCGGTACGCCGGGGCTACGAGGTCTTTGCTGTTTGTCACAAGGGTGAAACCGCAAAGGAGCTTGAGAAATACTGTTCTATGGTAAAGTGGATACACATAGGACAACTCGGGAAGCTGATCGGCTTTTTCAAGGAAAACAACGTAGGCATGGTTTTCTTTGCTGGAACCATAAGGAAGACTAGGCTCTTTGTGGATGTCAGGCCGGACGTCAGGGCATTGGGACTATGGCGTAAAATGAAGGGTCATCTTGACGATTCCATACTTAGGCAGGTGGCGTCCGAGCTTGAGAAGGAGGCCATAGATGTAATTTCTCCCACAGTGTTCCTTGATGACCTCATTCTTCCCTCCGGGGTGTTAACGAGGAAAAGGCCGTCCAAAGAACAGATGACAGACATACAGTTTGGTCTTGAAATAGCCAAAAAGATCGGGGGGCTCGATATAGGCCAGTGTGTTGTTGTAAAGGACAAGGTGGTGGTTGCAGTGGAGGCCATAGAGGGCACAGACGAGACCATAAGGAGGGGGGGCAGGCTTGCAAGGGACGGGGCAATAGTGGTCAAGGTATGCAAGCCAAACCAGGACAGGCGATTCGATCTCCCCTCAATAGGCATTAGGACCATTGAAACGATGATTGAATCCGGTGCTGCGGTGCTGGCGGCCGAGGCTGGTCTATCCCTGTTCTTTGACCGGGAGAAAAGCCTAAGGCTTGCTGATAGCGCTGGAATCAGCGTTATAGGGATTTGACAGCGATGAAAGTAGCGGTGATTGGAGCGGGTTATCTTGGCAGGTTTCATGCCCTTAAATACTCTGCAATGGAAGATGTGGAGCTTGTCGCAGTGGTTGATGTGGACGAGGAACGGGCCATCGAGGTAGCAAGGGAGGCGGGAACTAGGGCCTTCACTGATTACGGTGACGTTATTGGATCAATAGATGCGGCCTCGGTGGTGGTGCCCACGAGTCTTCACTATCAGGTGGCCAAGGACCTTCTGAATGCCGGTATACACTTGATGCTTGAAAAGCCCATGAGCACCACTGCCCAAGAGGCGAGGGACCTGGTTGAGCTTGGTGAGAAAAAATCCCTTATTATACAGGTGGGTCATCTTGAAAGATACAATCCGGCAATAGTGACGCTGATGGAGCGGGTTACGCAACCGGTGTTTATAGAGGCCCACCGTCTTAGCGGTTTCAAGGGGCGCGCTACAGACGTTGACGTGGTCCTTGATCTTATGATTCATGACATCGACATCGTGCTTTCCATTGTCAAGAGTGGAATAAAAGAGATACGCGCCTCCGGTGTCCCTGTTCTAACCCCGAGAATAGATATCGCAAATGTACGGGTAATATTTGAAAATGGCTGCACGGCTAACCTTACGGCGAGCCGTATTTCCCTCACCGATCTCAGGCGGATCAGGGTGTTTCAACCGGGCTGCTACCTTTCTGCTGACTGCACGGAAAAAAACAACCTTATTGTTACCGCTGACAGAAGTGTTCCGGATCCGCGTTTATCTATCAGGCCCGAGTTTGTCCGACATGATGACGTTGACATACTTTACCTGGAACTCAGGGACTTTGTCGAAAACGTGAAACATGGGCGGAGTCCATTAGTGGACGGTGTGGCGGGGATGGCGGCGCTGGACCTCGCCCTGAGAATCAACCGGGCCATAGGGGAGGCCCTGTCCCAGGCCAGCATCCGTGATGTCTGGAAATAAGATACTGATCCTGACGGGCGAGGCATCTGGCGATCTTCATGCTTCAGGGCTTGTAAGGGAGCTTCTATCCAGAGAACCGGGTCTGAAGATATATTGTGTAGGCGGTAAAAGGATGCAAAGGGCTGGGGCCAAGGTCATCCTGCCAAGCAGTAGGCTTTCCGTTGTTGGACTTTTCGAGATTTTCCGGCATGCGCAGCCGATTCTTTCTGCTTTTTTCAAGGTGAGGGGATGGATCAGCAAAGAAAGACCTGATCTGCTCGTCCTAGTTGATTTCCCTGAGTTTAATCTTCTGATGGGGCGTTATGCTAAATCCCTATGTATTCCGGTCTTTTACTACATCAGTCCCCAGGTATGGGCCTGGAGGCAGGGTAGGGTCAGGAGTATCAAGAAGGTTGTAGACAGGATGGCGGTCATACTTCCATTTGAAGAGGAATTTTACAGGGGCTTTGGCATAGATGCGGCATTCGTGGGCCATCCGCTTATAGATTCCATGAATATCAAGGAAATAGGCCGCAGAAGGTTGAGAATGGAATTGGGCCTAGGGGATGAGGGCCGCCTTGTATGCCTGCTTCCAGGGAGCAGAAAGGGCGAGGTTGAGCGTCATCTGCCGATTATGATTGATGCAGCCGCCGAAATGAAAAAACGTATGCCCGGGCTCCGTTTTTGTGTTGCCCTCGGGTCCGGGACTGCAAGCAGTCTGAGGAAATTTGTCGAGGAGACGCTTGCAGGGAACCCTGTGGCCATTTCTTTCGTCGAGGGCAGGACCTACGCCGCAATCAGGGCTGCTGACCTATGTATCGCAGCATCGGGGACAGTCACCCTAGAGGCTGCCATTATTGGCACTCCAGTGGTGGTTATTTACAGGGTTTCCATGCTTTCTTACTACGTTGGCAAGGGACTTATAAAGGTGCCGTGGGTAAGCCTTGTGAATCTTGTTGCTCAAGAAGAAGTTGTCCCTGAGCTGCTCCAGAACGACGCAACACCAGAGAAGATAGCAGCCTCTTCTCTTGATATCCTGGAGAGCAGGCAGAAGCGGAAAAGAATGCTATCTGATTTCAAAACGGTGGTAAATATGCTTGGAGAAAAGGGGGCTGCAAGGAGAACAGCGGATTTGGTACTCGGACTTCTGAAAGATATGGACTAACTTGCCTTGGACCTCAATTCCAATACCTTGTCGAATATCCTGTCCGCCACTTCTTCTTTGTGGAGAAGAGGTAGCTCTTCCACATTTTTTTCCTGGTCGATAAGGCAGACCTTGTTGGTGTCCCAGTCAAATCCCGCGCCGGGCTCTGTTACATCATTTGCCACAATAAGATCAAGGTTTTTTCTTCTTAGCTTCGTAAACGCGTTTTCCACAAGGTTCTCCGTTTCTGCGCAGAAACCCACAAGTATCTGGCCCGGCGTTTTAATTTTCCCAAGCTCAAGAAGTATGTCTCTGGTCTTCCCGAGCTCAAGAACTATTTTCTCGTCAGATTTTTTTAACTTGCTGTCTGAATAGGAGCAGGGCGCATAATCCGATACAGCCGCCGCCATAACCACTACATCCATGCCACTTGCCCTTGAAAGGACTTCTTTTGCCATCTCATCTGCCCTCTCTACCATGTCTATCGAAACATGGCCCGGAGGCGGGAGGCAAGTCGGGCCGGTTATGAGCCTTACCCTTGCCCCGCGGATGGACGAAATATTCGCAAGGGCTAGTCCCATCTTGCCGGAAGACCTGTTTGAGATGAACCTGACAGGATCAATGGGTTCCCTGGTGGGGCCAGATGTTACCAGGACGTTCATGTCCCCGAGATCCTGTCTCGACAGTGCTTGTCTTACGCTATATAGCACCATTTCAAAGTGCGGCAGCCGGCCTTTCCCTGTGTCTCCGCAGGCCACTGTTCCATCGTCTGGATCCGCAACCGAGATGCCCCTGTCTTTTAGCCTGCTTATGTTATCCTGCACTGCCGGGTTGTTATACATTACGGGATTCATCGCCGGGAAAAGTATCCTCTTGCCTTTGAAGGCAAGAAATAGGGTCGTCAAGAGATCATCAGCAATACCGCAAGCCGTTTTCCCTATAACGTCTGCTGTTGCAGGGAGCACCAGTAACAGTTCTCCCCATCTCGCTATGCTTATGTGAGGTATGGGGCTTTTGGCCTTTTCATCGAACATGGAAGTAACACACCTGTCTCCCGTGAGGGCCGAAAAGGTTAATGGAGATATGAACTTCGCCCCGTTTTCTGTCAACACAACCTTCACCAGCGCGCCAAGGTTGATGAGATTCCTTGCATATTCGGCTGCCTTGTAGGCGGCAATTCCACCACTGACTCCAAGGATGATCCTTCTTCCTTCAAGGGGCTTGAATACGTGTGTTTGACGTGCATTTTTTTCCTTCATTCCATTATCCGCAAAATACGACAAGCTCTTCCATGTCTTTTCTCCTGGATTTTTGATCCCTGCGGGCAGGGTACCCGAGGGCAATAACGGCCATTAATTCCAGGTTATCTCCAAGGCCGAGGAGTTTTCTGATCTCCTGGTCGCTTTTCAGTATCTCTCCAAGCCATACGGCCCCAAGACCCATGCTGTGGGCGGCAATTAGCATGTTTTGAAGGCATGCCCCCATTGCCTGGTAGTCTTTTACCGGATGGTACATTGACTCCCTGTCGATGAAGACTGGAAGGAGGATCCTTGCCGACCTTATCACCGTGGAATACCTGGTAAGTGGTTCAAACCTTGCCTTCAACTCGTCTCCCTTTACGATGGCAAAGCGCCAGGGCTGATTGTTAAGACCAGAGGGTGCCCACATCCCCGCCCTGATGATTTCAATGACAAGTTCGTCCTCTACCGGAGCGTTCATAAATTCCCGGACGCTCCTCCTGGAATATATTGTTTCAAGAACTGGATTTTTTTCCATGAAATGCCCCTCAATTCTTGTCCACAGTCCTGGAGTTACTGTTCAACTTTCGTGTGAGATTTCATGAAGATTATACCGTTTAAACGAACCTTACAATGCTCTACCATTACTTCTACGAAAAAGGCGTAAGGAGTGTTATCATCGCATGAAGAATACTTGGAAAGGAACCGGAAAAATGGCGCACGTTTTGATAGTCGGCGGGGGGATGAGCGGCCTTTCCCTGGCCTGGTATCTGAAGCAGCTCCAAAAGGGATGGGACATCACCATCCTCGAGGCGGAGGCAAGGGTAGGGGGCAAGGCGTGGACGGAAAGGGAAGACGGCTTCGTAATGGAGAGGGGCGTTAACGGCGTCCTTGACAACAAGCCTTCAACTCTGGAGCTTGCCGCAGCCCTTGGAGTTACTCGCATTAGAAGCAACGATGCCTCCCGCATCCGTTACGTGGTAAGAAACGGACGGCTTGCAAGACTGCCTGACTCCCCAAGGGCCTTTTTCACCTCTCCTGTCCTTTCACCCTATGGGAAGATGCGTCTTGTGGGAGAGTTCTTTATTCCTCCTGGAACGGGAGAGCGGGACGAATCCCTTGCCGCCTTTGCCATAAGACGCCTTGGAGATGAGGCCTACAGGTACCTCATCGACCCTATGGCATCCGGAATCTATGCGGGAAACCCCGAACGTCTTTCCCTCAAGGCGTGTTTTCCAAGAATACACGAGCTTGAAACAAGGTACGGAAGCCTCATCTGGGCCATGATAACCCTTCAAAAAGAGGCAAGAAAGGCGAAAAAAAAGGGGCCTTCTGCAGGGCCAGGGGGAGTGCTCACGTCCTTTCCCGGTGGAATGGAAGATCTCGCAAGCGCTTTAAGAAAGGCACTTTCCGAAGAAATAGTACTTAATGCAAAGGTTGAGCGGGTAGAGCGGGACAACAGCAAGTGGCAGGTTCAGCTTGCAGACGGAAGGTGCCTTTCCGGAACGCACCTTGTGCTTTCTCTTCCTGCCTTTCAGGCGGCAAGGGTTGTAAGGCCCTTTTCTTCAAGGCTATCCTTTCTTTTTTCACGGATAGAATACCCTCCAATAGCAGTTTGTGCCCTTGGCATAAAAAGGGAAAAGCTGGAAAACTCGCTCAACGGCTTTGGCTTCCTCTGCCCTTTTTGCGAATCACGAAAGGTGCTTGGCGGCCTTTGGGACTCGTCCGTATTTCAAGGCCGGGCCCCCATTGGTTATCACCTGGTAAGGTGCCTTATTGGAGGCATGAGGAACAGGCACATACTTGAAAAGAGTGACCATGAAATAGCCGGTCTTGCCATAACAGAGCTTAAGGCCCTGACAGGCCTTAAGGGTGCCCCGGACCTTGTACGGGTCTTCAGGTGGGAACGGGCCATACCCCAATATCACCTGGGGCATCCGGCCCTGGTTGAAGAGATCGGCCAATGGCTCAGTCACTTTTCCAACCTATTTATCCGTTGTAACTGGATAGGCGGTGTAAGCCTTAACGACTGCGTCTTAAACTCAAATATCCTTGCCCGGAAAATGACAGAGGGAAAGAATGCTATCAGGTTTTAGGCGGAGAGACTCTTGCCACAGCAGGCATAAGTACAAAAACAGTTCGTCATTTATTTTGGCTATTGTCAATGTTGGCTAATCAATTTTCACAAGTCTCAGCCTTAAAGCATTGAAGACTACTGATACGGAACTTAAACTCATTGCAGCGGCTGCGATTACCGGGCTAAGGAGAATTCCGAAAAAGGGGTAAAGGATCCCGGCTGCAACAGGCACACCTACTGAGTTATAGATAAAGGCAAAAAAGAGATTCTGCTTTATGTTCCTCATGGTGGCCTTGCTGAGTTTTATGGCCCTGACTGTTCCCATTAGATCTCCCTTTACCAGGGTGACACTTGCACTTTCCATGGCCACATCAGTTCCTGTTCCCATGGCGATTCCCACGTGGGCCTGGGCAAGGGCAGGGGCGTCGTTTATACCGTCTCCTGCCATGGCAACTATGCTGCCCTTTTTCTGAAATTCCTTGACGTACCTTGCCTTGTCTTCAGGGAGCACCTCTGCAATCACTTTGTCTATATTTAGCCTGCGAGCCACATGGAGCGCGGTCTTTTCGCTGTCTCCCGTAAGCATCACTATTTTGAGGCCCTGCCTGTGTAGTTCCTCAATTGCCATGGGAGTTGTCTCCTTAATGGGGTCAGAGACGCATACAAGCGCCTCAAGCCTGCCATTGACACCGAGGTACATGACGGTAGCACCCTGAACCTGAAGCCCTTCCGCCCTGGACGCCGCATCCTTGAAGGATATGCCAAGGGCCTCCATCAAGGCCCGGTTCCCAAGGGCGACCTCCATACCGGCAATTTGGGCCGTAACACCCTTGCCCGTGTGGGATGTAAAGTCTTCAGCCTGGGAAAGGGGTATCTCCAACTCACGGCTCTTTTTAATGATGGCCGCGCCAAGGGGGTGCTCGCTTCCCTTTTCCAGACTTGCCGCCAGAAAAATTGCGGTTGTCTCGTTTGTATCACCGAGTGTTACAAGCTTGGTAACCTTTGGCTTACCCTCGGTAAGGGTCCCTGTCTTGTCAACGACTAGGGTGTCTACTTCCCGGAGCCTTTCAATGGCCTCTGCATTCTTGAAAAGTACGCCCATATTTGCTCCCCTGCCGGTTGCCACCATGATGGACATGGGAGTTGCAAGCCCCAGGGCGCAAGGGCACGCTATAATAAGGACAGATACCGCCGCCACCACGGCGTGGGCAAGGCGCGGTTCAGGCCCCACGGTGATCCACACTACAAAAGAGGCCACTGAGACGAATACAACCGCCGGAACAAAGTACCCTGCAACCTTGTCCGCGAGGTTCTGGATTGGGGCCCGGCTACGCTGGGCCTCTGCCACCATGTTGACAATCTGAGCAAGCAGGGTCTCGTTTCCAACCCTCAGCGCCTTCATGACAATGGTGCCAGTGGTGTTGAGGGTTGCACCGACTATTTTGTCTCCCTTCCTTTTGACCACCGGCAGTGGCTCGCCGGTTATCATGGATTCATCAACACTTGTAGCCCCCTTTACAACCACCCCGTCAACGGGGATCTTTTCTCCGGGACGCACCCTGAGAAGATCTCCTTTCCTTACCTTTTCAAGGGGAATGTCCTCTTCTGATCCATCCTCTAAGACCTTGCGGGCGGTCTTTGGGGCAAGGCCCAAAAGGGCCTTAATGGCAGCACCTGTCTGGCTCCTTGCCCTTATCTCCAGCACCTGGCCCAGAAGTATCAGAACAACTATTACTGCCGCTGCCTCAAAGTACACACCTACTGTGCCTTCGTTTGTCTTTACTGAGGCAGGGAAAATCTGAGGGAAAAAGGCGGCTACAAGGCTGTATAGGTATGAAACGCCTACTCCCATGCTAATTAATGTGAACATGTTGAGATTTCTGGTAAGTAGTGAATCCCACGCCCTTTTGAAAAAGGGCCAGCCGGCCCAAAGGACTACCGGGGTGGATAGAAGCGCCTCAATAAAATTGTACGTCCGGTCTGAGGCGAATCGTTCCATAAAGCCTTGCGGGAAAAACATGTAGCGCATGGCAATGGCCACCAATGGTACAGTAAAGATTGCGCCAAAAAGGAATCTTTTTTTCATGTCGTTATATTCCGTCAAGTCTTCTTCCTCGGCAGGTTCTATGGGCGCGAGGGCCATGCCGCAGATAGGGCATGAGCCAGGGCCTTCCTTCCTTATTTCAGGATGCATTGGGCAGGTGTATGTTCCCGGCCAGCCTTTTTTACCCTGCACGGAGGCCGTCCTGGTTTCATGGCCCGCATCTTCTGACGCGTACCTTTCAGGTTCCCTTTTGAACTTCTCGAGGCAGGAAACACTGCAGAAATGAAATATCTTTCCATGGTATATGTACTTCAAAAAACTATTTTCCTCTGCCGTGCTCATTCCACAGACAGGGTCCCTGTATTGACCATTTGGAGACAATAAACTGCCATCGTGTTGACTATGACCATGACCATGATAATGGTTGTGGTGTTTTATTTTTTCCATTTTTTACTTCCCCTTTAGATGCATCAGCGCACTATAATGGCAAAGCAGTTCCTGAAGGCCTGCATGAGAATGGCACCCATATCGCCATGCACTACAAGCCCCCATTTGATTTTGACAGCCTGTGCAGGATTGCCGCAGGAGGGCTCAATATTTGAATCACCATTATTATAGCATTAAAAATTATCATAGACCATTTTTATTCCCACCGTGCCACTGATCCACGCGCGGGATGGGTCATGGATTTTTATAAAATACAGGGGAAATAGGAAGTGGCGAAAAAGGACTGAATAGGTGTAAGAGAGGCCCGGCCCCTGATTTTTCCCTTTTGGAATATCTGGGACCGGGAGATAGAAAGACGTTAAGGTTACAGGAGGTCGGTCTTTTTAAGAAGCGTCACAGAGCCTTGAAGTGACGCCATAATGGTCGCTGCCCAACAAAGAATAAGAAAAGCCTGCATGTGTTACTCCTTTCAATATTTAATAGTTTTCACTGGCCTCGGGGCCTTCAAGTTCCTCGGCCTTGAGTTTTTTGCTGTCCATTAGCTTCCACACGTAGGCAATGTAAGCCAAAACCACAGGAATTATGAGTGCTACGTAAGTCATCGCCGTAAGGGTATAGTGGGAGCTTGATGCGTTGAATATGGTCAGGCTCGACTGGAGATCCACCTTGGATGGATAAAAAGCCGTATGGTTATAGCCTGCGGTGAAAAATACGGACAGGCCCACGAGCACTGTCCCAGGACCGGCAAACCAGATTCCGCTGTCCCTTTTCTGAAATTTTGCGGAATAGACTGCAAATATGACGAGTCCCAGCCCTGCAAGCAGGATGATCAGCACGATGGGCATCTCCACCAAGTTTTTCAGGTACTTAAAAGGCATCATGGAGACAGTGCCTGTTGCAGGGTTCACATTGAAGCCATCCATGGTCAAAAGCCCGATAAGCACGATGAGCAAAAAGGGGAGGGCTGCTATAAAGTTTGATAGAATGGCATTCCTTGTCCGGGTTTTGAACGTATCCATGCCGCTGAAATCTATGTTGTTCAGCAAGTAAAGAGCCCCGAGAACCCTTGCATTCAGCACAAGAAAAAGGCCGAGGCTCACGTTAAAGATGTTTTGAGCAGCTTCAAGCCCTCTCCATGGAGTAGTCCATCTGACAAGGTTGTATTCATTCAAAACGAAGTTTGAGCCCGTGAAAAAGGTGCCCACTGCGGTTCCAATGAGAAGTATTCCAACTGTTCCGTTAATGAAAAGGAATGCCTCGTATACAGTGGAACCGAAAAGGTTGTCGGGCTTCTTCCTGTATTCGAAGCTAACTGCTTGGACTATGAAGGTAAAGAGTATTGCAATCCATACCCAGTATGCCCCGCCGAAACTTGTGGCATAAAACTTTGGAAAGGCCGCAAAGAGCGCTCCGCCGAAAAGGACCAGCGTGGTGAAGGTGAGTTCCCACTTTCTTCCTATGGAGTTTATAATCAGGGATTTTTCCGTCTCGTTTTTCCCAAGCTGCCATAGTAGTGTTTGACCGCCCTGTACAAAGGTCAGAAAGAGGAACAGGGAACCGACAACAGAACCTATCAACCACCATAGCTTTTGCAAGGTGACCGTATCAAGGCTTCCAATCATTTTGCTTCACCTCCTTTTGGGCCAATCTGTATCTGTTTCAGCATTATTTTTATCTCTGCAATCAGGAGCAGAGTGAAGGTTACGAGAAACATAAAAAAGGTCAGTTTTACGTTTACCGGTGCGATATCGGTTCTCGCCATCTTCACTGGAAGGAGCCCCTGGATCGCCCATGGTTGCCTGCCGACTTCTGCGACAATCCACCCTGCTTCACCTGCAATGTAGGCCAGAATAAAAAAGAGTATTCCTATGGGATAAAGCCAAGTTGTTCTGTCTATGGTGCCCTTGGCGGTAAACACGAGGTAGAGGAAGAAGATGAGTATCATGGCGGTTCCCACCGCTGCCATCAGGTGGAATGAATAGAAGGTTATTGCTACTGGAGGAACCGACTCCTTTGGAAGGTCGAGATGGCCATAGCCGAGATATTTTTTGTACTTGTTGAACTCGGCAAGGGCCCTTGAGGCATTGGAGAGGTCACCGGCCTTTTTTGCGTTTTTATATTCGGCAAGATATTTAACCGCCAGCTTGCCTTTTTTCATCATGTCCGTGACGCCGCTTATGTGGTAATCCCTATTTCCGAAAACGAGATCGTTTATCCCCGGCACGAAACTACCTGCCTGGCGGTTTGCAAGGAGCGATAGGAGGCCTTGGACCTTGAATTCGACTACGAATGGGTCCTGGAAGTCCCCCGGCTGTTTCATGCCGTTGACAATCCCGAAGGCCACCACAGGGGCGTTCCTCGAACCGTTCCAGAGCCCCTCCATGGCTGCAAGCTTCATGGGTTGGTGCTTGGCGTCGATGAATGCGGCCTCGTCACCTGTGAACGCTAACATGAGGGATGACACGAGACCGAAAACAGCCGCCACGGCGATGCTCCTTTTTGCCATTGTCACGTGTCGCCGCCTTGCAAGATAGTAAGAAGAGACTGCAATTACGAAGAAGGACGAAAGTGCAAATCCTGACGTGGTAGCGTGGGTGAACTTGCTGATTGCGTAAGGGGAAAAGACCACGTCAAAAAAGTTTTGCATCTCAAATCTGGCAGTATCCGGGTTGAAGGCCATGCCTGTTGGAAACTGCATCCAGCCATTTGCTACAAGGATCCACAAGGCGGAAAGATTGGAGCCTATGGCAACCATCCAGGTGGAAAAGAGATGGAAGCCTTTAGAGACCCTGTTCCACCCGAAAAACATGACTGCAAAAAAGGTGGCCTCAAGGAAAAAGGCGGCGATTCCCTCTATGGCAAGGGGTGCGCCAAAGATGTCTCCCACCATCCATGAATAGTTGGCCCAGTTGGTGCCAAATTCGAATTCAAGGATGATGCCGGTGGCCACTCCAATCGCAAAGTTGATACCAAATAGCGTCATCCAGAATTTGGCCAATTCCTTCCACTCGTCCTTGCCCGTCTTGACGTAAATGGTCTCAAAGAAGGCGCACAAAAAGGTGAGACCTAGGGTCAGGGGCACGAAAAGCCAATGGTAGAGGGCGGTTAGGGCAAACTGTGCCCGCGCCCAATTGACCGTGCTGAGATCAATCTGTTCTATCATTCTACTACCTCCTCAATCCTGGTAAGTGGTGTTGTTGATGGTTACCTGCTACGCTTTGGTCTGTGCTGGTTAGGACCTGGCAGACGTGCTCTGCCTTTTGAGCGTCTGTATCAAAGAACCTATCAAGCATGTCGGGAAAGAAAAAAAGCTTGAAAATAAAGAAGATTATGAAGAGCTTCAAGCCTATTATTTTCCATAGGGTTTTCCCTATCCCCATGGATTGCATTCCTTGAACATAAAGGTCCACGATTCGGGCGGGAAGTGTTTTGGCCACTTTGGTGTTGGGAAATATTTGATGCATCGTTGCCAAGCCTATAGATTAGTGGAATAATATGGTTGTGAAAGATAAAATTGATTATTAAGACTTTTTTTATCTTCAATTATGGTGTCTGTCAAGAAAATTTTGGGCATTTTCTCATTTCGGTTTTCGGAAATTTGCCTGGATTTCATCGGTTTCCTCGATGATATGCTTCCGGATTGTCCATGCAGGAGCGGGAGCAGCCGTGCTACAAGTTCATTGCTTTTTTAAGCATCAGAAAAAAGGAGGAGTTATGGCTAATAAGAGTTGCCCTTCAACAAAATCCCGTTTTTTTTATCTCTTCTTTGTTTGTTCTTTATTTCTTTTACTCCCGGGTCCATGTCTTTGCAATAACACAGTTCATAGTAATGCTGTCAGAGGGCTTTTCCTCGATTTTGAAAATGTTCCTTTGGGGGCACTGCCTCAAGGTTGGAAAGTTGATGCCACCATGCAGTACGGGCCATTATCCACCTGGGAGGTGGTGCAGGACAAGACTGCTCCCTCCGGGCAAAAGGTCCTTGCGCTTACCAAGGTCAATCACAATTCTGCAAGTACATTCAACCTTTGCTGGACAGACCACGTTTCTTTCGTAGATGGCACAATTAAGGTCATGTTCAGGCCTGTTAGCGGAAGGATAGACGAGGGTGGCGGAATAATGTGGCGAGTCCGGGACAGAAACAATTATTATGTGGCGCGTTTTAATCCCCTTGAGGACAATTTCCGCGTGTACTGCGTTGCCAACGGCCACAGGATGATGATGAACAGTGCCAGGGTTGCCCTGAAGGCTGGCTGGCATTCCATGACTATCGTTCAGAAGGGAGATCGATACGAGTGCTATCTTGATGGGAAAAAGTACCTTGAAGGCACTGATGAACGTTTTCAAAAAGGAGGAGGTGTAGGACTCTGGACCAAGTCGGACGCAGTCACCTCTTTCGACAATTTTACGGTAGAGGCCTATAAGTAGCATGCAAGGAGAGAGAGCTGTTGGAGAAGTCCTGTCAACGCTTGCTCTTGCGGGCGTGCTAATTATTTTTGTGGGTCTGATAAGCTCCTGCGGTAAGCAAAAGCCTGGTGTCCGCAAGGCAGTTGTGGTTTACGTGTCGGAAGACCAGGTCTTTGCAGAACCTGTACTGAGGCAATTTGAAAGGCGTACAGGTATAAGGGTAAAGGCGGTTTACGATACGGAAGAGGCCAAGAGTACGGGTGTTATGAACCGCCTAATAGCGGAAAAGGGAAACCCACAGGCCGATGTTTATTGGGCCAACGAACCTATAAGGGCCCAGGTGCTCAAGGAAAAGGGAATAGCCGAAAGGTACGTGTCCAAAAATGCCGAGACAATCCCTGAATATTTCAGGGACAAGGACGGCTACTGGACTGGTTTTTCCGCACGGGCTAGGGTACTCATAGTCAAGAAAAGCCTAAAGGATATCCCCAGATCGATATTCGCCTTTGTTTCTCCAAAGTGGAAGGGCAGGGCAGTCATTGCAAATCCACTTTTTGGGACTACCACCTCGCATGTCGCGGCCCTGTTCACCGTATTGGGTAATAAGAAGGCGGAGTCTTTCATGGAGGCGCTAAAGGCGAACCAGGTCGCCGTCTCTACAAGCAATGGAGAAAGTGCGGATTTCGTGGCCTCCGGGCAGTATGATTTCAGCCTCGTTGACAGTGACGATGCGGTAAATCGCATGAGACAGGGCAGGGACGTAAGGATGATCTACCCGGACCAGCAACGAGGTGGCCTCGGCTGTTTCATTGTGCCCAATGTGGTTGTGATGATAAAGGGAGGTCCGCATCCCGCGGAAGCCAAAAGGCTTATAGATTACTTGCTTTCACGAGATGTTGAAAAGCAGCTTTCCTTTGCGGATTGTGCCCAGATTCCCCTCCACAAGGGAGTCCAAGTGCCGAAAGAGTTGCTGCCCCTTGACAAGATAAAGGTCATGAAGGTGGATTACGAGAAGGTGGCGGAAAAGATGCTCGAAATACAACCCCTTCTGAGTAGGTGGGCCGGGTTTAAATGATTAGGCAAGTTGCCTTATGGGCAGCGGTCGCCGTCCTTATTGTCTGTGGGGAACTGCCTGTTATTTTCATGCTTGCCGGAAGCCTTCATGCTGGCGGCGCCTTTTCCTTTTCCAACTACCTTCACATCCTCGGCTCAAGGCACGAGTGGAGGCTTTTTGAAAATTCCATTATCTTGTCGGCCCTTGTCAGCCTGTTGACCCTCATAGTGGGAGTTCCCCTCGGCATCGTTTTTGGCAAGAGTGATATGCCTCTTAGAAAGTTCCTGTCCTTGGTCTTCTGTATTCCCATCCTTGTTCCTCCTTATGTAATGGCTGTGGGCTGGAGTGAACTCGTTGGACGGCAGGGTCTTATGGCAAAGGTATTGCCCCTGCCCGCGAGCCAGGCATTGTTTCATTTTGTTTTTGGCATAGGTGGCACGGTGCTTGTCCTGTCAACGGTTTATCTGCCGATTCCAATACTTTTGACCATGGCCTTTTTAAAGACCATCAACCCGAGGCTTGAGGAGGCAGCAAGGTTGTGTACCACCTGGCCCGCCGTACTAAGGCGGATAACAATACCTCTCATAAGGCCGGGAGTGGTTCTTTCCGGGATCCTTGTGTTTGTTTTAAGCCTCGGCGAGTTTAGTGTTCCTTCCTATTTGAGGTTTAAAGTTTTTGCTGCGGAAAGCTTTACCGAGTTCAGTGCAGTTTACGAATTTGGCGCAGCCACGGCAGCAAGTGTGCCCCTTGCGTTGGTTGCACTCTTGCTCCTATTTGTCGAGGCCCTTTACGCAAGGAGGAATGCCTCTTTCACTCGGGGTCGGGGCCTTGTTCCGGGCAGCAAGGTGCTGACGATAAGCCTCGGAAGGCTGCTGCGGATTTTCTTTTGGCTGACGGTCTGTCTTGCCCTTTTCTTGGTTTTTCTTCCGCTTTTTTCCCTGTTTTCAAGGTCTGTGGCGGCAGGAGCATACGCGGAGGCCCTTGATTTGGGCCTTGATTCCATGCTGAGGAGCTTTGTCTACGCATTCATAGGTGCAACCTTTCTGACCCTGACAGGTTTCCTGTCAGCCTATCTTATTAAAAACAGGTCATTATGGTGCTGGAGGCTGATAGATATTACCAGCCTCTTTGTCTTCGCCCTGCCAGGCACGGTTTTGGGAATAGGCCTGATAAGCATGTGGAACAACAGTTGGACACAGTTTGTATACGGAAGCATGATTATTATAATATTCGGTTACGCTGGTAGGTATTACGTGCTTTCGAGCCGGATAATACTTTCCGATTTTCATCTCATTCCGTCTTCCATGGAAGAGGCGGCACAGATGGCGGGCGCGGGCTGGCTCAGAAGGATGCTTTTCGTCCTGGCGCCACTTGCCAAAAGAGGTATCTTTGCTGCTTGGCTTTGCGTATTCCTGTTTTGTCTAAGGGACACCGACATTACCATGCTCGTTTATCCACCGGGGTGTGAGACGCTGCCTGTCCGGATATTTACCCTGATGGCGAATGGAAGCCCGAGCCTGATAGCTGCCTTGTGCATGTTGATGGTGGCGTCTGTCGTTATTCCATCTGCCATATTGTGGCATTTTCAGTGGAACGAGTAAACAGGTGTGGTTACAGCTATGGTGCGACTTGAGTGCGTGACAAAATACCTCGATGGCCGCCTCGTTTTGCGGGATATAGACCTCCAGATAGAAACTGGTGAGAGACTCGTGCTTCTTGGCCCTTCTGGTTGTGGAAAGACTACCCTTTTAAGGCTTGTGGCAGGACTTGTTTCACCTGACAGGGGCCGCATCTTCATTAAAGGGAACCTTGTTTCAGACAGTGGTAAAGTCATAGTGCCACCTGAGGAAAGGCTTATAGGTTTTGTGTTTCAGGACTTGGCCCTTTGGCCCCACATGAGCGTCTATGAGAACCTGGAGTTTGTCCTGAAGGCTCTGGGACTGCGCAGGAAGGAGCGCAAGGTGCGCATTGGCGAGATGGTAGGGATGACTGACCTTGAAGGTATGGAATCAAGAATGCCAGGAGAACTTTCGGGAGGCCAGCAGCAAAGGGTTGCCCTTGCCAGGGCCCTTGTGGCAAGGCCCCCGCTTGTTTTGATGGATGAGCCCCTTTCAAGCTTAGACTGGGACCTGAGAGGGCGGCTCGGGGAAAAGATATGCGAACTCCAGGAAGAAATAGGTTTCACGCTGATTTACGTCACCCATGACAGGGGTGAAACGAAACAGCTTGCTACGCGCGTGGTGGTCATGAAAAACGGCGGGCTTAACTCTGCTATGTTAGATTTGAAATAGGGAAAATCACTTTTTCTTTCACGCCTTGAATCCCTCCGATGCATGTTTAATGTAAGAACTGGATGCAAGATAACTTAATGGAAACCCTGTGAGGTATTTGATACGGGTAAAAAGGAGTGAGTAAGATGAAAAAGATTCTTATCTGCCATGATGGTCATGAGATAACTACGACGGGAACAATAGATTACGTGAAGGGCCTTAAAGAACCATGTAACATCACGCTCTTTCATGTCCTAGAGCCGGTTCCGCCCGACTTGCAGGAATACGGGGGAACTGAAGAGGAAGCGGAAGAGACGCGCAGGGCAAGAATAGCATGGATTTCTGAGAATTCTTCGAGGGCAAGGGGCAACCTTGAAAAGTGCAGGAATGCCATTGAAGAGGCTACCGCAAACAGGGTCCGGATCAAGATCGTTCCATCTTACATGGTTAATGATTTCCTGCCCCTGCTTGAAGAGGAATTGAAGGCGGACCACTATGATGAGGTGGTTATCATTCACCATGCGGATTCCTGGATAAGGAATTTGCTGGAAGAGACGTGGGCCGGCAAGGCCAAGAGGACCCTTTCAGGCGTCAGACTCACCATAGTTCGTTGTTCGGAGGAATCGGGAATCTGCTTCGTGTAGGTTAAGTGATTCGTAATCCCCTGTTGCCAGGGAAACACAAAAACTGCCCGCTCCCGGCCTGCCATTCCTTAAGAAGGATTTTTTAACCTCTCTTTGGGGATATCGGGCTCGCAAACCTGTAAAACGTGCTCATTCCAGACGATGGAACGGGGGAATGCTTAGCTGCATTTTGAATAACCGCAGGAACGGCATAGGGCGCATCCCTCCTCAAAGTCGAGGGTTCCGCCGCAGTCCGGGCAGCTCATAATGTTGGGTTCCCTCCTTTCGATCTCAACCTCTGCTGCTTCCGCAAGCACCTTGGCCACTCCGTCAGGGCATGAAAGTATCTGCGTGCCCTCGTCCCAGCTTGGAGATGGGCACCTGATGCCTGAAAGTTGCTTTATAATAGCCTTGGGACTTATTCCTGAGCGAAGGGCCAGGGAAATGAGTCTTGTTTCTGCCTCGATCTGGCATGCGGCGCATCCTCCTGCCTTTCCCATCTGGGCAAAGACTTCACAGAAGTCGTCATCATCATAGTTGATTGTGACGTATAGGTTACCGCACCCTGTTCGGACCCTTTCCGTCATGCCTCTGGTGCGCCTTGGCCGCGGCCGGGGCGCAATCTTTCCATTAGGCATTTCTTCCGTCGCCGGTTTTTTTTCGGATTTCTTCTCCTTTAGGTTCAGTACTTGCACAGGTCTGCTTCCGTAACGGTAAATGGTCAGGCCTTTCAGCCCCTTCATCCAGGCCAGGATGTATGCCTTTTTTACGTCTTCCACCGTGGCGTCTTCCGGAAAGTTAATAGTCTTAGAAACGGCATTGTCAGTATATTCCTGGAACGCCGCTTGGATCGCGATATGCTGCTCGGGGGTGACATCCATGGATGTGACGTATATCTTCTTTATGTCTTCTGGAATTCCTTTGAAACCCTGGATGGAACCAGTGGATGCTATCTGCTCCATGAGCTCCGAAGAGTAGAGCCCGCGCTCCTTCATCTCCTTTACAAATTGCGGGTGGGCCTCTACGAGCTCGCTTCCGTCAAGGACCTTTCTTATGTAGCTTATGGCAAACAGTGGTTCTATGCCGCTTGAGGCACCAGCAATGATACTGATAGTGCCGGTTGGTGCTATAGTGGTGGTAGTTGCGTTTCTCATAAAAGGGGTTTCTGGGGTGTTGTGCACGCTTCCTTCATAGGCAGGAAAGTTTCCCCTTTTTTTGCCAAGGTCGGCAGATGCCTTTTTGGATTCTTCATCGATGAATTTCATTATTTTTTTGGCAATCTTCACAGCATCTTCAGATCCGTAGGGTATCTTCATAGCGATAAGCATATCGGCAAATCCCATGACCCCGAGGCCTATTTTTCTGGTTTTATTTGTCATTCGGTCTATCTCGCGCATGGGAAACCTGTTGGCGTCTATCACGTTGTCGAGGAAGTGGACCGCGTCCCATACCACTTCCTTGAGGTCATGGTAATCTATGGTGCCGTTCTCCCTTACAAACTTGCCGAGGTTAATGGATCCAAGGTTGCAGGATTCGTATGGAAGAAGTGGCTGTTCCCCACAGGGGTTCGTGCTTTCTATATCTCCAAGCTCAGGTGTCGGGTTGTATTTGTTTATCCGGTCTATGAATATTATACCAGGCTCTCCGCTTTCCCATGCCGCCTGAACGATTTCTGAAAATACCTGGTCCGCCGGCAGCCTTTTGACCTCCATTCCGGTGCGCGGGTTGACGAGGGCAAAGCTTTCACTATTATGAACGGCTGACATGAACTGCTCGCTCAGGGCTACGGAGATGTTGAAGTTGTTGAGCCTGTCCGTCTGTGTCTTGCACCTGATGAACTTTTCTATGTCTGGATGGTCTATCCTGAGGATGCCCATGTTGGCGCCTCTTCTCGTGCCACCCTGCTTGATGGTTTCCGTTGCAACGTCAAATATGGTCATGAAGGAGATGGGCCCGCTTGCCACCCCGTGGGTGGTTTTCACGATGTCGCCCTCCGGCCTGATCCTTGAAAAGGAAAACCCCGTTCCGCCGCCGCTTTTGTGGATCATTGCAGTGTGCTTTACCGCCTCGAAGATGGATTCTATGGAGTCCTCTATGGGCAGCACAAAGCATGCAGAAAGCTGTCCGAGAACCCTGCCAGCATTCATGAGAGTGGGACTGTTGGGCATGAACCGGAAGGTGGTCATAATGTCGTAAAAGCGTTTTTCAACCGCTTTCACGTCGCCATCCTTATTATACTTCTTGTCCGGCCTTGCTATGGTCTTCGCAACCCGGCGGAACATGTCCTCGGGGGTCTCAACCACCTGGCCAAGTTCGTCCCTTCTTAGGTATCTCTTCGATAGTACCACAAGGGAGTTGTGGGAAAGAGGCAGGGAAGTGCGGGGAAGCTCGAGCTCCATTGTTTTCCTCCTGTAATGCCTTTTGGTGAAATGATGTCCAACTGTTGGACTATACAATATCTTGTAATATTGAAAAAATGTTGTAGAAGATATAGGGGATTTTTGCTACCTTGTCAAGCCGTTGATAGATATCGCAGTTAAAGGGGTGCGTCTATAAATCAGCCGTTTTTTGACAAATGGCGGAGGAACGGAAAAGGTACGAGATAGTCCGCACCCATGAGAATTTCATAGCAAGCAGAATGCGGCTGATTTGGACTAAAGAGCTATTTTCCGCAAGTATTGAGAGAAACATCTTTATAGATGGCCGCCTTTTGTGTAAAAAGGCCGAACAGGGAGAAAAAGACCAAGGAACGCATAACCATGAACTTGAAGATATATAACACCCTTACCGGAAAGAAGGAGACCTTTGAGCCTCTTCGTCATGGCAAAATCGGCATATATGTTTGCGGAATTACCGCATACGACAGGTGCCACATAGGGCATGCAAGGAGCGCCGTGGTTTTTGACGTCATAGTGAGATACCTGAGGGCAGCAGGATTCAACGTGACGTTCGTCCGGAATTTCACTGATATTGATGACAAGATTATAAACAGGGCCAGGGAAGAGGGGATCAGCACCGAGGAACTTGCCGAAAGGGAGATAGCGCATTTCTATGAGGACATGGACGCTCTACGCGTTAGAAGGGCCGATGTGGAACCGCGGGCAACTGGTCATATTCCCGAAATAACATCCCTGATCCAAAGGCTTGTTGACAGGGGTTTTGCCTACGAGTCCGGAGGGGATGTCTATTTTTCCGTGAGGCGTTTCCCAGACTACGGGAAGCTTTCCGGGAGAAATCTAGAGCAGCTTATGGCGGGAGCCAGGATAATGCCTGGTGAAAAAAAGGCTGACCCCCTTGATTTCGCTTTGTGGAAGGCGGCAAAGCCTGGAGAGCCGAGTTGGGAAAGCCCGTGGGGCAAGGGGCGTCCTGGCTGGCACATAGAGTGTTCCGCAATGAGCATGAAGTACCTTGGAGAGACCTTTGATATCCACGGAGGCGGGCTGGATCTTGCCTTTCCACACCACGAAAATGAGATTGCCCAGTCTGAGGCCGCAACGGGAAAGCAGTTCGTAAGATACTGGGTGCATAACGGGTTTGTAACCATAAAGGGCGAGAAGATGTCAAAGTCCCTCGGCAACTTTATTACGATTAGGGACATTCTCGAGGGGTTTCATCCAGAGGTCCTGAGGCTTTTTCTCCTTTCAAAACATTACAGAAGCCCCCTTGACTATTCTGCCGACAGCATCAGGGAAGCTACCTCGGCCTTAGGTAGATGTTATAATGCACTTCGGGAGGCTGCCCAGATAATTTCTTCTTCTTTCAAGAAGCAGAGGCCCTTGCCGACCCACGTGAAGGAATCTGCTGCTTTTATCCTGAGCCTCAAGGCCAAGGTTGCCTCTGCCATGAGTGATGACTTTAATACCGCCCAAGCGCTCGGTTATCTTTTCGATTCTGTCAGATGCCTGAACAGGATTATTGAGGGTGCTAGGAAGAGGCCGTCCTGCCTGTACGGGGACTTGCTGCGGGAATGCTGTGGCGTCATAAGTGAAGTTTCTGCAATGTTTGGAATCCTTCAGGAAGACCCTGACAGGTATATAGAGGCATGCAATATTGCGGCCCTTCATGCGTCCGGGCTTACCCTTGAAGAGCTTGACTCCCTTATTGAGGAGCGAAACATGGCAAGGAGGGAAAGGAATTGGGCCAGGGCGGACGAGATAAGAGACGGGCTTTCTCAAAAAGGCATCATCCTGAAAGATACTCCTTCGGGAACTGAGTGGTCCGCAGATCTTTGACCCGGCTTCTCAAATAATGATCTCATTCAAAGAGGCACTGGAATTTGTGTCTGCTGTCAAGCCACTTGGTAGCGAGGATATCAATCCCGTCCAGGCCCTTGACAGGGTGCTGAGTGAAGACGTCTGTTCCATGGTGGATTGCCCGCCATGTGACAGCTCACTTAAGGACGGGTTTGCTCTAAGGGCCTCTGATATTGAAAATGCCGCTCAGTGCAATCCTGTTACACTGCCCATAAGGGGATGCCTTTGCGCCGGCCAGGAAAAGGATGTGAGTCTTCCCCGTGGAGGGGCTATCCGTATCATGACCGGGGCAAGGATACCGCAAGGGGCTAATGCGGTGCTTCCACAGGAACTTGCTTCTTTTACGGAAAATGAGGTGAAATGTCTTGCCACTACGCAGGCAGGCAGGAACATCCTTGCAAGGGGTGCCGATCTCATAAAGGGTGAAATCCTTGTCAAGGCGGGAAGCACGCTCAGCCCGGGCACAGTGGGGCTCCTTGTTGGCGCGGGGGTATGCAAGGTGCAGGTTTACACGTTGCCCCGCGTGGTCATCGTGGCAACAGGAAGCGAGCTTGCTGAAGAGGGGAGGCTTGATGAGTCCGCAAAGATATTTCCCTCCAACAGGGCTACTATTGCTTCGTGGATGAGACGCATGGGCCTTGAGCCTGAGGCAAGGCTTTGCAGGGATGAGGCTCACGCCCTCAGGAATCTTCTCGCTGACTGCTTAAGGGAATTTGACGTAATAATAACTAGCGGGGGAGTCCTCGATGGTGAGAGGGACCTTGTGGTTTCAACCTTTGAAGGGCTTGGGGTGGAATTTTTGTTCAAAAGGGTAAGAATGGGGCCGGGAAAGGGAGTCTGTATGGGAAGGGCCGGAAAGAAACTCGTGTTTAATCTGCCGGGAGGACCTCCTTCCAATTATGTGGCCTTTCTCTTTGTGGCATTACCATCGGTGCTGAGGCTCATGGGGGTGATGGCACAATTTCCGCCTCTATGCAGGGCCACCTTGACATGTGGCCTGAAGGGCAGGTGGAATTGGACCCAGCTCGTACTATCGCGTTGTCGGCTAAAGGGAGACGGGTTCTATGTTACTCCGATGCTGGAGGAAAGCAGGCTAAAGCGTATTGCCTTTTCCGACTCGGTTATAATAATCCCGGAAGGAGTCACCTATATTGGGCCGGGAGAGAGTGTCAGAACCGCGTTTCTTGAAACGGGCCTTCCCCCTGGCCCTTTAAGCGGCTTCTAAATGCAATGGTTTTGGAGAAGGCCTGCATACGGGGGCTTAAGTTGCATGGAAGCACATGAAATCTCTTCTTTCGCTTACGTTAGAGATTATCTGTGGGGTACTGCAACCGGGCAGACAAACGGCACAAGGTTCAGGGTACCTGTTATGCCTCCTATGTTAAAGCCCATGTTGATCTTGGGCATGTAGCTTTTTTGCAATGCCTCCTCGTCAAATTTGGCCGTTATGGTTCCTGCCTTTGTGCTTTTCACGAGTGTGGAGTCCCAAGGATCCCCCAGGGCCGGGCCGGTAAACTGGAGTGCATCGAAACGGGAGGCATCCGGGTTCCCAATGGCCGTGTACCATGTAGGATTACCGCTTGTATCGTAGACGTACCATACGATTCCTGTGAGGTCCTCTCCAGAGGATCCGGCAAAATGGAAATGGGCCAGCCCCTGTCCCTGTTTGTTAATATCCCACCATAGTGAACCTCTGCAGGACTCACTGGAAAATCTCGTGAGGTTGAGTGATCCGGTTTCTCTGCCTATCTCGTATTTCATGCTGAGTTGGTCGGGGTTGGTAAGATCGAGGCGGATGCTTCCAACCGGTTCCGATCTGATGGAGGAGTTATCCCACGTCTGGCCCATGGGTGGCCCAGTGAATTCGTAAAGGTCCCCATTGAATATGTTGTTTTCGGCCCTACCAACGAATGTTAGCCAAAGGGGATTTCCCCTTTCGTCGTACAGGTACCATGAGCCGCACACACCTGCGCCGCCGTCCTTGTAATCGATATAGACCCCAGTGCCGGGTTTGTTTACGTCCCACCACATTCCAGAAAGGTCAGCGGCACCGCAAGCAGCGGCCGATAGAAACATAAAGAGTATGAGGATCAAAAATGTTTTTTTCATGGCTTGCTTCCTTTCAATTACCTGTTTTCTCCTGACCGAAGGGTCCTCTTATAGTATCCTTTTCGAGCATGACTCCTTAGAAATTAAATCTTTGGAGATGAAGCGTGATGTTTCTATCCGTGGCAGTTGCATGATAGGCATCGGTAAATGTGATTGTTAAAGGACCTCCCTTGCCCGGGATGATGGTTGGCGCCTTGTATGGGCATACAGGGCATTGGCCTCCTTGCCACGCGTCAAGTATGTCACTATAGGTAGACGCACCATTAGGGAAATAGCCGTCAGATGTCCACCATCTGGCGCTTCCGTCTTCCCTGTAGTTGTACCAGACCAGGACCATATATCCTCCCCGGGCGTCGAGGAAAAAACCCATGCCGTCGTAGGAGGGGTCATACCACCAGCCTGTCAGATGACGCGGGTCTTCGGGGCCGGGTACGAAGTCAGGCATGAAAGGCCGGACGGTCTTGGTTACCACCTTGTTGCCTATCGTGGCGGTAAAGGTGATGGATTTAAAGGGAATTTCGTTTAACACCACAATGATTGTGCCTACTATTTCAGGGACAGGCGGGGAGTATGCGTTGCCCCACGGCCACCCGGTCCACTTGTATAGACTGCCAGTGAAGCTGTCTCGGCCCGACATCTCCCCACCGGCGGAATACCACGTGCTCCTGCCCGCGCTGTCGTAAACAAACCATGTCAGGAATATCTTGTTGCCCATTACCTCGGACGCAATGCCCGTTCCTGGTTCCTCGGGATTATACCACCATCCTGTAAATTGCCGGGCGTTTTCCGGCAGCTTGGCATAGTAAACGCCCTTTTCGCTACCCTGGCTTGCAGACCAGAGAATAGCATGTCCGTTGAAGTCTACGGAGTTTATGTTGTCATAACACCTGTCCGTGAGCCTAATTGTCTGTGAACCGTCCCACATGTAAATATCACTGCAGGAGCCGTCCCTCTTTACCCATATTATCTTTCCATCACGCAGCACCGGGGACCTGTCATCAACGTTATCATCTGTTATGTGTATGTTTGCGCCACCATTCCAGTACAATATCTCGAAATCGTCACCATCGTATTCTGTCCACGCAATGGCCCCCTTGTCGAGACTCGGCTCAAGGTCGTCCCCGTCGGAATCGGTAAGCTTATATTCATTCTTTCCGTCCCAGTAGAAGAGATCAAAGTTATCGCCGTCGTGAGCCCCGACCCACGCCACCGTCTCGCCAAACAGGGAGGGCTGCTTGTCATCGTAGTCATTATCCGAGATCTGGATCTTGTCTTTACGGGTTCTAAGGAATATCTCAGTATCTTCATGGAGGAAATTCTCTCTATCCTTTTCAACAAAGGCAATATTATCTCCGTAAAGTGATATGGTATCAACAACGTCGTCTTCCTGTTCCACAATGGATTTTCCGTCCCATAGCTGTATATCGTTACCGCCGTCTATCCAGGCAAGCCGGTTACCTGAAGCTGAAAGCACGGTGACTTTTGCGTCATCAGAAATTTTTTGCCCGGCGTTTATGGGATTTGCAGTATTCCATGCATAGATACCCTTGGAATAATGGCTCCAAAAGGCATGTCCATCGCCAAGGGCCACGGTAAAGAATTCATTGTCTGAATGGGTTTGGGCAAGCTGTATGGTATCAAGCCCGGCCCAAGAGGATCTAACCATGAAAATGGTGAGATAAAGCGCAAGCAGGGGTAAACTTAATGCTGAAGCCGTTTTGGGTTTCATGGTGCCTCCATAGAGCATGTCTTAATTGTCGCAAGACCTCTATTACCTTATACCATGCAATGACTTGTTCCGCAGGTCCTTCAAGGACCCAGCGGTAACCGCCACCATTTTTTGAAAGAATTTGCTGAACTGTGTTTTCACCTCTCTTTGGCGTTGCTTCCACCCCCGCCTATATAGCAGGAAAAAGAGAAGATGGGAAAAGTTTGGAAGTCTGAAGGGCTAACTTGACAGGTATTCCGTATGGCCTTCAATGAGAATTTTGCCCATAGCCTTCTTTGTGATTATAAGAGCAACCTTGGCAAGGGTCACCCTGGCCTCAGGTTTGATATTGCTCTTGTCAAAGTTAAAAAGCACATCGTTTTTCAGATTGATGATAATGACAGTGTCAGTTGTTTTTGCCCCAAGTTCGGACATGACCCCATTGAGGGAAACGACATTCATGTTGATTTCACCCGCGCTTTTGTCGAGCTTTTCCCGTTTTTCAAGATAGTTGTGTCGGTAGCACCACTTATGCCAACGCTGTCGTAATGGATAGGAACGGGGCCTTCACGTTCCAGGTCAACCACTATGGGGGCGCTCTCTCCGGTGCGATGTAGAGCCTGTTCCGCTTCCCTTTGGGCCTTTTCGAAATCTTCGGGTGTCTTCCACTCACCAGCCATGGCGAGTGTGACAGAGCCGGCAATTATTGCCATCACGGCCGAGACAACGAGTTTTTTCATGGTCATTTTATTTCCACGTCAAAGGGGGCTACCTCGGGTATCTGAAACTCTATTCCCTGAACGCCCTCTATCGGCGCTGGAAATTTGAACCAGAGAATCTTTACCGAATGATTTAGATCAAGAATGAGTGCCGGCACTTTGCCTTTCATTAAATGCCTTTTTATACTTTTTATATCTACTGGTTCTGCCACGTAATCTCCAACCACTGGAGATGCCAGCCAGTTGCCGTTTTTGTTCTTGAGCACACGATATTTTTTCCCGTTGGCAACATAAAATACACTGCATAGACGGCTTCAGGCACGACTGCGTTCCAAATTATTGGGACAGCCCAGTGGGAAGGGAGGTAAACGGAGACTACGTTGAAGGGCTTCATGCCATGGACAATCTAATGGGGGTTAAGGCGCAGGTGGCGCAGCATCTTGTCATTCCAAGTAACTACGGGCGCATCTGGTCCCGCAAATTTTAAATTACGCAGCTTCCATCAATGTTGGTGAAGTCTAAGCTCCACAAATCCTTTTTCCTTGAGGGCCTGAATGAGATCCTCACTGCCCTGGACATCATGCCGGACGCCAACCCAGGTCTGAGAATAGTTATCATATAGATATTTGTCTGCACCAATCGGGACGTCTATCTCTTCTCCGGTAGCAGGATTGTCATAACGCTCTTCGCCTCCAAGGGCATAGAAGATATCATAAAATTCTTCCATCCTTTCGTTTTCTTCCGCCTCGTGTTCCATCATCCCTTGGTTCATACGCCTTTCTGCATTCTTGTGTATCATGCTGGACATGCGTCTGTAATGTTGGATTATGCTTTTTTGCTCAGAAGCCGCTTTTCTGAAATGGCCTAAAAGCCACTGCATGTTGGGTTGCCAGGTTTCTGCCATGTGCTCAAAGACCTTTACCCATTTCGGAAATTCACCCTTTGGGGCAACTTCCACATAAATTGGGGCAGGTCCCCATCTATGTTGATAACCCAGGCCCTGAAGCGGCATGGTGTTGTATTCTATTAGGCCCGCGACCCATATATCAAATTCCCTTCCATTTCTAAGAAACGATCCCTTCCCTTCCACCACTTGTGAGGTGCACTTAGTGCCGTACCGGGCAGCATTTGCCTCACATTGGTTGGTAAGCCGTTGTGAAAGCGCCTGATCAATGCCAAGCGAACCAAAGTGCAGATTGGGAAATTCTATCTTGTAATTGTTTCTCAGATCACTAAAGAACCTGCTTCTTACATAACTCAATGCATCTTGAGGTGGAATGCCATTTGAGCCATATGCCGTCTGGGCATACTGGTAAAATGGATAATAGACACCCAGAAAACCCGTGTTTTGATCTGGTGAAAGGACCTGGACTATTCTGATATAACCATTTACACCAAAATCCGCTGTGCCTCCGCTTGCTCTCCAGCCCTTTGGTATATCAATTTGAAAACTGCCATCCTGTGGGGTCCATTTTGTAAAATTTAATGAAATGGCACCTTGTCCAGAAATCCCCTTTTTACCAGAGAATTTAATAGACGAAATGGCAATAGAAAGTGCCTTGAAGGTAGAAAAATCCCTTGCCAGAACAAAACTTGCAATAGGTTTTTCATTACTCTTTTCAACGAGCTGAACCAGCCTTACATCTGAATCCGGACTGCATACGAAAAGGGTAGTGCTTCCTTTCTGAAAGGCCCCTTCCAAATTACATCCTGATAGGGCCTTATTCTGAAGCTGCCGCGGATTCTTAGGCATTGCCCCTATCCAGGCCTCACCACCATTGAAAGAAAGTGAAACCCCAGAGGTTTTTATGTCTTCCCTGACATTGCAACCATCTGGCACATAAATCTCAAATACCTTTTTCTTTAAAACCCTCCATCTTTTTGGGAAGGCCTTTTCTTCTTTTAGTGTGAAGGAACTGGCCTTTTGGGAACTAACTGGTGGTGCAGAAACCTGTGGAGATGTGCTTGAACGAGCGCATCCCTTCATCCTAAAGATCCCTGCCTTCCCCCATTTGATACTA
>WGDC01000064.1 GCA_015493475.1 Deltaproteobacteria bacterium
CTTTAACAACATATTTAGTCCTTTTTAATATAGAGACAAAAAAAATAGAGTTAATCATCATAACTGCCTGTTTTCTTGTTTTTTGGGGAAAAAATATAAAAAAAGTTGCTGTAAAATAGGATAGTAAAGTCGCAAAAGCCGCCCCATTTATACCGAATTCAGGAATTAAAAAGAAGTTAAGGGTAACATTAACGATTGAACCTATTAATGTTCTATAAAAAGAAATTTTTGTAAAATTTTCAGAGATCAAATACTGACTACTTGCAACTCCCAAAAAAGTAAACAGTCCAGCCCATATATATATCTTAAGAACACTTCCTGCTTCACTATAATTTGCTCCATAAAGTAAATTGATAACCCGATCACTTATGAAGGTTGTGGGCAATGCTATGGCAATTGCCATCCATACCATCATATCATATAACTTTTGAAGCCTCTCATAATATACCTTGCTATCTATTTTTTTTGCATTTATAACGGCGGGGAAAAGTGAAGATGTTATTACCATTGGTATAAAATACCAGACTTCACTAAGCTTTACTGCAGCTGCATAATTACCAACTGCTTTATTATCAAGCATATCTTTAATCATTACTTGGTCTATCCTCATATAAATAGTTATCGCAATACCACTTAAAATTAACGGCCAACTAACTTTTAGAATGGAAATAGCCGATGTTATTTTTGCTTGCAATTTAAAAAAGTTAAAAGAAGATTTTTTTTCAAAAAAATACAAATATCCCGCAGCCAACACAAAACTATCAAATAACACCACCCAAGCGAAGTCTATGAGTGGCGCTTTGTATAGTATGAGAATAATTTTTACGATTGATGAAATGGAGACAGAAATTATATTGGCAATAACGGCGTATTTGCTCATTACTTTTGCCTGAAAGTAGAGTTCTATGACCTTGAAGGCTTGGAAAACGGTGGCGGAGCCCATTATAAATATTAGAGCATTTGTATATGCATCGTTGGTAGTAAAATTTACCGATAGCATTAAAACGCCGAGTGTTACAATAGCCCCAAAAACTCTGAGTACAAAAGCAGTTCCAAGGAGTTCTTTTTCCTTCTCTGGATATTTTACAAGCTCTCTGACTACTATCTGATCCACTCCGAGAGTGGAAATTGCTGCAAACAACGCCACAAAACTCTGAGCATAACTCAGCAGCCCAAACTTGGCCGGTCCTAGGTATCTGGCTACCCATACACCGACGCCAAGGCCTAAGACCATCCGCAGGATTTTTTCCGCAAACAGCCAGCCGGTATTAAAAAAATACTTTTTAAAGGCCTCTTTATTAAAACCGAATATTGTGTCGTCTTGGGTTTGCAACAGGTGAGATGGTCTCCTGTATCAAGCGTTTTTTCAGTTTCTTTTCTGTGCTAGTGATCAGGCATTTTCTAATAACAATCCTGAAGACTAAATGTAGTTTTCCAAGTACCACCTGTAGGTTTTCTCTAGGCCATTCCTCAACTCTGTTGCGGGCTTCCAGCCCAGCGATTTAATCTTTGATACATCCAGAAGTTTTCTAGGGGTTCCATCCGGTTTGGAGGTGTCAAATACAATCTCACCTTTGAACCCTACTATATCTGCCATTAAGTATGCCAATTCCTTGATTGAGATGTCATTCCCAGTCCCGCAATTTAAGTGGGAACACATAGGAGTTGTGACAGACAGATATTGTTCCCGAGTTATGTTCATAACAAAATTACAGGCGTCTGCGAGGTCATCTACATACAAGAATTCCCTCTTGACCCTACCCGTTCCCCAAACCTTCACCTGGCCTTTGCTCTCCTCATCGGCCTCATGGAATCTTCTTATAAGCGCCGGGATTACATGGCTGTCTGTTGGATGAAAATTATCTCCTGGGCCATAGAGATTTGTTGGCATCAAAGAGCGGAAGTCGGTTCCATACTGCCTGTTATAAGACTCACAAAGTTTTATCCCCGCAATCTTGGCTACAGCATAAGGTTCATTTGTGGGTTCCAACTTCCCTGTCAGGAGGGCTTCTTCCTTCATGGGCTGGGGGGCAAACTTGGGATAAATGCAGGAACTTCCTAGAAAGAGAACTCGCTTCACGCCAAACAAGAAGGCTGCGTGAATTACATTTGCCTCGATCATCAGGTTATCATAAATGAAATCGGCTGGATATGTATCATTTGCATAAATGCCACCCACTCTGGCCGCAGCCAGGAAAACAAATTCTGGCCTTTCCTTTTTAAAAAAGGCATGGACTGCAGCCTGGTCCTTTAGATCGAGTTCCGCATGGGTTATAGTGAGCAGATTCTGGTAGCCTTCGCTTTTAAGGCGTCTCAAAATTGCAGCTCCCACTAAGCCGCAGTGACCTGCTATATAGATTTTGGCCTTTTTATTCATTGTAGTCATAAATCTTAAACCCGGCCATTTTGCACATATAGTCCTTACGCGCCAGCTCAAAATCGGCCATTACCATTTCATTTACCAGTTCCTGGAAGGATATTTGGGGTTCCCAGCCAAGTTTTTCTTTGGCCTTTGTTGGGTCTCCCAGTAGAGTCTCAACCTCTGTGGGTCTGAAATACCGCGGGTCCACTGCGATTACCTCGTCACCCTCTTTAATCTTTATATCTCTGGCCTCAATGAGGTCTGAGCCCTTGATGCTGGAAGCGATACCTACCTCATCCACTCCAATACCTTTCCATTCTATTGCTATGCCAGCGCGCTTAAATGCAAGTTCACAGAACTTTCGGACAGAATGCTGCTCACCCGTCGCTATTACGAAATCTTCTGGCTCTTCCTGCTGTAACATAAGCCACTGGGCTACTACATAATCCCTGGCATGACCCCAGTCGCGCTTGGCATCGAGATTGCCAAGATAGATCCTGTCTTGGAGACCTAGGCATATCCTGGCCACTGCCCGTGTAATTTTCCTGGTAACGAATGTTTCACCCCGAATGGGAGATTCGTGATTAAACAATATTCCATTGCAGGCATACAAGCCATACGCTTCCCTGTAATTAACAGTTATCCAATAGGCATACAGTTTTGCCACTGCATAAGGAGAACGGGGATAAAAAGGCGTACTTTCGTTTTGCGGAATCTCCTGCACCTTTCCAAAAAGTTCTGATGTAGAGGCCTGGTAGAATCTGCTTTTATTTTCCAGACCTAGTATTCTAATGGTCTCAAGGACACGAAGAGTCCCCAATGCGTCTGAATTTGCGGTATATTCAGGGCTCTCGAAAGAAACTGCCACGTGGCTTTGAGCAGCAAAGTTGTATATTTCGTCTGGTTGAACCTCCTGAATAATGCGAATGAGATTGGTGGAATCCGTCAAGTCCCCGTAATGAAGGATGAAGCTCCTTTCCTGCTCATGAGGGTCCTGATAGAGATGATCGATTCTATCAGTGTTAAACAAAGATGCCCTGCGTTTTATACCGTGAACAATGTAGCCTTTCTTTAGAAGGAACTCTGCAAGATATGCTCCGTCCTGGCCAGTAATTCCTGTTATGAGTGCTACTTTTTTTGACATGTTATTTCCTTTTAAGTCTCAATCTACGAAACATGGTGCGGGCATAAAAGATTAGCAGTCTTTCCAGAGGCTGTCCTGCAAGCCATCCGAATCTCACGGCGTTTTTCATTAAGGTTATAGTCCATACTCATTTAAGGCATTCCAAAAATAGTTTGAAGCAAGATAAATACCAATACAACTCATTTTTCTACCATCATTCCTTATTTATGCCATTATCGCCCCTTTTCCAAGGATCTTGGCATTCACGGTATACTCTACATCTACACTGGCACCCTGCCCTCGCCTGGATAGGATGACTTTAGCATGCTGCAAGGCGTAAGAACGGTGCACGAGACACCTCCGCTCCTTTCAAGGGCCCTTACAAAACGGTGTATGAACGGGCCAGATACGTCATTTCGAAACTGAGGATAGGATGTGGCGACCTGAAGGACCTTCAAGGAATCCATGACAGGAATAAGATAACGGTTCCATCAGACCGGCACAACATCAAAGGCCTTCTGAGGCAAGGAGTCCTGGTTCTTCGGGGCAACGTATCTTTGAACCTTGAGTTCTTTCCCTTTTGGAAGAAGAGCCTGGATGGCACAGATATCGTCTTTGCTTAAAAGATGTGGGACAAAGGTTGTCCTGAACTGGCACGAAATCCCGCTTTCACCAATAGCCCTTATGGAGCTTAAAATGGCCTGGGTATCCACCTTGCTTCCACAAAGCAGATTGTACTTTTCAAGAGGGGCCTTTACATCCATTGCCACGAAATCAAGAAGGCCTTTTTCAATGAGATCCCTGATAACCTCCGGCTTAGTACCGTTTGTATCAAGCTTAACCAAGTAGCCTCTTGACCGGACCTCCTTGATAAAGCCAGCAAGGGCTGGCTGAAGGGTTGGCTCACCTCCAGATATCACAACGGCCTTAAGCCTGCCCTTACGCTTATGAAGAAAGTCCAATACTTCATGGACATGACGGTTACTTGCTGTCTGTTCCACTGCCTTTTTGGGGATCAAAGATTTGTTGTGGCAGAATGGACAGGCAAGGTTGCAACCTTGGGTAAAGACCACAGCTGCAATCTTGCCCGGGTAATCGGTAAGGGTAAAGGGGATGAATCCCCCGATATGGAAATCCATAAACGTCTTAACCAGTAACGGAAAACCTCTTTCTTATTCCAAACTCCGCCTGTTTGCCGTCATTCCACTGGGTTACAGGGCGCAGGTATCCAACCACGCGGGAGTAAACCTCTGTGCTCTGACCGCAGTTCGGGCACACGGGTTGCTCCCCCTTTATATAGCCGTGGTCCGGGCAGATGGAAAAGGATGGCGTAACGGTGAAATAGGGCAGAGAATAGTTGTTGCACACCATCTTTACGAACTCGCGGACGGCCTCAGGGTCTGGGGCTGCCTCCCCAAGAAATACGTGGAGCACCGTTCCTCCCGTGTACCTTGACTGGAGCGGTTCCTGTAGATCCAGGACCTTTATCACATCGTCGCTGAAATTTACCGGAAGCTGGGTGGAGTTTGTGTAAAAGGGGGTGCCTGTAATCTCCCTGTTCCTGCAGCGTATGCCAGGAAAGCGCTCCTCATCAAGCCTTGCAAGCCTGTAGGCCGTTCCCTCCCCAGGGGTTGCCTCCAGGTTGTAGAGGTTTCCGGTCTCTTCCTGGAAACGCAGCAGGGTCTCTTTCATAAAGTCAAGGACCTTTACTGTGAAATCTATGCTTTCAGGCTCGGAAAGGTCCTTACCAAGAAAGTTCAGGCACGCCTCGTTCATGCCTATAAGGCCAATGGTGGAGAAGTGATTGCTCCAGTACCTGTCATATCTTCTCTTAACGTTTCTTAGATAAAACTTGGTGTATGGGTAAAGGCCCTGTTCTGCAAAGTGTTCAAGGACCTTTCGCTTGCTCTCAAGGCTTGTCCGGGCAGTTTCCATCATCCTTTCAAGGAGCGAAAAGAACTGCCTTTCAGAGGTGGCCTTGTACCCAATGGCTGCCATATTTATTGTGACAACGCCTATTGAGCCAGTGAGTGGATTTGCGCCAAAGAGCCCGCCTCCACGCCTTTCAAGGTTTCTTACATCAAGGCGCAGCCTGCAGCACATGGAACGCGCATCGTCCGGCGACATGTCGGAATTTACAAAGTTTGCAAAGTAAGGAATGCCGTACTTTGCAGTGACCTCCCACAGCCTTTGGACTCTTGGGTTTTCCCAGTCAAAATCCGGTGTGATATTGTAGGTTGGAATTGGAAAGGTGAAAACCCTGCCCCTGGCGTCTCCCTCAGACATAACCTCCAGAAAGGCCTGGTTGAATGTATTCATCTCTTCCTGAAACTCTCCGTAGGTTTCCTCCCTGTACCTGCCTCCAACTATCACCCTCTGATCCTTGAGAGTGGAGGGGGGAACCAGGTCCATGGTAAGATTGGTGAAGGGGGTCTGAAAACCCACCCTGGTGGGGACGTTGACATTGAAGACAAACTCCTGAAGTGCCTGCTTTACCTCCCTGTATGAAAGGGCGTCGTAACGAATAAATGGTGCAAGAAGGGTATCAAAGTTGGCAAAGGCCTGGGCCCCTGCCGCCTCTCCCTGGAGGGTGTAGAAGAAGTTCACTATCTGCCCAAGGGCGCTTCTGAAATGTTTTGCAGGGCTGCTCTCTGCCTTTCCTGGTGCGCCCTTAAAGCCTGAAAGGAGTAGGTCCTGAAGGTCCCAGCCCACACAGTAAACGGAAAGAAGGCCAAGATCATGTATGTGTATATCTCCCTGGCTGTGGGCCTTTCTCACCTCTGGAGTGTAAATCTTATTCAGCCAGTAGGTCTTTGTTATTTCACTTGATACATAGTTGTTAAGGCCTTGAAGCGAATAGGCCATGTTGCTGTTTTCCTTGACCTTCCAGTCAAGGCGCTCTAGGTACTTTTCAATGAGGTCCACATCGGCCTTTTTCACCATCTCCCGGATGCGGGCATGCTGGTCCCTGTAAAGGATGTAGGCCTTTGCAGTACGCTTAGACGGAGATGCCAAAAGCACCTCCTCCACCAGGTCCTGAATCTCTTCAACACTAGGAACAGAAGATTCGAAAACGGCCTGGGCCAGTGTAAGCACCCTAATGGTGAGCCTCCTTGCCTCTGCCTCCCCAAACTCGCCTGTTGCGCGTCCGGCCTTCAAAATGGCATTGGTGATCTTGGAACTGGCAAAGGGAACGATTCTGCCATCCCGCTTTATGATCCTGTCAAAGAAGAAGTGGCTGGCTGCTGGCTCTACCTGCTCAAGCGTAAGCTTCATAACCCCTCCCAAAGGTTTTGCGTTGGAAAGCAAGTGAAATCGTTGACGAAAAATACATTATATTGTTGATAAAAACAATCTTACTACAAGATATCGTATGGCATGTTTTTCGTCAAGACTCATGGTAAAAATTTTCCCTATGTCTCTGACAAGACGTAAGCCCCCAAAAAAAGGCCTGCATCCAGACGGAAACAGGCCCTTTTTGATTGCATGAAGGAGTTATTATTTTACCTCGTCTCGTCCACCTCTTTGTCTTCTGCCTGTACAAGGGAGATGCATTGAGGTTTGCTTGCCCTAAGGGCAATTTTTGGACTCCACTTAAGCCAGTCGTCATCGGGCTTTTCATGCAGCACAAAGTGTGTGCCTGCCGCCACCAACCTGCCCATCTTCTGGCCTGGTGGCGTGGCAAAGGCTATTCCACCTGCGACTATTGCCTCCACAGACTCTGTTTTTACATTCACCCCGGAAAACAGCCCTGCATGTATCCTTACGCCGCTGGCATTCCAGAAACGGCTCCCCTGCCTGACAAGGGGCCTGTACGGATCAAAGATATTCAAATGGACCCATACCTTCCTGGCATCTGGAGACAACTCATAGCCAAGAACCCTTCCCACCTGGACCTGCTTGTAATAGACAGGACAGCCACGCTTTAAGGACCCGAGGCTTTCTGCCTCAACCACCACATGGAGGCCCTTCTTGAAATAGGGCACCGTGGGAGGGCTATCCATGCCTGTAAGCTCGCTGACCAACGGGCCTTTGCCAGGCAATATGGCAATGTATGGCCCTGTCACTACTGTATCAAGGTTCCTGACCCCGCTTAGGCCAAACTCGGGTCGTACCACCCAGACCCTGGTATTTGCCCTAATCAGAGAGACATATTTCCTGTTTACAAGGGCGGAGACCAGTACGCCCTTCATGCCATGCGCAAACTGCACCTCCTTTACCCTGCCTATTGTAACCCCCTGATAACGGATCTTTGCATTTGGCTCAAGGTCCTGAGAAGAGGCAAAGCGTATGGTAATAGGCTTGTAATCGGCTCCTCTTGCGCTCTCAAGGTCGTGGTAGAGCCTGAAGACGTGCCATTCCTTCACGCGTTTGCCCTTTTTGGGATTAATGAAGCTTACCGAACCCATTACAACCGATGCCAGGGGGGAGGTCCTTACCTTGATTCCGCTTCTGATGCTTCCCTGCATCTCCAGGCCGCTTGTCAGGAAAAAACGGGAAGAGGTGGCGAGAAGCCGTGTGTATTGCCTGTTAATAAAGGCCTTTATGACGATCTTGTCCTTTTTTGTATCAAGACTTACGCCAGTTATCTCTCCAACCTGGATGTTTTTGTAATAAACCGGGCTGCCCGAGATGACGGAGACGGGCTCTTCCGTTTCAAGCCTAACGAATATTCCCCCTGGTTTTAGCTGGGGCACGTGTCTGACGGCATCGGCAAAACTGTCGTATAACCTGAAACGGTGCATGGGCTTTGCCTGCTTCAACTTCCTTTTGTAGTACCTGTGGGGGTAATCAAAGGCGATGCCTCCCGAAAGAATGGCCTTGAGGGAGTCTGTGCTCAGGCTTACCGCTGCAGGGGTGACCTTCAGGTTCAAACCGCTGTAATTCCAGAACACGCATTTATCATTTATAAGATGCTTGAATTCATCGTATATTATGAAGACAAGGTCCACGCTGTTGTCCCTGTTGAGATGGTATTTGGCAACCTCTCCCACCTGGATGTGCTTGAA
>WGDC01000065.1 GCA_015493475.1 Deltaproteobacteria bacterium
TGAATGAGCCTCTTTTTGCCTCGTAGAAGGAAAACTCTTTACCGGAATCCTTTCCCGAGGGGCTGTTTACAGTGGAACGGCGGCTGTCTGCCTGGAGGCCTTTTACTGACATAAAAATGGTGCAGATTGAAAGAATGGCTAAGATAGCTAAGGCAAGGAAAAATTTCGCAGGTTTCATTTTACTAAAGGCCTTTAAAAGTAGTTTAACTTCCTGATATTTTTATAAGGCAGAGCCTGCCTTTCTCGTATCTTTTGGTTTTTCCGGGCCAACCTTCAAAACCATGAAGCCCCTGGCAAAAAAGTGTACTTATGGAGGTGTGTTCGTCCGGGCCCCTGCCAAAATAATTTTCCATTTTCTGTCCATACTCCCTCTCGGCAATAAGGAATATAGAGCCAGGACGCGAGAGACGGTTTTCAATTTTGTCAAGGCCGTCAAGATTTTTTATTGGACGGGAGTAGTTGAGATAAAAGCTGAGCCGGGCCCTGGTCCTTGGACCAAGTTTGTAATATAAGATGTTTTCCGCTTTCAGGGGCCGGTTCTCTGCGTACTGTTTCACCTTCAAAATAAAGGGTTTTTCCGTCTCCATCCTGTCAAAAAAGGGTTTTTCAAAAAGGAGAAAGCCTGAACCAATAATGAACGCCACTGCGCAAATGGAAATTATTTCGTGGCTCGGAAGGGAATGGCCATGTCCCTTGACAAAGGGATAAAGCGCAAAGGGCAATACGATCGTGCCCTCCAGGGCCAAAATGTAAAAAAAATCCATTGGAAGCGGGACCTTGAGAAAATGGGCAACCATAGGTGAAACAATCAATATCACGGACAGAAGCAAAAAGAAGACGAGCTGCGCCCTTATAATATATTTGGAAATCCTTTGCCCAGGATCTTGAAATTCCAGCAAGGAGCCTGCAATAAGGGCGGCAAAGGGGAGTATTGGAAGGATGTAGTAGCTTCTTCTTGAACCTGCCAGGGTGAACATCATAAAGATAAAGGCAAAGCCCAAAAGAAGCCACCTTGCCTCGTAGGTGAGCCTTTTGATGTTTACAGCGTAGTAACCCAACATTCCAAAAAGGATTATGGACCATGGGATGAGCCAGATGGGAACGAATTCCACATAGGTAAAAGGGCTTCCCTTGTGGTCAAATGGCCTGATTGCCCTTGTAATGCTTTCATGAACCGCCATGTAGAGCCAGTTGTAGCCACTCAAATCGTGCCCTGACAGTGCAGGCAAGAAAGGGAGAAAATAGACAAGAAGGCCCAAGGCGAAACCGAAAAGGGGCCTTGGCGCAAAAAACTGCCTAAGCTTTCCCGATAGAAGGATGTCTATTGCCATTAATCCAAGAGGGATGGCTACCCCCACCAGGCCCTTCATCTGGCCTGAAAGGGCAATAAGGACGCCAAGTATCAAGGCGCGCGGGAAGGACGGCCTGTCCCTGTTAAGCCAGTAGTAGGAAACAGCTATTACTATCAAAGACATGTTCATCATGTCTGCTGCTGCACAGCGTCCCCAGGTTATGACGCCGTAACAGGTGCTTAGAATGATGCCTCCAAGAAGTGCCGTTTTGGTTGAAAAGAGCCTTCTTCCCAGCAAGAATGTTGACAAGATTGCAAGGGCAGCAAAGAGGACAGAGGGAAACCTCAAAGTGAATTCATCGAGAACGGGCCGCAACCTGTAAAAGCAGATTATGAGCCAGTATGGGAGAAGGGGTTTCGTGGTATATGGAACCCAGAGACAGGTGGGATGAAAGTAATCACCCGTTATCAACATCTCCCTTACCACCTCAGCTATTCGGCCTTCTGCCTTGTTCAGGGGGGCAAGGCCAAGGTGGACAAAGAGGAGGAGAACCGAGAAGAGTAACATGGAAACAATCAGGTAGATTTCCCACGAGGCCTTTGAATGGATTTTTTTCATTTTTTTTGTTTGCCGTCGTTTTGACTTTTTCGTGCCACTTTCAAGGTGACCACGAAGTACCATAAAATAAAGGCAGATAAATTTTCCAGCACCATGCCTGCATTATAAAACCCCTAAGAGGCGCTCCTCTTAACGCCAAGGAATGAAAGCAGGCCGGGGAGCACCAGCAAAACGAGAAAGGGTTGCAGAGAAAGCCCGGAAATGATGGCCCTGGCGAGGGGAGCAAGCATGGCCGAGCCGCTTCCTATGCCAAGGGAAAGGGGCATCAGGGCAAAGATTGCAGCAAAGGTGGTCATGGCAACGGGCCTGATGCGGTTTCTGCCTGCCTGTAAAAGCGCTTCGCGAAATTTGACCTTTCTTGCCTGAATGTACCCTAGCTCTGAAACATAGAAAATAGCGGTTTCCGTTACAATACCAACTATCATGGTCATCCCCATCATGGAGGAGATGTTTATCTCAGTACCGGTAAGAAACAGCCCAGCCATGACTGCAACAAGGGCAAGCATGGTATTAAGAAGTACTGCAACCGCAATCTTGAAACTTTCATACATGAAAAGGAGCAGGGCAAATACCAGGACAACTGCCCCAACGAACACGGCTACAAGCCCCCTGAATGCAATCTGCTGTTGCCTGTAAAGCCCACCAAGCTCATAGTAAACGCCCTTGGGCAGCATTCCAGGCCTTTCTATTATTGCCTTTATGTCCCTAATGACAGAGCCCATGTCCCTGCCGCTTATCCTGGCAGTGACCGGTATCATTCGTTTTAGGTCTTCTTGTATAATTTGTGGCTGGCCGGTCACATAATTTACAGATGCTATGCGTTTTAGCGGGAAGAAATGGCCGTCGTCGGCCCTTACCTGTAGCCTTTCTATGGCCTTTTTCCTGTCCCGCAACCCTTCTGGCAGCCAAACCCTGAGCCCTGTCATTTTTATCCCTTCCTGGATATAGGTTGTTACACTGCCCTCAATGTCATTTTTGAGCATTTTGGTTACAGCCTCGGGTGCTATTCCTTCAATGGCGGCCTTATCTCTATCTATGTTGATTACCAAGGCATCTCCAGCAAGGACTATTCCATCCTTTACATCCACCACGTTGGGAATATTTTTTATTTCTTTGGCGATCTTTGGTGCAAGGGCTATGAGCTTTTTCTGGTCGTCTGAAAAGAGCTTTATTTCAATAGGTTGAGGAACCGCAGTAAGATCACCTATGAGGTCTTCCATGAGCTGGGCCATTTCTATCTCTAGTCCAGGAACTGTCGTTTCCACCTGCCTCCGCACATCATCCATGACCGTTTCAACAGGCCTTCTTTTGCCTTGTTTTAGCCTCACAAAAAAGTCTCCCTCGTTGGCCTCTGTAATGTAGCCTCCAAGGGCAAGTCCTGTCCTTCTCGAGTATGTTTCAACATCAGGGGTATTCATGAGTATGTCTTCCACCTGCTTTACGAGCCTGTCTGTCTCCTCGACCGAAGTGCCAGGGGGTGCCACATAGTCAAGAATAAAACCGCCCTCGTCCATGTGTGGGAGAAATCCTGAGCCTGTATGAAGATATGAAAACCATCCGGCAAAAGACATAAGCAGAATTACTGGAACGAGAAGAACCGGCCTTTTGAGTACGGGCGAAAGTGCCCTCTCATAAAGGTGAAAAAGGGTCTGCCAGCGCATTCCAGGTTTTTCATATTTTGCATCCCTTGCTCTAAGCAGCAAAGACGCCAATACAGGCACGCCAAGCCAGGCAATAAAAAATGAAAAGATGAGGCTTGCGGCCATTGTAATCGAAAGGGCCTTGAAAAAGGCCCCGGTAACACCGGAAAGAAAGGCAAGGGGAGCGAATATTATCACTGTTGAAAGGGACGATCCTGCTAGGGGGACTGTCATATCCCTTACAGCCATATCTATTGCTGCGTTTTTCTCTGTTCCAGGTTCATTCAAGAGTCGTACTATATGTTCCTCAATCACTATCATGTCATCGATTACAAGCCCCACTGCCGCCGCAATGCCGCCAAGGGTCATTATGTTAAAGCCCATTTTGAAGAGAAGGAGTAAGAGCACAGACGAAAACAAAACAACTGGCACCATTAAAAGTGCGATTAAGGTCATTTTTAAATTTTTGAGAAATAGAAAGAGGATGATGGCGGCAAAGGCCACTCCTATGAAGACCGCATCTTTAACGCTCAGCGCCGAGGCCTTTACAAGGTTACCCTGGTCATACCAGTTGGCAATCCTTATACCCTTGGGAAGGTGCTTGCGGTAGGCAGATAGCTTCTTCTTGATCTCGGATGCAATCTTTACGGTATTTCCTCCCGGTTGTTGAAATACCTGGATTATTACGGCCTCATGGCCGTCAGCACTAACCCTTGTCCATTTAGGCACCGTTCCCTTTACAACATGGGCCACGTTCTGTACTCTAACAAGACCATTTGGGCCTGTTCTAATGACTGTATCTGCAATCTGTCTTATATTTTTTATCCGGGTGTCTGAGATTGTAAGATAGAGCTTGTAGTTGTCTTCGACCCTGCCCACCGCCTGCACCACGTTTGACGCCGAAAGGGCCGTGGCCACATCCTGAACAGTTAGGCCCAGGGCCATGAGTTTTTCAGGATCAACTATTACTTCGTACTCGGCAGTATCTCCTCCTTGGACACCTGTTCTAGCCACACCCATTACAGTAGAAAGGAGGGGGCGAAGTTCATAAAGAGCAATGTCCCTGAGCCTGACTGGGGAAAGGGTATCTGAGGTGAGACTGTAGGCGAGAACCGGAAAAACCGTCGGGTCCATCCTCCTGACCTCATAGCTGGTGCCTGCTGGTAGCCTTGGCAGTGTCTGGTTAATGGCAGATTCCACCTGTAGCATGGCAGAAACCATGTCTTCGCCCCAGTTGAAATTGATGGATATATCAGCAGCCCCTCTCGTGGTAACGGAGCGTATGGTTCTAACGCCAGGAATTGCCCTGACTGCCTCTTCCACTGGCCTTGTAACCTCTATGGACATAAGGTCTGAAGGTCTATCACCAGCGTCTAGTGAGACAACAATCCTTGGAAACGTCACTTGTGGAAACAAGGCAACAGGCAGGGTGAAAGAGGCATAGAGACCACCAACTGAGAAAACCGCCAACATAAAAAGGATGGAGCGCCTGTGGGATTTTAGCCAGTCCCGGATGTTCATCATTAACTCCGTTCCTGTTTAGAAGTCTCCATGCCTTGCGACTGTACGCCTTGTGAAGTTTCCCTTACTGCCATGCCGTCTCTTAGTTCATGGTTTCCCCTTACGACAATCTCGTCACCTGGCCTTATGGAGGCAGAGATTATTTCCACGTAGTTTCTGCCCTCCCAGCCCGTCTTTACAAGGTGTCTTTGTGCACGATTTCCCCTTACCACAAAGCATACCGGGCCTTTAAGGCCAGGAAGCACCGCACTTCTCGGCACTACCAGCCCTTCCTTTTTCTGAAGAATTATTCTCGCCCTTACATGCTCGTTTATGAAAAGGGGCGTATTGGGCATTAGCTGGATGAACGTATCCACAAGCCTCGAAGCGGCATTTACTGATTGAGAAATGGTTTCTATCCTCCCCTTTAGTTCTCCTAAACTTTCCCTGTTAATGGGGCTAACATACACGGTTTGTCCGGCCCTTAGCAGGTGGGCATCTTCTGGTTCGATTCCTACAACGGCCTGGATAGCATTTTCGTTTGAAACTTCCATAAGGGGGGAGCCCGCAGGCATAATTTGGCCAACCTTGCAGTACAGTCTTGTGATCATCCCGCTGTTTTGTGAATTAATGGTTATCTTGTCGCATATCTTCATCCTCTTAAAATTTTCCACTTGTAGCAGGGCCTTTTTATAGTTTTTTTCTGCCTGAATGAGTTCACTGGAGGTGGCAAGCTTCAAGCGGACCCGCTCCTTTACTTTCTCAAGCTCAAGCCTGGCAGCTTTGAGGGAGCTTTTTGCAGACTGCATCATTAGCATTGTGGAAGGGCTTGGAGATAATTCAATAAGAGGTTTGCCCTTTTTGATCTGCTGTCCCTCGGTAACAGACACCCTCCTTATGACAGATTCAAAGGGCATGGTAAGGCTTCTTGTGCTGCCAGGAGCAGGTATTATGCGTCCATAGGCTATAAGTTCTCTTGTTAATATCTTTTTTTGCACCTTTACCGTCTGGACAAGGGCCGAAACCGTTTCAACCTCCTTTGCGCCAAAAGCGCATACTTTGCATGGCCAAGAAATTGCGATGGCCATAAAAAAAGACATTAGGACAAAGACCACTTTCTTAGTCCAGTGCCTATCTTCCGTGGTCATCTGAAGCCCTCTATATTTTTAGCCATGTATTTCCCTTGTTCCCCTTGGTAGGTTGTTTTTTCGTTTAGACTTATGTGTGTGCCCGTTGCCATCTCAAGGGCAACGATTAGCTCTGTAAGTCCTTTCTTGACTTGAAGTAGCCCAATTCTTTGACCGTGAAACGAGTCAAGGGCCTGGTAATAGGTCAGTGTATCTGTCATCCCTTTTTCCAGGGCCTTGCCGTATTTTTTAAGCATTGCCTCCTGGATTCTTGAGGACTCTAAAAGCCTTGAATAGTAGTCAGTAAGACAACGTATTCGCTCCTTGATTTCTGCCACTCTGGACCTTGCCTCAAATATCCTGGATACGTATTCATCCCTTGCCTTTATTTGTAGGGCCTTTGTTTTAGCTATTTGGCCCTGTCTTTGGTCTAAGATTGGAATTTCAATACTTACGGATGGTCCCGTGGTAATAACGTCTCCAGTATCCCTTGCATGCAAAATTCCTATTCCGAGCCTTGGAAATCTTGAAAGCACGGCTACCTTTACCTCTTGGTCTCTGGCTTTACATGCTGCTTTCAAGGCAAGTATGTCCAGGCGCCTGTCGAGAAAATCTTTTGTGGCCTCTTCTATTGCGATTTTTGTAGTGGCTGTAAGGGGGACCTTGAAATCCAGTTTTTGAAGGGCAAGCTGGTAGTCAGGGGGCAATCCCATTACCCGTTTTAAGATTGCCATTTGCCCTTGGGTATCTTCCCTGTTTTTTGCAATTTGGGCCTTTACCTTGGCAAGTTCTGTTTGTGCGGAAGAAAGGGCAGGGGCCGTCTTGATTCCATGTCTGACCGCCTCTTCAAGCAGCTTTACCCTTTTTTGACAGGCGAGGGACCACTTTTTTAAAAGCTTCTTTTTTTCAAGGGTCCAGTAAAGCTTCAACCACTTAAGCCTTGCCGTTTCTGCCGTCAGCCATTCCTTCCACGCAACCTCAAGATTTACTGCTTCCTGGCTCCACTTGGCGGAAGAGAGCCTTGAACCCCTGGTAATTAGGGAAGTCACATCCCAGTCGAGTCCAAGTCCATAGGCGGTGAATGTATTGTGGGTTGCACCGGCAGTGGGGAATTCGAGGCTGAGGGAGAGCTGCGGATTTGGAAGAAGTCCTGCCTGGATAACCTGTGCCCGGGCGATTTTTTCCCTGTCCCGCTCGGATTGCAACAAGGGATTTGCAATTACTGCTATGACTGCGGCTTCGTCCGCTGAAATGCCATCCGAGAAGTTTATCCTTAGGGGTTTTAAAAGGGGGTGGTGGATTTGTTTGACCTTGAGCGCAAGAGTTCTTCCGATGGATAGCTTTAAGATGCCGGGTTCGGTTCCATTATCTGAATAAAGGGATTCTATATATGAATAATGGGCGCAGCCTTGTAGCAAAAGGAAAAACAAGATCAATCCTGTGGCTTCGATATGCCTGAACAGGATTTTAATGTCCAGACTAAATATCATAATTTAATATCTAAATTAAAATACTTGCCTGCTACCAATAAGCATAACACGCCGCACAGGCTCCCGATAAAGGCCACTGCCAGAACGTCTGTAGGAAAGTGAGACTCGCTCACCACTCGGCCAAAGCCTATGAAAGCGGCGACTCCGTACCACAGCCACCAAAGCCTGGGATGGAATGCCGTTATAACGGTGGCAAGGGAAAAGCTCGTGGCGGCATGGCCAGACGGGAAAGAGTGCCAGTTATTTGAAGTTGTCCAGGGTTTGAATGTCCATGTAGAAAGGGCAACGCCTGGCCGTCCCCTGCCGACTGCAAACTTTGTTATCTGAACAAGTATTCCGGATGAAAGGAGTGCAGCAAGGCAGGAGTATGTGCAGCTCTTTATTTTTTCCTTGTGAAGAAGATAGCCTGCGAGCAAAAAAAGACCGACAACCAGAGTTTGCAGTCCTCCATTTCCTGCACGCGTTGCAATCTCTGCCCAAAGATCACCGGCGCTACTGTTTATGAGCGGGGCCAGAATTTCGAGAATACTTTGGTCTATCGTGATCACCTTGTGCAATCCTTTAACTGGCAGATTGCTTACAGTATCTGCCAAAATGTTTTATTCGTTCAATCATGGTAGGTTTAAGACTAACAGTAGATCTTTTCCTGTTTATTGCGGCCAGATTACCTTTTTGTAATAGTTTATTATAGCCAGTGAGGTTTGAATTTACTTTAGGATTCAAGTTGATTATATGCGCTTCAGGCATTCTTGCCCAAAAAACAATTATTAGGTTGATACCCGAATTTGGGAAAGGTAGGTTCTAAGTCTTGAGGGTCTATTCTTTGCCTTTTTAAGTCTCTTTAGTATTTGGCTCTTTGTATCTAAACATCGGGTGTCTTAACGCATTATTTTAGATATTAAACTCAACTTTCGGAGTTAATTTTTGAGAAAATTTTACAGATAATATATTGAAATAATTGTTATATTTTACTTAAGGAGTCCTTTCTTTTCGATTATAATGGTGGTTAGCAA
>WGDC01000066.1 GCA_015493475.1 Deltaproteobacteria bacterium
CTGGGGGAAAGGCCGTTTTGAAACGAGTGGGACTGCCTGAGGGAGACGTAGTTTCAAAATCAAAGGTGAAACTTAAGGATATGACGGTTGAACAAGGCTCGGTGGTTGCTGGAAAGGGTGTCAAATTAAAAAACGCCTTCGTTAAAGGTGACGTTACCTCAGGTGGAAATGTGACACTTGAGGACTCTACCGTAGAAGGGCAGGTGACGAAAAACGCTTCAGTGGATATTCAAGAACCCATTGATTTTGATGACATAGACTTGGGAGACATCTCCGGGGGTATTCTGTCAAACAATAAAAATGGTACCGTTTCTTATGACAATGGCCAGCTCCTCCTTGAGTGTACTGATCCTTTGATTTGCTATTTCAACATATCTGCCACGCAGATAGAAAACGCCTGGGGGATTGACATCTCTGCCTCATCTGGAAAAACCGTGGTGATTAATGTTAAGAAGGCAAAAAAGAAATCTCTTGCCATTGAGAATATGGCCTTCAGGCTTCTTGGTAGGATCGGTTCCACCAATATCCTCTATAACCTTAACGGATTTAAGAAAATAACCATGGACCATATAGGTCTTAAGGGGTCGATACTGGCCTCAGGGGCCACGGTCAACTTCTTTGAAGGCAACATGGAAGGCATCCTCATGGCCCAAAACCTTAATGGAGGTTCCTGGAAGGATGGAATAAATGGCGGGCAGATTAATACGCCCGTTCCAGAACCTTCCACATTGCTTTTGGTTTTTTCCGCCCTTTTTATCTATGTGCTTTTGAGCTCTCTTCCAACAATGAAAAGGGTCTTGGTCAAGTAGCTCACATATGAGGACTCTTTGGGCTTTGTTTCCGTTCTGGGGATAACGTGCGTATTTTTAATGTACTCATCGCTATCTTGTGCGTAGCTGCTATTTTTCACCTCAGCAGTCTGGAGTTGGTGCTGTCATCACAGTTCTTTCTTGGATTTTTTCTCACCGTTTTGGTCCTTATTCTTATTGCCCTGCCTGTTTCTAAAAGGCTGGAAATTCGTTTGGTTATATTTTTCCTGGGGGCTTTTCTTGCCTTCAGATATATCATTTGGCGAACCACCAACACCTTGATTTTTACTTCCCTGGTCGATTTTATTCCCATGATGGCCCTTTATATGGCGGAACTTTACAGTTTCACAGTGTTTTTTTGTGGACTGATAATAAATGTTTTGCCCCTTGAAAGGCCCTCCAAGGCACCGTTTGATCCTGCTAAGGGCTATCCATGTGTTGACGTTTTGATCCCGACCTTCACTGAGCCCGTAGACCTTGTAAAAACGACAGTTATGGGAAGCACGCTCTTGGATTATCCAAGGGAGAGGCTGAGAATTTTCCTGTTGGATGACGGAGCAACTCATGAGCGCCTTACTTCCAAGGATGAAAAAACACGAAGCGAGGCCCATGCAAGAAAGAAGTTTTTTCAGGCATTATGTCGGAATCTTGGCGTAGAATACAGGAGCCGAAAAAAGAATCGTCATGCCAAGGCAGGAAACATCAATGAGGCCCTTTCAGAGTGCAAGGGGGATCTCGTTCTGGTCCTGGATTGTGATCACGTCCCAACCAGGGATTTTCTGAAGCGTACAGTAGGTTTCTTCCAAAGAGACGAAAGACTGTTCCTGGTGCAGACACCGCATTTCATGATTAATGCAAACCCGGTGGAAAAGAACTTAGGCCTTTTTGCTGATGCCCCTTCTGAGTCGGAGATGTTTTACGGGGCAATCCAGAAGGGCCTTGATTTTTGGAATTCCAGTTTCTTTTGTGGCTCAGCAGCCCTGTTGAGACGGGTATTTCTTGAAAAGATAGGGGGCATTGCCGGGAAGACTGTCACGGAAGATGCTGAAACATCCCTGGAACTTCACTCCCAGAGATTGAGGAGCCTCTATTTCGCAAGCCCAGTAACAAGCGGCCTTTCCCCTGAGACCTTTAGGGATTTTATAAATCAGAGAATAAGGTGGGCCCAGGGGATGATTCAAATACTCCTTTTGAAAAATCCCTTCCTTAAAAAAGGCCTCAAGTGGTACCAAAGGTTGAGTTATTCCAACAGTAGCATCTTTTGGTTCTTTGGGCTCGCTAGGTCCATATTCATTATTTCTCCACTTCTTTATTTTTTCTTTGGACTACACATCTATATGGCCTCTGTTCCTCAAGTCGTGGCATACGCATTGCCGTTTCTCATCTCATCCTTTTACATAAGTAATTTTCTCTTCGGTAAATATAGATGGCCGCTTTTTTCTGAATTGTATGAGACTGCCCAGTCTATTTTTTTGCTCCCAGGTGTGTTCTCTGTGTTGTTACATCCACGCAGTCCCAGGTTTAAGGTAACTCCAAAAGGACAAAGCATGGTAAAGGACTTCGTGAGCCCCCTTGGTTGGCCTTTGGTGTTTCTTTTTCTTGCATGTATTGCCGCCGTGCCTTTTGTTTTTTATAGATGGCATGCCTTTCCTCTTGACAGGGACGTCGTAATAATATGCACGATCTGGCTGTTCTTCCACATGCTTCTTTTGCTTATGTGTATTGGAAGCGTTTTTGAAAAGCATCAGTGGAGGAGGCATCCACGCACCTGGGCATGTGGCACGGTATTTTTTAAGGGGGAAGCAAAAGAGAAAACCGCCCGAGGCAGGGTAGTAGATTTATCCCTTGGCGGCATGGGAGCAGAGGTTTTTGAAGATACACTTCTTGAAAAAGGTGACAGGGTTACCCTGGAAGTCGCAGACAGCTATGGCAACTTTTACAAAATCAAAGCCAAGGTCTTAAGGGTCAGGTTCGTCTCCGGAAGAGAAAAAAAGATCGCACTGGAATTTGTCTGTAACGATCTTGCTGATTTTAGAAATATTGTGGCCTATGTCTATGGAGATAGCAGGAGATGGGAACGGTATCAGGCCCGCAAGAGGAAAAAGGTACCCTTTGTTCACGGGGTGGTCTATCTTCTCAAACATGGGTTTTCTGGGGCGATATCGGCCCTTGGGGAAATGTGCAGACTCGCTCTGAGAAGCTTCAATTTAAATGTTTTGTCAAGGTCATTCAAGACCATGCAAACCTTACTGGGTTATTGAATACTTACGGGCACGATGGGGAGGAGAGGATTATGAGACGCAATTTTTTAATAATAGGCGTCATTTTTTCAGCGTTTTTTTTGACGTCTGGTGCGCTAGCCCAAAAGTTCGAGTTGAACAAGATCGTCCCTGTAAAAAACATAAAGCTTCATTCAATTAAAGATCGCTACAAGATAAGCCTTCCTATTCCACAAAGGTGGAAGGTTAAACATGCCACTTTGAAGTTTAGGTATACCAACTCAACGGCCCTTCTATCCTATAAATCCAGGCTTGTGGTTTATCTTGACGATATCCCCCTTTCACAGTTTGTACTAGACCCAAAAGACGCAGAAAAAACGGCCCAGGTGGATATTCCTGGCCGCATGCTGACCCCAGGTTACCACTCACTCACATTTGAGGTTGCACAACACTCCGAACGGGAGTGTGAGGACCCTTTTGCTCCAGAGCTCTGGTCGGTAATAAGGCTTGGGGAGGCGACCCTCTCAGTGGATTACGAAAAAAAGGCCATTCCCCTCAGCCTTTCTGCTATTCCGAGATACATTGAGGACCCAAAAATTTTTCCCAGCCAGAAAATCAATCTGGTTATCCCGTCTCTTGACAGGGAGTGGCTTCAAATTGGGGCCATAGTTGCCGGAGGACTGGGGGCCAGGATGCAGTACAGGCCTGTTCAAATTACCGTATCCTCTCATATAATCCAGGGTGTTGACAACGTGGTTATAGCCACAGGAAAGGAACTCTCAAGACTGGGTGTTCCCCATGGAACAGATTCCAGCGGTTCACGGATCGAAATGAGCCATATTCCCCTTCCCGGTACATCAAATTCCACCCAGGAACAGGCCTTGGGCTTTGATAGAACCCACGCCCTTATATTGGTTACAGGAGATGACATGGGACAGGTCAAGAGGGCTGCCCTTGCCATCTCTTCCATGTCCTTTCCGTTTCCCCATGGGTCGTGCGTGCAGGTAGAAAAAACCCTCCTGCCTGAAATTGAACCATATCACAGAAAACAGGCACTTTATCCAGGAGACCCCGTTAGGTTCAATGACCTTGGTTTTAAGACCCATGTTTTTAAGGGGATGACTAGGGAGCCTAAAAAACTGGAGTTCTTCCTTCCCCCAGACCTGTACATCAAGCCAAATCAGTACGCAGCGCTCTTGTTGCACTTTGGCTTTAGCAGTGCCCTTCGGAAGGATTCCACCATGAAGATTGAGCTTAATGGCAAGCCTGTATCGAGCGTGCATCTCGACCATGAGGATGGCGCCTTTTACGAAAGATACAAGATTCTTCTGCCCACCTATCTATTTAAGCCGGGCAAGAATGTCCTTTCCTTTGAGTCCAGTATGATACCCCTTATAATAAAGAGATGCGAAGGGTTCCATGATATGAATTTGTTCCTTACCCTGTTTGATGATTCTATCATACTTTTCCCCTCCATGGACCACTGGGGCAAAATGCCAGAGATAGGCTATTTCTTCGATTCAGGTTTCCCGTTTAACCGTGAGGTCACTGGTGCAGATGCAGCCTTTTTGCTCCTTGATAGGGACTTTCAATCAGCAACCTTGGCAATGAATCTGGCTGCCTATTTGGGACAGATTGGCGGCATTTCTCCAGCAGACATTAGCGTGGTTTTTGATCCATCTGCTGCAAAAGACAAAGATCTATTGGTAATTGGCCAGGCATCGAGGCTCCCAAAAGATATTGTCAAAAAGGCGCCATTAAGTTTTTTCGGGCAGTTTGCCCAAATTAGGTATCCCCAGTTTCTGGATTTCACCCAGATTTCAAAAAGGTCCATGTGGCAAAAATTTGAGGAAAAGTTAGAAAGTTACTCCAAGCTTTTCCCTGTTGCCGGTAAGAACCAGATATCAAAAGTCTATGTCCAAAAGGTCAAGCTTGATGAGAAAACAGGGCTCTTGATGGAGTTTGAATCCCCTTTTTGCAAGGGTAAAAACGTCCTTTTGTGGACAGGAAAGGACAGTGGTGTTTTTCTTCCCACTTCTCGAATGTTGTGGTCTGGAAGGCTCAGGAGTCTTGCCCGTGGCGACCTTGTTTTGTATTCCACAACTGATCCGCAGAAGGTTTACAGCTTTAAGCTTGGGCCATACTACTACACTGGCAGGCTATCAAAAACAGAAAAGGTAGATTTTCTGTTAAGGAGCTATCCATGGCTTTTTTATTCAGTGCTTGGTATTTGTTTCCTGGTTCTTGCCGTTATTTTTGGGGCCTATCTTCGCTGGAGAAGGAAAAAGAGACTATCAAATGAGGTATAAGCCAGCAGTCTTTTGGTTTGGACTGTGCCTGATCCTGTTTTTCTCTAAGTGGCCGGCTTCCTGCGTCTGGGCCTTTGGCTGGAATGACTATAAGGCCAGTTTTATATCAAGTGATGGCCGGGTGATTGACTACTATCAGGGCAAAATATCCCATTCCGAAGGCCAGGGTTATGGCCTTATTCTGGCAGTCCTAAACAATGATCGGGCCACCTTTGGCAAAATTTGGAGTTGGACAAGGGCAAATCTTCAGGTAAGAAAGGCAGACAAGCTCTTTTGCTGGTCCTGGGGCAGGCGCCCCAACGGCAGGTGGCAGGTCATTGACTATAACAATGCCACTGATGGAGACATACTGATAGGCTGGGCCCTTTATCTCGCCTGGGAAAAGTGGAAGGAGCCACGGTTTAAGGAGGCGGCAAGGGAGATAGTTTCGGCAATAAGGACAGAGCTTACCATAAGTGAGCAGGGCAAGTTATTCCTGCTTCCTGGGTATTATGGATTTTATGATGCAAAAAAGGTAGTGTTAAACCCTTCCTACCTTGTACTTAGGGCCTTTGAAGACTTTTCCAGATGTGATTCGCCCTTGTTCTGGAAAAAGGTTGTTCAATCATCCAAAGAGTTCCTTAAAAGTCTCCGGTTCGGCCAATGGTTATTGCCACCAGATTGGGCCTTCTTTGATAGAAAGGCCAGGTCCTTTTTCCCCTTTAAAAGGGGGCCATGTTTCAGCTGGGACGCCTGGAGGGTTTTTTTGTACGGGGCCTGGGTGAAAGAACCCGCGCTTATGAAAGGATTTCAATATCTTTTCGAATACTTTGAAAAAAACGGCTACTTGCCACAGTCCGTTGATTTAAAAAAGGACAAAGTTTCCTTAAAAAGTGCATCTGCAGGTGTCTATGCCGCACTTGCATCCTATGCCCTGGCCTTTGGCAGGGAAAAGGTGGCGCAGAAGCTTTTTGAGATAGCCGATGGCAAAGTCGTTCACCAGGGCAGAGACTACTTTTCTGCTTCCTTGTATCTGCTTTCAAAGGCGAGGTTCAGGTAATGAGGCATAGCCCCTTTCTTCTTTCTGTAGTCCTTATAATTTTGGGGGTTGTTCTTTTGGGTTTTTCAACAAGGGCAATATCTGCCGAGCTCTCCTCTTTGTCTGTACCATCGCCAGATTCAAATAGTAGCAAACCGGTTTCAAGGCTTCTCGGCTTGGGATGGGATGCCTATAAAGAGGGAGATTATAAGGAGGCGGAATTTTTTTTCCAAAAGGCCCTTGAGGTGGATGCTTCATCCAATGAGGCTCTTTATGGCCTTAGCTGGACCCTTTTCAAAAAAGGAAACTCCCAGGATGCCCTAAAGGGCTTTTCTTCCCTGTTTCAAAAGGGCTTTAGAAAGAAAGAGTGTGGAAAGGCGCTTTTCTATCTTTACTTAAGGCTTAATGAAAGAAAAAAGGCAAGGCGCTACCTGCCATATCTGACACCCAACGAGCAGAAAAAATACAACAGGCTTTTTGAAAAAGAAATTAAAAGCAAAAAGAGAACGCTACGGCCAAAGAAATCTGCCTATAAGAGCATTAAGAATAAAAAAAAGAGCAATAAGAGGGCCGCCCGGCTTTCCGCATTTTTTCTGCTTTCCAAGGAGCAGGCCTGGAACAGGCTTATTGAGCTTTATGAAAGGCTATCTAAGGAGGAAAGGGCAAGGAGAGACATCAGGAAGGTAATGGGGTGGGCACTTTTTAACGTGGGACGGGTGTCTCAAGCCAAAAAGTTATTTCATGATCTTCTTATAGACACGCCTCAAAATCAGGAGATTGCCTACGCTCTGGCCCTTTGTTGCAGTAGACTTGGAGACTTGGGATGCTTTAATTCCCTGTATAAAAGGTTTCCAATGAACAAACGGATACAGGCCCTTTCTTGTGCATTTATAGGGAAAGAGATCTCTACAAGCTATGAAAGGGCCCATTACAAAAAGGTACTAGATATATATGAGAAGTTTTCAGATTCAAAATGCCTGAATGAGGATGAGTCAATAAGGGAACTTGTAGCCTGGGCGGCCCTAAAGGAGAAGAGGTTTTCGTTATCTTCAAGGCTATTTGAAGGGCTTTTAAGGAAGGCAAACCACTCACTGGCCCTTGGTAAAGGATTTTTGGCAAGTCTTTCTGGTCTCGGGCAGGACAAAAGACAGTGGCAGTTGGTAGAAAATTTTTCCCATTCAAAAAGGCCTGACGACAGAGAGTTTGCGGCAGACTTTTATTACGCCCAGGGTTTGCCAGAACGGGCTGATTTCGTTTATCCAAGCCATAAAAGGGTCTATTTTAATTCCAGCAGCCCCTTTGGGGAAACTGGTTATACGTATTCACATCTTGATGGTGACAAAGGTACCTCAAGGCTCAATGTCCAGGAGATTCCTGTCTTTAAGGTGGGTTTTCGTCCTTCTGAGAAGATTTCCGTTTTCTTTGGCGGCTCGAACCTTCTTCTTCAATCTGGCGCAACAGGTGAACGTCCATGGCTGGGAACTCCTTCCCTGGGTCTTCCAATCCACAGGCCCCGCTCTTCGGTGGCGGCCTTTATGCCCTTTGTTACCCTTAATTATCAAGACAGGTGGCAGTTCAAGGGCAGTCTCAGCTTGACTCCCATTGGCGGGAGGGTTGGATCCATACCACTTTTTGAGCTCGAAATGAAAAAGAGTGGACAGGAAGAGGGGATTACGCTGTTTCAAAGGTCAGTAACCCGCTCCCTTTTATCGTGGAGTGGACAACGAGACCCTTACACGGGAAAGGATTGGGGGAGGGTGGTCTCCACTGGTGTATCGGCAAAAAAAGGCATTAATCTCCCAAAAAAGTGGTGGCTGTCTTTAAATGGCAGCTACGCCCACCTTTGGGGTGATGACGTGTTGCAAAACACCATGGTTTCTGGTGGTATCGCTTTAGGAAAAAGTGAGAAGAGCAAGTTGTTCCACAATGTCTCCTATGGGATTTTTACCACCGTTATCCATTTTGACAGAAACAGTAACTTCTATACCTTCGGGCATGGAGGCTACTTCAGCCCCCAATTTTTCATAGCCACTGGCCCTTTTTTCCACGCCGTTACTCCTGCTGGCAAAAGGTGGATGCTCGATATATCTGGTTCTATGAACTACCTGAATTACTATGAAAAGGAAAGTTCCGTTTATCCCATTTCTTCTTTTCTTACAGGTAGGTACCCGTCTGACCATTCAAGTAAGCTTGGTTACTCCTTGAACCTTTCTGGAGCCGTTCTATTTGCTCCAAGGGTCATGGGAAAGTTGATCCTTGGCACGGATCAAAGCGCAGATTACAGGCAATATCAGGTAGGCGTATTTCTCACCTTTTATTTTGGTAATAGAACGGGTCTTTTGTCAGTGGATTTGAAAAAGAGGGAAGAGCTCTTATCCAACAAGGGCCTTTAAGGGGTCTTATCCAAATATTATAGTATTCTTTAGAGAGTTAGTTTGTGTAATAACTCCTAATCTGTTCCGGAGAGGACTTTTTATATGAAGGCCATAATACTGAGTGCAGGCCAGGGAAAGAGGCTTTTTCCACTTACGCAAGACCTGCCCAAGTGCCTGGTTAAGATAGAGGGGCTTTCCATACTGGAGTGGCAGCTCGAGGTCCTTTGTGGTTGCGGCATTGATGATGTGGTGGTAGTTACCGGGTTTCAACATGAAAAGATAGAATCTGTTCTCGAAAAAAGATACCCCCAACGAGGCATCCGCACCCTTTACAACCCGGATTACAGGCATAGCGACAACATGATAAGCTGCTGGAAGAGCATCCAGGAAATGGACAGGGATTTCATTTTGCTAAATGGCGACACCCTCTTTGAGCCGCAAGTCCTAAAAAGGCTGATAAACCGCGCACCAGGGGATATAACCATCACCGTCAGCAAAAAGGCGAGGTACGACGCCGACGACATGAAGGTAATAATCCGGCAGTCGTCTCTTGAAAGGGTTGGAAAAGAGCTTCCACTGGACAAGGTAAATGGGGAGTCAATAGGCATTTCCCTTTACAAGGGAGATGGCCCCAGGGTCTTCAGGCAGGCCCTTGAAAAGGCAGTACGGCAGAGTGGTGCGGAAAGAAGGTGGTATCTTTCCGTCATTGACGAGCTTGCAAGACAGGGCCTGGTCAAGGTGGTTGACGTCACCGGGCTTTTCTGGTGCGAGATCGACTTTCCAAGGGATCTCAAGGCGGCAAAAGAGGTGGTTACGGTCATCAGGAAAAGGCTTGGGCACATGGGCCTTAACGGTAGCGTGCAACACGGTAGCTGCGTAAAGGCAGGAGGGATGGCAGGAAAATAGACCATTGAAAGCGACCACGGCCAGCGGTCTTAAAAACAATCCGTGATAATCGAAAGGTACATAATCCGCCAGGTGGCAAGGCCAATGTCTGCCATCTGCGCAGTGTTGATATTCATCTTCAGCTGCTTCATGGCGGCAAGGTACTGGTCACATGCCCTTTCAGGCAGTCTTTCAACATCTGTTGTAACAAAGCTTATTGCCTACAGGAGTATCATTGCCCTTGAGCTTCTACTGCCCGTGGCCCTTTACCTTTCAGTGATAATGGCCACCAGCCGTTTCATCAGGCAAATGGAATTTACTGCCATGCTCGCCTGCGGTATAGGCCCCGGCCGCCTCATCAAGGCTGTCTTTAGCTTTGCCATTTTCATTGCGATTTTTGTAGCAAGCTTATCCCTTTACGTAAGGCCCCTTGCCTGGGACCATTTTTTTCATCTAAAGGCCCTGGCAAAATCCACCTTTGACCTTTCGCGGATGAACAGCGGAATATTTTACGAGGTTTGGGAAGGCAAGAGGGTCATCTTTGCAGAAAGGGTAAGCAGAAAAAAGAACAGGGCAAAAAACGTTTTCATAAGGACAAAGGGCCCAGAAAGTGTCCAGGTGGTCTATGCAAAGTCGGCCAGAC
>WGDC01000067.1 GCA_015493475.1 Deltaproteobacteria bacterium
ACAGGGACGGAAACCTTGTATACGATAAGTTTATAAGGTATTCCGAGGCATGCCTTGGTACAAGGACCGATATTCCCGGTATCGACGGAAGGGCGCTGAAACTCAAGATCCCTGCTGGAACCAAGTGTGGCCAGAAAATGAGGCTTCGCGGTAAGGGGCTGCCCACAAGCAGCGAGGCAAGGAAGGACCTTTTCGTAAGAATTATGGTTGATGTGCCTAAGCGTCTTAGTAACGACCAAAAAAAGGCAGTGGAAGGACTTAAAAAGGCGGGCCTTTAAAGAGTCTCCTGTGGATTGGCCTGTGTAAGGTTACGGCGTGCCATGTGCCAGCCGTTACAAAGGCGCGCCGCCAAAAGGGCGATAGTCGTATTCCTCCGTGTATAAAAAGGCAATCTTGACATTCAGTGTTCGTTCGTGTTAACAGTTGCACCCAAATTTTCTGCCGCCCCCGTAGCTCAGGGGATAGAGCACAGGATTCCTAATCCTGGTGTCGCACGTTCGAATCGTGCCGGGGGCACCAGAAAGAAAAGAATTTTATAAAAACCGTAAGTTTTAACTCGAGGGTTTTATTTTGGTTCATCCGGCTGATCCCATCCGGGAATAAAGATCAATAAATACGCTCAAATAATACCACTTAGCGCCAACCTTCAAATAGGTTATATCGCCTACCCATACCTTGTCTGGTTCTTAGAAAGAAAAATTACGATTCAGGAGATTCTCGGTTACTGGCAGGCAATGGTTCGAATCCGTTGTGGTCTTGTATTCCCTATCAGATTTGCAGTGCAGTCCGTTTTCCTTCATGATGCGCCCTAAGCGATTCTTGCCAACATATGAAAGACCTGACCTCTTTTCTAATTTCTGCCATAATCGTGGGAGGTGCCGTTTTACCTTTCACCCGGGTCTTTTCCCAACGCGAAAGCGCCTTAGCCACGTCTGAGTAGTCCATGAAGTTCAAATCACCTGAGATTTCGGTTAGCATTTCCATGAACCTTATGAAGTCTGTTACCAGCTTGAAATAGAGGCGGAAAAGCTCCTGCTTGGACCTGTAGTGGCTGTACATGTTTGATCAAAGGTGATAGGAGCGCCTTCCAAGGTTTTGAAGTGATCTATGTCAAAGAGTCTTCTTGAAAGAAATTCGGGGTAGAGTCCAGAATAGATCAGTTCAGGTACCGAACGGCCTTGAGTTCCCTTTAATAAGAAAATTCCAGTGGGCAGCAGGGTTTTAAAAGGGCCAAAACGGCTAATACTTGACGCAATATAATGAAATTAATTATGTTGCCCAAATCAGGCTCACGATGCTCGATGCCAAACAGACCAACTTGTAGGGAAAGGGAGAAGAAGACATGGAAACAGCCAAGGTAAGGAATTTTGCAATAGTTTCCCAAAGCGGCAGCGGCAAGACCTCTCTGGCCGAGGCCCTTCTTTATTCGGCAAAGGCCATAAAGAAGCTAGGCAGGGTGGATGATGGAACGTCCCACCTGGATTTTGAGCCTGAAGAGGTAAAACGAAACATCACCATCAGCACGGCCTGCTTTGCCTTCAAATGGGACAAGCACGCCCTTTTTCTCATGGATACACCAGGGGAGGACAATTTTCTTCACGAGACCATTTCCGCCCTCAGGGTGGCGGACAGCTGTCTCTTTGTTGCAGACGCAGTTGACCCGGTCAAGCCCCAGACCCAGAAGATATGGTCGTTGATCTCGGATTCTGGCGCCCCTTCCATTATGTTTCTCAACAAGATGGACAGGGAAAGGGCGGATTTTACCGCGGCCCTTGACGCACTGAAGGATGCCTTGGAGCTCAGGCTCGTGCCTGTAACCCTTCCCATAGGAAAGGAGGAGAGTTTCAAGGGCGTTGTGGATCTTGTGCAGATGAAGGCATATGAATTTGGTGAGGACGGCAAGAAAAAGCCTGTTGACATTCCATCAGACATGGCCGACGAGGTGGAAGAGGCAAGGAACAACCTGATAGAATACGCTGCGGAGTCCGAGGAGGAGCTGCTCGAAAAGTTTCTTGAGGGAGAGGAGCTTTCATCCGAGGAGATAATTTCAGGCCTCCGGCAGGGGATACTTGACGGCGGTTTCGTGCCCGTGGTCTGTGGCTCTGCCACAAAAAACATTGGGCCTTCCATACTCCTTGACCTTGTAGTGAGTTTTATGCCCTCTCCTGAAGACAGGGGAGAGGTAACCGGAGAGGACCCTGAAAAGGGTGAAGAAATTACCAGAAAGCCCAGCCCGGATGAGCCCTTTTCCGCCCTGGTCTTTAAGACCCTTACGGATCCGTATGCAGGGCGCCTTTCCATAATGCGTATATATTCCGGTACCCTGAAACCAGACAGCACGGTCCTTAACGGCAATAAGAAGGAGAAGGAGAAGTTTGGCCCCCTTTTCGTGCTAAAGGGCAAGGAGCAGGAAAAGGTGGACGAGGCAGGGCCAGGCGCCATAGTGGCACTCGCAAAGCTAAAGTACACCGAAACCGGGGACAGTCTTAGTGACCCGTCAGCCCCCATCGTCTACCCCTTTGTTGAGTTTCCATCCCCTGTTATCACCTATGCCCTTAAGCCTAAGAGCAGGGGGGATGAGGAAAAGATTACCCAGGCCCTTTCCCGCCTCAGGGAGGAAGACCCGACCCTCCAGGTCACCAGGGACCCTGAGACCAACGAGCTTCTCATATCCGGACTTGGGCAGATACATATTGATGCAACAATAGAGAAAATGGAGAGAAAGTTCGGGGTCAGCGTGGATCTCTCCACCCCGAAGATCGCCTACCGCGAGACCATAAAGACACCCAAAAAGGGCGTCATCTACCGCCACAAGAAACAGACAGGAGGAGCCGGACAGTTCGCCGAGGTCCATTTCGATATCACACCCCTTCCCAGGGGAGAGGGGTACGAGTTCAAGGAGGCCCTGGTGGGAATGAACGTGCCCAGAAATTTCGTGCCTGCCGTTGAAAAGGGTATCCAGGAGGCCATGCAGGCCGGGCCCCTTGCAGGCTACCCTGTCACTGACGTAAAGGTGCGCTTTTATGATGGAAAGTCCCACGAGGTGGATTCCAGTGAAATGGCCTTTAAGATTGCAGCCATCCAGTGTTTCAAAAAGGGTGTTCTCGAGGCAAAGCCCACACTTCTTGAGCCCATTGTGAAGCTTGTGGTGACAGTGCCAGAAGACAATGTTGGCGATATAATCGGCGATCTCAACGCAAGGCGCGGAAAGGTGATGGGCATGGAGCCAGGAAAGGGGGTACAGACCGTTACTGCCCTTGTTCCCCTTTCAGAAGTCCAAAAGTACGTCCTTGATCTGAACGCAATGACTGCCGGCCAGGGAACCTTCACCATTGAGTTCTCCCACTACGAGGAGGTGCCGCCGAACCTCATTGAAAAGATAGTTGCCCAGAAAAAGCAGGAGGAAGAAAAGTAGTTGTTTAAGGCCGGGGTTTTGACAGTAAGTGACAGCACCTCAAGGGGCCTTCGGGAGGATTCCGGAGGCCCTTTGATCTGTGAGTTCCTTGAAAAGAGCGGAGATTTTGAGATAGCCGCTCGTGACGTGTGCCCGGACGAGGAGGAAAGGATCGGCTCTGCACTTGTTATCTGGGCAGATGATCTGGGCCTTGACCTCATTATTACCACAGGGGGTACGGGCCTTTCCCCAAGGGATGTTACGCCAGAGGCCACTGAAGCCGTGGTAGAAAGGGTTGTCCCTGGCATTTCCGAGGCCATTCGCGCCTTTGGCCTTAGGAAGACAAGCCGTGCCATGCTTTCAAGGGGTATTGCCGGGGTTAGGGGTAGGTGTCTCATCATAAACCTTCCGGGAAGCCCAAAGGCGGTACGGGACGGTCTTGAGGCCGTGGGCGACGTACTTGTTCACGCCATTTTGAAGATCCAGGGAGATACCACGCCCTGTAGTGAGTCCTGAAATAATGTTATTGAAGAAATATTATTAAAGAAAAGGTAAAAATATCGTGGAAATAGGAATTGTAGGGCTTTCAGGCTCTGGAAAGACAACCATATTCAATGCCCTGACCGGCAGTGAGGCCGAGGTTTCAGGCTTTTCAGGCGCAAAGAAGGACCCTAACATCGCCCAGGTGAAGGTGCCTGATGAGCGCCTTGACATGCTAAGTGGCATGTACAACCCCAAGAAGACCACCCCTGCCATCATCCAGTATGTGGACCTGGGAGGCGGACTTTCCGCCAGGGAAGAAAAGGACTCCCTGGAGTCCATCCTGCGTCTTCTAAGGCCGTGTGACGCCCTCGTCCATGTTGTGCGATGCTTTGAGTTTGCCGGTCAGGCCCCTGACCCCCAGGCGGACTTTGAAAACTTTGAGGCAGAGCTTCTCCTTACTGACCAGGTCATTGTTGAAAGGCGTCTTGAGCGCATGGAAAAGGAGCTCAAGAAGGGGAAAAAGGGCAATCCAAGGGAATTTGAGCTCCTAAAGCGCGCCTATGCCTTGCTTGACCAGGGGCGCGCCCTTCGTGAGGATGAGGAGATAAGAGAGGCTCCGGAGCTCAAGGGCTACACGTTTCTTTCCGCTAAGCCCTGCATAGTGGTCCTTAATCTGGGAGAGGAGGTGGAGCCGGGCTCTGTGGATCTATCCCTGCCCGAAGGCATTCCCCTTGTAAAGATAAAGGGAAGCCTTGAGATGGAGCTTTCCGAGCTTGATAGCGAAGAGGCAGAGCTTTTCAGGAAGGATATGGGCATTGAGGAGCCTGCTACACACATGCTCATAAGGGAATCCTACAGGCTCCTTGGGCTCATCTCCTTTTTCACCGTTGGGGACGACGAGGTGAAGGCTTGGACCATCGTCAAGGGCACGCCGGCCCAGAAGGCAGCAGGGCGGATTCACTCGGACATAGAAAGGGGATTTATCAGGGCAGAGGTGGTCGCCTTTGACGATCTCATTGAGGCTGGTAGCTACCAGGCTGCCCAGAAGGCGGGAAAGGTGCGACTTGAGGGAAAGGAATACATTGTACAGGACGGGGATGTGATAAACTTCAGGTTTAACGTGTAAAGGGGCGTAGATTCTCCTCCAATCCGCCTTTTAATTCATGGCGAATCTAGTATAATTCTTTTGATTCATTTGGTTTGGAATCTCCTTTTGAAAAGCCTTGTAGGGTTGACATGAAAAAAGAGAAAAAGGAATCCCTTTGCAGATTTGGTGTGTCCATTCCCAAGTCCCTGATTGATGCCTTTGACAACTACATAAAGGTTCGAGCCTACAGGAATCGGTCCGAGGCGATAAGGGATCTCATCCGGGAAAAGCTTGTGGAGCAGGAGTGGGAGGCAGATGCACAGGACAGGGAGGTGGTGGGTACCATTACCTATGTCTTTGATCATCACAAGAGGGAGGTGGTGGATTCCATCATCAGGATTCAGCACCAGTTCTCAGAACATGTCATAGCCTCCCAGCACGTGCACCTAGACCATGACAACTGCCTCGAGGTTGCCATAGTCAAGGGTAGACCCAGTACGCTCAGGGGGGTCGCATACAAGTTGAAGGCACTTAAAGGGGTAAAGCACTGCCGTTTCACAATGACCACCACAGGGTCGGCCTTGAAGTAGCGCAGGAAAAAGAGATTTGGACTGTCAGGAGTGATAGATGGCTGAGCAGCAGGAATTGTTCAAGGAAAAGGTGGATGTCTGCGACATATCCACGGAGCTAAAGAGATCGTACCTTGATTACGCCATGAGCGTCATCATCGGCAGGGCCCTGCCGGACGTGCGAGACGGACTCAAACCAGTTCACAGGCGCATTCTATATGCCATGCACGAGCTTGGAAATGCCTACAACAGGCCCTACAAGAAGTCTGCGCGTATCGTTGGCGACGTCATCGGTAAGTACCATCCCCACGGGGATTCTGCCGTTTACGACGCCATAGTTAGGATGGCACAGGATTTCTCAATGGGTTACCCTCTGATAGACGGTCAGGGAAACTTTGGCTCCATTGACGGGGATTCCCCTGCTGCCATGCGTTATACTGAGGTAAGACTCACAAAGCTTGCCCACGAGCTTCTCCAGGATCTTGATAAGGAGACCGTGGATTTTGTTCCCAATTACGATAATTCCCTGCTTGAGCCCACAGTTCTTCCTTCAAAAATACCGAATCTTCTCATAAACGGTTCTTCCGGCATTGCAGTGGGAATGGCCACCAACATCCCGCCCCATAATCTTGGAGAGGTGGTTGATGCCTTGATCGCCCTCATAAAAAATCCGAATCTCACAGTGGCAGACCTCATGCAGTACGTGGAAGGGCCGGATTTCCCAACAGGTGCCTACATTACTGGCAGGAAGGGGATAAAGGATGCCTATGAGACCGGACGAGGCATTGTGAGGATGAGGGCCAGGGCCACCATTGAACAGGTGGCCAAGGGAAAGAGGGAGCATATAATAATTACTGAAATACCCTACCAGGTAAACAAGGCGAGGCTCGTTGAAAGGATTGCCGCCCTTGTCCGTGACAAGAAGATAGACGGTGTCCATTCGGTGAGGGACGAATCCGACAGGAGGGGCATGAGGATAGTGGTGGAGCTCAAGAAGGACGGCGTTGCCCAGGTGGTTCTAAATCACCTATACAAGCATACGGCCATGGAGTCGAGTTTCGGCATTATCCTTCTCGCCATTGTCAATGGAAAGCCTGAGCTCCTAAATCTCAAGGGACTTTTGGTGCACTTCATAGACCACAGAAAGACCATAATCATAAGGCGTACCACCTATCTCCTTAGAAAGGCAAGGGAGCGGGCCCACATCCTAGAGGGGCTCAAGATCGCCATAGACAACCTGGACGAGGTGGTCTCCCTCATAAGGGCATCAAAGACCCCGGCAGAGGCAAGGCAGGGCCTTATGGAGCGCTTTGGCCTTACGAAGATACAGGCCCAGGCCATCCTGGACATGAAGCTCCAGAGGCTCACTGGCCTTGAGCTTGAAAAGATAATAGAGGAGTACAAAAAGGTCCTTGAGGAGATAAAGGACTACGAAGACATCCTGGCCAACGAGCAGCGGGTCCTTGATATCATCCATGACGAGCTCACCTCCATAAAGGAGGAGTATGCCCTACCCAGAAGGTCCGAGATCATAGGGGAGCCCAAGGAGATAAACATAGAGGATCTCATTGCAGAAGAGGACATGGTGGTGACCCTGTCCCACAGGGGCTACATAAAGCGTAACCCCTTGAGCCTTTACCGCAGCCAGAAACGTGGGGGCAAGGGTGTGATAGGGCTTTCCTCCAAGCAGGAGGACTTTGTAGAGAGCCTTTTCGTGGCCTCCACCCACGACTACTTTCTCTGTTTCAGCAACCTTGGCAGGATATACTGGCTCAAGGTTCACCAGATTCCAGAGGCTGCCCGCACGTCAAGGGGCAAGGCACTTATCAATCTTCTTCCCATTGACAAGGCCGCAAAGGAATACATTGCGGCCGTTGTTCCTGTAAGGGAGTTTGAAGAGGATAGGTTTGTAGTTATGGCCACGAAGACCGGGATTGTAAAGAAGACACCACTTAAGGATTTCTCCCATCCGCGTCCCTCCGGCATTATTGCTGCCACCATCAAGGAAGGGGATGAGCTGGTGACGGCATCTGTAACAGATGGAGAGGCAGACATCTTGCTCGCAACCAGAAACGGGTTGAGCATCCGCTTTTCAGAAAAGGATATCAGGCCAATGGGAAGAAAGGCAGCCGGTGTTATTGGCATCAGGCTCAAGGGGGATGACCAGGTGGTAGCTATGGTAATTATTACCGAGGAACACGGACACATACTTACTGCCACGGAAAACGGCTACGGGAAAAGGACGCCCATTTCCGAATACAGGGTGCAGGCACGGGGCGGAAAGGGCGTGATCAACATCAAGGTATCTGAAAAGATAGGCAGGGTTATTGGCGCAGTCCTTGTTTATGAAAACGACGAGATAATGCTTGTTGGCGCAAGCGGAAATATTATTCGCATGAAGGTGAAGGACATTCGAATTACAGGGCGTTCAGCCCAGGGTGTTAAGCTCATTCGCCTTGCAAAAGGAGATAAGCTTGCCGCCATAGCAAAGCTTGGGATAAACGAACAGCAATGAAGAGCGTAGCAATCCTTGGTGCAGGCAGCTGGGGCACGGCCCTTGCAGTTCTTCTTTCGGGTAAAGGGGCCTTAACCACTCTTTGGGCTCGGGATACGGACTTGGCACAAGATATTGATGCGAGCCGTGAAAACAGGAAATATCTGCCGGGTTTTCGCTTCCCAGCGGGTTTGGAGGTCACCTCGAGCCTTTCCCAAGCCCTTTTCAAAAAGGACGTAATTCTTCTTGTGGTACCTTCTCATGCCATGAGGGAAATTGCGGCCCTCGTTGCAGCGGAGATATCGTCGGGCGTCCTTCCCAAGTCCCTTGTTTCCTGTGCAAAGGGAATAGAAAATGAAAGCCTCATGACGATGACGGAAGTGCTCCAGGAGGTACTTCCAGCGCAGTTCGCATCGGGGGTGGCGGTGCTTTCTGGGCCAAGCTTTGCCAAAGAGGTTGCCTCCGGGATGCCGACTGCTGTAACCGTTGCGGCCCTGAGCGAGGAGATTGGCGGGGAGCTCCAGGAATTTTTCTCAACGGGTTTTTTCAGGGTCTATACCACCCAGGATGTTACCGGGGTACAGCTTGGAGGGGCTGTCAAAAACGTCCTTGCAATAGCGGCGGGAATCTCAGACGGCCTCGGCTTTGGCACAAATACCAGGGCGGCCCTTATTACCAGGGGGCTTGCTGAGATGTCGCGCCTTGGGCTCAAACTCGGTGCAAATCCTCTGACCTTTGCCGGCCTTGCCGGTCTTGGGGACCTGGTGCTTACCTGTACCGGGGATCTTTCTAGAAACAGGCAGGTTGGGCTCAAGCTTGGTGCCGGGCAGAGTATGGATGAAATACTTTCTTCCATGAGTATGGTTGCAGAGGGGGTCAAGACCTCCAAGTCCCTTTACATGCTTGCAAGGAAACATGGTGTGGATATGCCCATTACCGAACACGTTTATCAGGTCATCTATGAAGGCCTAAGCCCGAAGGACGCAGTAAGGGGGCTTCTTGAAAGGCCACAGAAATACGAACTTTACGGGGTGAACTGAGGTCCATGGCACAGGTGCGTTCATACCGCACCCTAATGAAGAGAAAGGGTCTTGTTTCTTTTACAGTCAGGCACAAGGAGACGGATCTTTTTATCCAGGCCCAAGGGGATTTTTCAAGGCAGGTCTCGGCCTGGGTTGTAGAGGCAAGGGGGGCAATCGAGGACTACGCCCGGCTTCACCCAGGTTTTATCGAGTCATACGTACCCCTTCCCACAGATCCCCTGGCTCCCACCATTGTAAAAAGGATGCTCGAGGCTGGAGATGCAGCCGGTGTGGGGCCCATGGCCGCAGTTGCAGGAGCCATTTCAGAGTACGTGGGAAGCCGCATTGCAAGCGCATGCCAGGGAGAGGTGCTGGTAGAAAATGGTGGAGATCTCTTTCTTTGGCTTTATGCACCGGTTACCCTTTCTATCTATGCGGGGAAATCCCCACTGTCCGGTAAGGTGGGTATAAGGCTCAGACCTTGGGGGGCTCCCCTTTCAGTCTGTACCTCTTCAGGCACCCTCGGCCATTCGAGGAGCTTTGGGCGGGCGGACGCCGTTACCGTGATCTGCCGTGACTGCGCCCTTGCCGACGCTTTTGCCACCGCTGCTGGGAACATGGTGACCGGGCGCAATGACATTGAAAAGGTCCTGACTTTTTTAAAACGAATTAATGGTGTGGAGGGGGCCGTAGTAATAAAGGCGGATGCAATAGGCGCCTTTGGTGATCTCGAGCTTGTGCCCCTTTGATTAAAGGCAGGGCTGGTTCCTGGAGGAAAATGTTATGGCGGATTACATGGAGGTCGTAATTGCAGGTTCAGGCACTTGCGTGCCTTCACTTCGGCGGGCAGGTCCATGCCAGTTGCTCAGGGCCTGCGGATGCAACATCATGGTGGATTCGGCAGCAGGTTCACTGCGCCAGCTTCTAAGGGCAGGAATTCGCCAGGATGACATAGATCTTATCCTATATACCCACTTTCATCCTGATCACACCGGGGAGCTAGTCCCGTTTATCTTCTCCTCCAAGTATTCACCAGCATTCAGCCGGAAGAGACCGATACTCATCTGGGGTCCTGAGGGGCTTGCGAGTCTCATGTCAGGTGTTGCTCAGGCTTGGGGAGATTGGGCTGAGCCGGAACCGGACAAAATCGTTTTTGAGGAGATTCCTGTCAGTATGATGACATCGCAGCAGTTTCCTCCCTTTGTCATAAAGACGGTCCATACAAAACATACCCCCCATAGCCTTGCCTACCGGATAAATGGGCCGGATGGAAAGAGTGTGGTTTTTTCAGGGGATACAGAATACTGTGAAGAACTTGTGGAGCTTTCTATGGGTGCAGACCTTCTCGTTCAGGAATGCGCTGCGCCTGAAGGGAAAATGATACAGGGGCACATGACCCCGTCGCAGGCAGGGAGGGTGGCTTCCAAGGCGGGAGTTCATAAGATGGTGCTTACACACTTTTACCCTGATTGCGACAAAAGCGACCTTCTCACACCTTGCAGGCGGCATTTTGACGGGATGGTCATCCTTGCCGAGGACCTTATGAGGATTATAGTTTAGAAGGTTGCTTTTTTTACCTTGAATTAGGCCTGGTGTTTCTTGACCGTGGGCGGTTCGTTATGATAAAAAGTTGCCGGGACGGGCCGGCATAGCTCAGCTGGTAGAGCAGCTGATTCGTAATCAGCAGGTCAGCGGTTCGAGTCCGCTTGCCGGCTCCAACTATTTTCATGGTCGTCAATTTTGTCGAAAATTGCTTGTTTTGTCGAATTGCTGTGTACCTACAGTCGGAAAATCAGCCGCGGTCATTTTCCGGTGTCATCATGTGGATGGAAAAGTGGCAGAGTGTTTGCAGTTTTTATTGAGATGTCTTTATCTTCACTGTGTGATTTTTATTTTATAAAAAGCGACAAGTAGCAGAAAATTATTGGTAGGAGGTTTCGAGACATGAGAAATTTCTTGGTCGCAATCATGTTGATGTCACTTGTTTTACTCGTTTCGTCTTGCGCATCCCAAAATGGCTGGACACCCACCATAGACCAGGCCACGAGTCCGGCTGCGTATCCTTCCCAGCCCTATCCCCAGGCACAGCGGTATCCGGTCCCACCACCAGCACATACTTACAGGCATCGTCATCTTAAGCCGGTTCCAAGGTACGCCGCGCCTCCTCCGGCACCTCGGCCAGCTCCCCAACGCAGCTATACTCAGGACCTTGCAGAGTGCAAGATGCTAGCGAAACAGGTATCTGGATATACTCCCGAAGAGACGCTCAAGGGCGGCCTTATTGGAGGCGCAATAGGGGCAGCGGCAGGAGCTGCTATAGGAGCGGCCACAGGACATGCGGGCAAGGGCGCAGCAATTGGTGCTGCTGCCGGAGGAATAGGAGGAGGAGCTTACAAGGGAATAGATGCAGAGAAGAAATACAAGGAAGCATACATAAGGTGTATGAGAAACCGGGGCTGGAATGTGGTAAATCCATAAATTGGGAAGGAAGAGGTGCCCCTATTTTTCAACAAGGGCGCCTCTTTGCGTTATTTAGGCGGTATAACCGTTAGGGGACAAGGCGGTGGAGCGGCAAGAAGCCTTCGTGTAACCGATCCCATCTCGCCTGCAAGAAGAAGCGAGCATCCCTCGCCGTGCATACCGATTACGATTTGATTTATGCCTTCCTTTCTGGCCACTTCGATGATGGCCCTTTCCACCTGTTCCGCCTCCACTGTCATGGTTTTTATTTTGATGCCTTTCCTGCCAGCCTTGTCAGCTATGCTTTTTACGGCTTTTTGGCCTAAGTGGAGAAGTTTCTGTGCAATGGAGTCCTTTTTTTCAACAAAAAGATATTCCAGATTGTTCCCGATCACACTTTCCACCGGTTTTATCACACTCATGCAAACTGCTTCGAACCCGCAGTCCTTGGCACATTCTATCGCAAAATCTGCCGCCTTTTCTGCTGCATCGGATCCGTCTGTAGGTATTAATATCTTTTTAGCCATTGTTTTCTCCTCCTTTTTTATAAAAACTAAGGACGCATACCCTGGTGTTCAATCTATGAAAATTGTATTTTCGAAAAGAGGATCGAGGTGCCTATCCGTCCGGTATCCTTAAATGGGGTGAAGTGGTACCCAATTTTTGTACAACTTTTTGTTAATTTTATGTTCGCCTCCGCCATCTGTTTTCATGCCGCACAGGCAAAATCATATACCTCATCTGGAGTCTTGTAAGACAGACCTTGATGGAACCTTTCCTGGTTGTAAAGCTTGAA
>WGDC01000068.1 GCA_015493475.1 Deltaproteobacteria bacterium
CCTCTTTACCACAATGTTGTCTTCCTCGTCCTTGCCCACCGGAACGGATTCGTGGGGAATGTTGGGGATAGAGAGCATGATCTTTTGGATTCCATCTTCAATGGTATCAAGTTGTGCCTCAAGGCCCTTTATCTCCTCCCCGACCTGTTTCATCTCGGTTATAAGGGAAGTCGCATCCCCCCCCTCCTTTTTTATCTTTCCAATCTGCTGGGAAACCGTGTTTCTCTTGTTCCGCAGCTCCTCTATCTGTTGAATGAGTCTCCTTCTTTTCTCATCAAGTTCGAGAAACCGGTCCAGAGACAGCTGGCTGCCACGTTTTTCAAGAGCGCTCTTTACCTGGTCCAGGTGTTCTCTAACAAATTTCAAATCAAGCATCTCAAGGACTCCTTTAAAGTTTTTTGACTTTGTCCCCCGTTATCAAGAACCTGTCTTTCACAATGTCCTTATTAAGCGAGGCGAGGCTTAATATGTCCCTGTGCTGTAAAAGGTGCATCCAGCCCCCAATGTAGGTAACTTTTCTGCGGGCAGAGCAAATATCTATCAGTCTCTTGGTCATGGTCTTTTCCCTTTTACACCACCGGCCGTTAAAAACCAATCCAATAAAACTGTCCGAGAGTGCGTCTTCCATAGAAAGAAGGGTAAGGGCCCGCCCGTAATGCCTTGAAAAGTAGTCATCAACGGGCATGTCCGGTTCTGACGTGGCGAGCAACAGGTTTTCAAGGTTTAAGAGGTCTTTTCCCCAGCGAGGGAGCTCTTCCTTGGAGATGGCAGAAGAATCTATTGCGATTACGGGAACCTTGCTCGTTTTACCGTACATGAGGGCGGTTTCCCACTCAAAGGGCATCCTGAGTTGTCTTTCCAGAAGTGTTATACGGAAATGTTGCCTTTTCCCGCAGGGAACCTTTTCGAGAATTTCCCTTAACCTGGCAAGCCACAGTTCCTGATGCCGCTGTCGGTATTTTACGGAGAATCTGCTGATCTCGACACAGATCAACTCGGGTTCCAATAGGCTTAGCAGATTATAGAGGCCTTTTATCGCCGTCCTGTCGAGATGAATGGTCCCGACCATGGAAAGGGGCCGTAAGGAGTGAGCATCAGAAAGGGGTTTGTCTGTCAAGACTCCTGTACTGGACGGCCTCCGCAACATGGCTTGTTTCTATATCGTCTTTTCCATTAATGTCCGCAATGGTCCTTGCTATTTTGAGAATGCGGTGATAAGCCCTGGCGCTCAGTTTGAGCTTGCTGCAGACCTTTTCTATGAACCCCTTACACTCCCCGTTGAGGTTGCAGAATCTATTGATTTCTTTAACAGACATCTGGGCATTTGAAAACACCGGCATCCCAGTAAAACGCCGCTGCTGTCTTGCCTTTGCCTCAACTACGCGTTTTTTTATTGTACTTGAAGGCTCCCCCCTTCTTCTTTTGGTAAGTTCCTCTAAAGGCACTGCCGGCACGTCTATGTGTATGTCTATTCGGTCAAGAAGCGGTCCGGAGACCCTTGTCCTGTATCTGTGGATCTGGGACGGAGTGCAGGTGCATGTCTGGTTCTCCTGGCCAAAGAAACCGCACGGGCATGGGTTTTGCGCGGCTATGAGAGTAAACCTGGAGGGAAAGCGAAGGGTCACCGCTGCCCTCGAAATGGTAACGAAGCCTTCTTCCATGGGCTGTCTCAGGCTGTCAAGCACGTGGCGTTTGAATTCCGGGAGCTCGTCGAGGAAGAGTACGCCATTATGGGCAAGGCTCACTTGCCCTGGCCGGGGATATGAACCTCCTCCGATTATCCCGGCATCCGATATGGTATGGTGAGGCGCACAAAATGGTCTCCTTGCAATAAGTGGAGTGTTTTCACCGAGGAGGCCCGCGACACTGTATACAGCCGTTGTTTCAAGGGCCTCGTCAAAGGTTAGCGGAGGAAGGATGGAGGGGAGCCTTCTTGCGAGCATTGTCTTGCCGGAGCCAGGCGGACCGGTCATGAGTACATTGTGGCCTCCCGCCGCAGCCACCTCGAGGGCCCTTTTGGCGGATTCCTGGCCCGATACATCCATGAAGTCTTCTTCCATGTTCCTGCTGGCCTCAAGGACCCTGTTTATATCGGATCGTACAGGTGAAAGTTGCACCTCTCCCCGCAACAGCCCGACCATCTCGCTAAGGTGGGAGACTGGATAGATACTTAGCCCTTCTACGACAGAGGCCTCCCGGCCGTTTTTCTTGGGAACGGCCACGTTTTTAAGGCCCCATTTTTTCGCGGCAAGGCAGATGGGAAGGATTCCCCTGGCCGAGCGAACTGAACCGTCAAGGGATAACTCGCCAACGAGCAGGAAGTTGTCCAACCTCTCCTGGCTTACGACCTTTGAGACGCAGAGTATGGCCAACGCAATAGGCAGGTCAAGGCCCGTTCCCTCTTTCTTGATATCTGCCGGTGCAAGGTTGGCCGTAATTTTTTGCGTAGGAAAACGGTATCCGCAGTTTTTAATGGCGGCTTTTACCCGTTCCCTGCTCTCTTTTACGGCGTTTTCTGCAAGCCCAACAATGTTAAAACCTGGTAGGCCTGGGGAGACATCAAGCTCGGTCTCCACCATAAATGCAGTCATTCCGATTACCACGCTTCCAAGGGTTCTTGCCAACATACCTATTGAGTCTCGACATAGGCTGATGTCCGTAAGGATTACCTATAGTCACAGTTTTCTTTTTATCGGTATCGGCCTATTTCCCATGGGCCAAAAATGAAAGGGCCCTGGCGGACAAGCACCGGGGCCCTTTTGATAACCTAAAATAAGGTCTTTTTGTCTTGCTGGCACCTATGAGGCTACATCATGCCGGGCATTCCTCCGCCCATGCCCGCACCAGCTGCGCCCATGCCTTCTTCTTCCTTCTTGGGAATTTCTGCCACCATTGCCTCGGTGGTAAGAAGCAGGCCAGAGACGCTTGCGGCGTTCTGGAGGGCGCTCCTTGTCACTTTGGTAGGATCTATGATTCCTGCCTCCATTAGGTCTTCAAAGCTCCCGCTAGCTGCGTTGAAGCCCTCGTTCTGTTTCATGCCCTTTACCTTTTCCACCACGATGGAGCCCTCATGTCCGGCATTGTAGGCTATTTGGCGAAGCGGCTCCTCAATGGCCCTTCTAATTATGTTGATTCCGTGGTCTTCATCCTCATCCTCCACCTTGATGCCATCAAGTACGTGAAGGCAACGAATCAGAGCAGTACCACCACCTGGCACGATTCCTTCCTCAACTGCTGCGCGGGTGGCGTTAAGTGCATCTTCAACCCTTGCCTTTTTCTCTTTCATCTCGGTCTCGGTGGCTGCGCCAACGTGTATCACGGCAACGCCTCCGATGAGCTTCGCAAGACGCTCTTGCAGCTTTTCCCTATCGTAGTCGGATGTGGTCTCCTCGATCTGAGCACGGATTTGCTTTACCCGGCCCTCGATCTTGTCCTTGGAGCCTCCACCGTCAACTATGGTGGTGGTATCCTTGTCGACCACAACGCGTTTGGCAGTGCCAAGGTCATTGAGGCTTATGTTTTCAAGCTTGATGCCAAGGTCCTCGGCAATCATGGTACCACCGGTGAGAATTGCTATGTCCTCGAGCATGGCCTTTCTCCTGTCACCGAAGCCGGGAGCCTTTACGGCGCATGCCTGGAGTGTCCCCCTGAGTTTGTTTACCACCAGAGTGGCAAGGGCCTCTCCGTCAACGTCCTCTGCAATAATGACAAGAGGCCGCCCCATCTTTGCAATTTGCTCGAGGATGGGCAGCAGGTCCTTCATGTTGCTGATTTTCTTTTCATGTACAAGGATATAGGGATCTTCGAGGATGCACTCCATCTTCTCAGGGTCGGTGACGAAGTAGGGGGAGAGGTATCCCCTGTCAAACTGCATACCCTCGACCACGTCAAGGTAAGTGTCCATGGACTTTGATTCCTCGACGGTGATCACGCCTTCCTTGCCCACCTTGTCCATGGCCTCGGCGATGATGTTGCCGATAGTAGGATCGTTGTTTGCCGAAATCGTCCCGACCTGGGCTATCTCCTTCTGGTCCTTAGTGGGCTTGGAGATGGATTTCAGGTTGTCAACCACGCTATCAACGGCCTTGTCTATCCCGCGCTTGATGGCCATTGGGTTAACACCGGCGGCTACTAGCTTGGAACCCTCGGTGTAGATGGCCTGGGCAAGAATAGTAGCGGTGGTGGTGCCGTCACCTGCCACGTCGCTGGTTTTGGACGCTACTTCCTTGACCATCTGGGCACCCATGTTGGCAAATTTGTCCTCTAGCTCGATCTCTTTTGCAACGGTAACCCCGTCCTTGGTGATCACGGGTGAACCAAAGGATTTTTCAATAATCACGTTGCGGCCCTTTGGCCCAAGAGTGACCTTTACTGCATTAGCCAGGGCGTTCACACCCGTAAGAATGGAAGCCCTTGCAGATTCGCTATATTTGATGTCCTTTGCTGCCATTTTTTTCCTCCGTTTCTAACTTCCTTGATTTTAATTCGATTTTAATTTCAAAATTTTATTTTTTAGGTATTTTCCACGATGAAATAAGATGCAGGAAAAATTTCCTGCCCACTTACTCTTTTACTCTTCTATAATTCCGAGAATATCGTCTTCTCTCATGATCAGGTATTCCTCACCACTGATTTTTACCTCTGTACCCGCGTACTTTCCAAACAGGACCTTGTCTCCAACCTTTACATCGAGGGGTTTGACCTCGCCGTTTTCAAGTATTTTGCCGTTTCCGACAGCAACGACCTTTCCCTCAATGGGCTTTTCCTTGGCGGTGTCCGGGATTATGATTCCCCCCTTTGTCTTTTCCTCTTCTTCAAGGCGCTGAACCAAGATTCTGTCATGAAGTGGACGTATCTTCATAGTTGCATCTCCTTTAATTTTGAATTTTTTTAAAAATTATTAAGGATGGCCATCCTTTAATATTAGCACTCATCAACCGCGAGTGCTAATATAAGCACGCTTTTTCAAAATGCAAGATGTGTGGCAAAATTTTTTGCTTATTCCGCAATGGGTCAGCCGGTACGGTCTGACAGGAAATGGATCAGGATTAGGAACACCCCAACGGTTATGGCGCTGTCTGAAATGTTAAATGCCGGCCAGTGGTGCCCTTTTACAGAGAAATCAAGAAAATCTACCACGTACCCGAGACGAATCCTGTCCGAGATGTTCCCTGCTGCTCCTCCACACACAAGTCCCGTGCCGATTACTATGAGCGGTTCACGGTAGTTGGAATAGAAAAAACGGAAAAGAAACACCATGGCAAGTGTCCCTGCCACAAGGAAAAAATAGAGCCGCCAGTGTTCAGGCCCGGACAGTATGCCAAAGGCAGCCCCGGTATTCCTTATATATGTTAGGTGCAAGAAACCCGGGATTATCTTGATTGACTCGTGGAGGCGGAAGTTTTCCACTATCGCCTGCTTTGTAGCCTGATCCATGGCAAAGGCAGCAATGGCGACAAATAGGAAATAGAGGGTTTTTTGAAGCCTTTCAACGGAAATGCTGCGGGCCAATTTATTTTCCTTCCTTTTGCTTTTTGAGTTTTCGCAGCAAGGGACTGGTTCGTGGCAGGAGAGCCATGGCACGTTTCCTGTGGTACTGCGCAGCCTCGGGGTTTCCCGTCAGGGAATAAAACCTGAAAAAATAATAGTGTGCGAGACCGTCCTTTTTCACCCCGGCGTAACACCTGCCCAACTGAAACAGAAACGGGGCGTTATCTTCCCATCTCGGCAAGAGACGCTGGAGAAACTGTAGGGCGAGGTCTGGCCGTCCCCCTTCGAGGTAAGACCTGCCAAGAAAATATATGGTAGTGATGTCCCGTGGATGGCTTGTTATGTACTTTTGGAGGAGCGAAACGGCATCTTGGTACTTTCCCATGTGGAAATAGGTTATAGCCTTGTCCCGGATAAATACGTCCTTGTCCGGATATATGAAGATAAGTTTGTCATAGGTCTCGATGGCCTTGTTGAACCTCCTGGCCTTATCGAGGCTTAGTGCGTACCCGTACAGGTACCTTATGTTTTTTGGGGATTTTTTAAGAAGCCGTTCGTATCTCGCTATGAGTTCAGCAGGATCCGTAGACAGCACCTTGATCTTGACCTGTATTCTCTTTAATTCGAAGGGGTCTTCCTTGTGTTTGAGGTAACAGGGATGGCTGCGCCATAAGTCTTCAAGGTAAGTGATCCTTTCCGCCGGAGCAGGATGGGTGAAAAGGTACTTTGGAATATGGGGAGAGCCGAGCCAATTGTTCTTCATCATTTTTTCCAGTATGTTTTTCAGCCCCCTCGGGTCCCAGCCAGCCTTGCATAGCCATTGAAAGGCCCTCCTGTCCGCTTCCTGTTCGTCTGCCCGGCTGTATTTGAGAGCTATTGTCTGATTCATGGCCATGGAACCTGTTAAAATGGCAGAACCAAGCTGTCCCCCTCCGAGAAAGAGTCCCGCAATGGCCATTACGGCCGTACCGATGCTCACGTATTTCATTTTGTCCATTCGTCTTGCAACGTGGCGGCCCTGAACGTGGCCAAATTCGTGGGCAAGCACACATGCAAGCTCGTTTTGGTCGTCAATTGCCTCGAGCAGACCCGAATGGACGAAAACAAGCCCTCCTGGCATTGCAAAGGCATTAAGGGCAGGGTCCATTATTACAAAGAAACGATACCTGAAATATTTCCCGTTAACCACCTTGAGGATGCTTTCGCCGGTCTGCCTGACAAAATTTTCTATTTCAGGGTCATCAACGAGCTGTACCTCAGAAAGTACCTGCCGCAGAAGTTTCCGGCCGAGCTCCCTTTCCTCGGACATGGACATTAGAGCAGCAGCAGGAATTACCGTTGTTGTTATCAGAAACGCAACTGATATAACCGATGCTATGAGCGTGAAGAAGAGGCTACCGTTTTTTCTTCTTCCTCCTGAGCATTTCCTTTTTGGTTCTTCTCCTGGCACGTCTGTACTTTTCTCCTGTAAACCTTTCCAGATATTCAGGTGACGGAAGGAACGATCCTGGGAGAAATGGTGTTTTATCATCTCTGTTTTTATCCGGCCTTGATGATTTTGTTTCGTCCTTTGCCTCTTTTGCCGCACAGGTCTTGGATTTCTTCTCGATTCTTTTGACAGAAACCTGAGGGATAATAAGCCACTCCGGTCCAAGCCAATCCTTAATGAAATATAATTCCGAACCGGCGTAATGGAACAGGTGTCCCGAGTCGTGGGCGGCCCTGGCAAGGACCTTAATAATTATCGGTGAGTGGTGAAACCTTTTTCCAAGTCTTCTTGCCTTTTGCCTCGAAGCGCAAAGTGGAAGATATGTCCTTCCCTGTGGGCCCATCCCTTTTTGTTCCACGACATGAAGCGCTTTTGGCCTTACACCACAAAAAAGGGAGTCAGGAGGCGGTTTCTCCTCATAATCGAAAATGGCGGCGTCTCTTACCTCCGGTTTTGCGCGTACCAGTCCCTCCTCTTCGCGCATCTCCAGTCCGGGCGGTCTGTAAAGGCAGAAGTATTGTCTCAGGCTTTTGGGGGTCAAAAATGGCGCGATTTTTTCTTCCATCAGGGCCTTGTGGACGTCTGCAAGCCTTATCCAGCCATGGGAATTGCCCACGAGGAGAAACCTACCAGGATTTTTGCCGAGAAGGTTCAGGAGAATCTTGTTAAGCCTTTTTTGTTCTCTTTTGTTCATGCTCGTTTAAAGGGCGAGAAGCCTGTCTATTAAACCTATTTGTTTAAGTTGCTTGTAAAACATGGGACTCTTGGCCTTGAGGTTTGACACAGCCCTCAAAAATTGGTGATCGAGTTCCGTTCTTTTAAGCCCTATCATGTCGCACAGGTCAAGGGAGGCAGATTCCACTTTTGATCTTGGGACCCTGTAGGTCAGGGCGATCTTTATCAGCTCATTGAGTAGGCTTATCATGTTGATGATGCGCCGGTCTCCTTCCGGGAGGCTGTTTAGGTCAAAATCTTTCGGGGTGATGGTCATCTTGATAATCTCTGGAAGGTTCCAGTGGCGGACAAGCTGAACGCCGAGTCTCCTGGGATTGTAGCCGCTGCACAGCCTTGCAAAACGCTTTCTGTTTATGACAAAGGAGTCAGGCAGCAGGCTGATTTTCACTATCTTGGGAACGGATGAGGCCGCCGCCACTTCGCCTATGTTTTGAAACATGCCGCAAACCTCCGCTTTTTCGCTGTCAAGATCGGAAACGCAGGCAAGCCGCCTTGCAAGAAGAGAGATGAGGAGGCCGGTGCCGGTATAAAGGACCATCAGCTTTTTTTCATCTTTGTTGAGTAACGGGGCCTTGACAATGATTTCATGAAGGTTGAGCATCCCGAGGAGTACAATCATATACCTTATGGAAAGGATATCTTTGCGTTCCAGTGAAAAAAAGGCAGAGTAAACGGTGGTAAAAAGACGCAGGGTAAGGCCGTAGTCAGAACCTATGACCTCGGCGAGCTGGCCCGAGCTTGTCTTGGCGTCCTGGCAAAGCACGAGTGCGGCACGGTAGCAGTGTGGCTGAACCGGGATAGAAAGATTTCTGGCCTTGGCAAAGAGGGTGTCCGATCTTATTTTTATTTGTTTCCCTTGGCGTTTTCGGGTTTCCACTTTGCACTCAATCTCCCTGCAAAATTTACCTTGCTAACCATTCATTATTTCGATTATATGACTTGAATAATGCAATAAGTTGGTCTGCGTCGTTAACAGAATATTTGAACAGATTGAGCCTGAAATCGCAATCATAGTTTACGATCAAGGCCTGGCAGGCCGTTGCCTGCCGGTCATTTGTGAGAAATAAACATGATGGGACAATAAGAAACCATTTTGTTATATTTTATAACTTGGTTAAATAACGATCAATTTCTTTGCAACAATTCTTTTTAGTTCATTTAGGGTTCAACGGTGTCCGACATGGTAGGACGGCAACGAAATTTTATATGTGCAAGGA
>WGDC01000069.1 GCA_015493475.1 Deltaproteobacteria bacterium
ACACGTGGGCTGGTGGGGCAAAGAGCTATTCAGCTTGGCAAGCGACATTGTAGTGAAATCCATTATCCACTTACTGCATCCAGCTACCCCACTATGGAAAACAATTCAGCAGGTTAGCTGACTGTGGATACAAGTCCGAAAGTTGAGTTAGATTATTTTTTAAGGACGACAATTTAAAGGTACGAGGTAACCATGATTAGCAAGGACGTAGAACTGATGCTCGGAGCTGCTGCCAGGGAGGCCCATGTCAGAAACCACGAATATCTGTCTCTCGAGCACCTCCTTTTTGCAATAATCCATCACGAAAAGGGTGAAGAACTTATCACAGCCTGCGGTGGGGACCTTAAACGTCTCAGGATGAGGATTGAAAATTTTTTCAATACCCACCTTGAACAATTTTCGAATGATAAGAACGAGACCCCTCAGCCTACAACATCTCTCCAAAGGGTTCTCCAAAAGACGATAATGCACGTCCAGTCTGCCGGGAAAGAAGAGGCGGACATAGGTGACCTGCTGAGCGCGCTGATGACCGAAGAAAATTCCTACGCTGTCTATTTTCTGAAACAAGAGGGTATCAGCAGGCTCGACATCCTTAACTACATATCACACGGGATAGCAAAGGTAGGAAGCTCCTCCTTCCGTTCAAAGGAGCCAAAAGAAGGTGAGCACGGGGAAGAAGGATGCCAGAGTGCGGAAAGCAACCGTCGAGATTCATGCCTTGCCCGCTTTACCGTAAATCTTGGAGAAAAGGCATCAATGGGGAGAATAGATCCCTTGATTGGGAGGGTGCAAGAGCTTGAACGCACCATGCAGATCCTTTGCAGGCGCAGGAAAAACAATCCCATTTTCGTGGGCGATCCTGGCGTTGGGAAAACCGCCCTTGCAGAGGGGCTTGCCTGGAAAATATGGAAAAAGGAGGTTCCCCCTGCCCTGCTTGATGTTGAAATATTTGCCTTAGACCTTGGGGCCATGCTTGCCGGAACTAAGTACAGGGGAGAATTTGAGCAGAGGCTTAAAGACGTTATTGAGGAGCTCGCCACAAAGAATAACGCTATCCTGTTCATAGACGAAATTCATACCATAGTTGGAGCAGGAGCAACGAGCGGTGGGTCACTTGACGCCTCAAATATACTTAAACCAGTGCTTGCAAGCGGGGACATAAGGTGCATAGGTTCCACCACGTATGAAGAATTCCGTAACTTCTTCGAAAAGGACAGGGCACTATCAAGACGTTTCCAGAAAATAGACGTCAAGGAGCCGTCCGTGAGCGAGACCATAAAGATACTGCACGGGCTCAAGCGCCACTACCAGGAACACCACAACGTGAAATATACCAAGAGCGCCATCCAGGCGGCGGCCGAGCTTTCCGCCCGTTTTATAAGCGACAGGCATCTGCCGGACAAGGCGATAGATATAATTGATGAGGCGGCAGCCCTTGTCAGGCTAAACAGACCAGTAAACGAGGGTCCAGCCACAATAACGGTTAGGCATGTTGAAAATGTGGTGGCGAAGATGGCGAACATCCCAGCTAAGAACCTGACTAAGTCAGACATCGCAAGACTTGAGGAGCTTGAGCTCAGGCTCAAGTCCGTGGTTTTCGGACAAGATGATGCTATACAGATGGTCGCAAAGGCCATAAAGAGGTCAAGGGCCGGGCTCACTCATCCTGACAAGCCCATAGGTTCATTCCTGTTTACAGGGCCGACTGGTGTGGGGAAGACGGAATTGGCGAGGCAAACCGCGAAAGTGCTTGGCATACATTTCCAGCGTTTTGACATGAGCGAGTACATGGAAAAACACGCGGTGGCACGCCTTATTGGGGCACCCCCCGGTTACGTGGGTTTCGACCAGGGAGGGCTCCTTACGGAATCCATCAGGAAACACCCTTTCTGCGTGCTTCTCCTTGACGAGATAGAAAAGGCCCATCCTGATATATTTAATGTGCTTCTCCAGGTAATGGATTATGCAAAACTTACCGATAACACAGGTAGAAGTGCGGATTTCAAACATGTCATCCTTATCATGACCTCCAACATAGGAGCCAGGGAAATGGAAGCAACCTCCATAGGCTTTGTTGCCGGCAACAAGGATGACAGGAAGCATAAAGGCTTTCAGGCAGTAAAAAAGCTGTTCAGCCCCGAATTCAGAAACAGGATAGACGCAGTGGTTCAATTCGGCAATCTCACACCGGCAGTCATGGCACAGGTAGTGGATAAGCTCATGAACGAGGTTAAAAAACAGGTAGCCGGTAAAAAAATATCTATAGTCCTGACTCCTGAGGCTGTAAAGTGGCTCGCGACGGAAGGATTCGACTCAAAACACGGCGCTCGTCCCCTTGACAGGCTTATTCAGGAGAAGGTAAAGGACCCAATAGCCGATGCGCTGCTCTTTGGCGGGCTCAAGCCGGGAATGAAGGTGACCGTTGTCGCCGGCGGTCCCGAAGGCATCAGAATAGTCTTTTAATCATCCAACTGATAAAACGTATGATAGCATTCAAGACCATTTAAGCTGGAGAAGTACGTCATGGCCATAATCCAAACCATTACCATAAGCCCGAATCTGCCAGATAATCTGAAGCCGTTACTCAGGCTTGCGAGAAACCTTTGGTGGACCTGGACACCTGAAGCAATATTCCTCTTCAAGGACATGGATACAGACCTGTGGGAAAGCATGGGTCACAATCCCATAGCCATGCTCGGAGCCATTGAGCAGCCGCGTCTTGAGGAACTCGAGCGGGACGAGGTCTTTATTGCAAGGATGGATTCGGTGCTCGAGGAGCTCGACCGCTATCTAAACTCACAGACATGGTTCAATAAGGTAGCCTCTATAGAAAACAAGGGTTACGTTGCTTATTTTTCAGCTGAATTCGGGCTCCATGAATGCCTGCCTCTCTATTCGGGGGGCCTTGGCATCCTTGCAGGAGACCACATGAAATCTGCAAGCGACCTTGGCCTGCCCATGCGCGGTATAGGCCTTCTTTACAAGCATGGTTACTTCCAGCAATACCTGAACCCTGACGGATGGCAGCTTGAAACCTACCCTACAAACGACTTCCATAACATGCCGCTGTCCCGCGTAATGGACACGGATGGCAACGAGGTCATGATTGAAGTAGATATGGACGGTAGGAGTGTATACTGCAAGGCATGGGAAATCGTTGTGGGCCGGGTCAAGATATACATGCTCGACACAGACGTGCCCTTGAATACAAAGGGTGACAGGCAGATAACCTCTCATCTTTACGGTGGTAGTATAGAGACGAGGCTCCAGCAGGAAATTGTCCTCGGAAGGGGCGGTATCAGGCTCCTACGGGCCCTTGGGGAGGTGCCGTCCGTATGCCACATGAACGAAGGGCATTCTGCATTCATGGCCATAGAACGGCTATTACAACTTATTAAAAACGAGGGCCTCACCTTTGACGAAGCCCTTGAGGCCGTAAGGGCCACCAGCGTATTCACCACTCACACACCGGTGCCGGCTGGAATAGACCGTTTCCCAGTGGACCTGATAAAGAGGTATTTCTCAAGAACTGCAGACAACATCGGCATAGGGATAAACGGTCTTATAGATCTTGGCCGTATTACTCCAGGCAACCAGTCAGAGGACTTCTGCATGGCGGTCCTTGCCATAAAGATGGCCTCAGAGACAAACGGCGTCAGCAAACTCCACGGCGAAGTCTCACGTAACATGTGGGCAAAGATATGGCCGAAGATACCCAAACACGAGGTTCCTATTACCCACGTCACCAACGGCGTCCATACCCTCGGATGGCTCTCAAGGGAAATGTCCCGCCTGTACGAAAGGTACCTCGGCTCCCGCTGGATCGATGAGCCTACAAACCACAATATATGGAAAAGGGTAGAACACATTGCTGATTTCGAGCTTTGGCGGAGCCGGGAAAGGTTGAGAGACCGCCTCATATCCTTTGCAAGAAGAAGGCTCAAGAAACAGCTAGAGGGCAAGGGTGCGCCGAAGTACCAGCTAAAGGTCGCAGATGAAGTGCTGGATCCTGAGGCCCTTACCATAGGATTTGCAAGGAGGTTCGCCACCTATAAACGGGCTACCCTTCTCTTCAAGGACGAGAAGAGGCTCATGGAGATACTTACCAATCCATCAAGGCCGGTCCAGATAATATTCAGCGGAAAGGCGCATCCTAAGGACAAGGAAGGCAAGGAGCTGATCCATACCGTCATCCAGATGGCAAACAAGCCTGAGCTTCGGAACCATATTGTCTTTATTGAAAATTATGATATCGAGGTGGCCAGATACCTAGTTCAGGGAGTTGACGTCTGGCTCAACACCCCGAGAAGGCCCATGGAGGCGAGTGGCACAAGCGGCATGAAGGTTACCGCCAACGGCGGTATCAACCTCAGCATCCTGGACGGGTGGTGGGTAGAGGCCTACAATGGAAAGAACGGATGGGCCATCGGAGCAGGAGAGGAGTATTCAGACCACATATACCAGGACGAGGTGGAAAGCAGGCTTCTATACGAGCTCCTGGAAAACACGGTGGTGCCTCTTTTCTATAACAGGTCTGCCCATGGCATCCCCTCGGGCTGGGTGGAGATGATGAAAAACTCTATACAGACCATCTGCCCTTACTTCAACACCAATAGGATGGTGGAAGAATATTCAAAAAAATTCTACCTCCCCAATGCAGCCCGCTGGAGCACCTTTCTCAAAACTACGTGGAAGGAAGCCAAGGAGCTTTCACACTGGAAAAAACGTATCTATTCATTATGGGACACGGTAAAAATAGTGGATGTGAATCTGCCTGGCGGCAAGGCGCCCAAGGTGGGGGATCGCATTCCCATAACGGCAGTGATCCACCTTGGAGAGCTCGCGCCTGAAGAGGTTCGAGTGGACGCATACATCGGCCATCTCGATGAAAAGGGCGAACTTTCAGACGGACATCCCCTTCCCCTCCTTTATACTGGTGACAAGACAGAACAGGGCTACGTTTTCAGGGGTAATCTCTTATGCCTTTCAAGCGGCCAAATAGGATTTACAGTCAGATGTTATCCATACAGAAAGGAACTGGCGCATCCGTTTGAAATGGGTCTTCTTACGTGGTGGGACAGTAACTAAGAGGGCGGGGAAAAACTGCCCCGCCCAACATAAGGTATTATTCTTCCGAAGAAGTCAGGATAGTTCTATCAGCCAAGGGCCTGGAATATCCTGTTCTTGATGTCATCAACGCTGCCTACTCCATCGATTCGCACGTACTTGGGTGCGTCAGCGTCACCTGATTCCTGCCATTTCTTGTAAAAATCTACCAAAGGCTCTGTCTGGGCGTGATATATCTCGAGACGTTTCCTGACAGTCTCCTCCTTATCGTCTTCCCTCTGGACAAGAGGCTCGCCAGTTACATCGTCCTTGCCCTCCACCTTGGGCGGATTAAACACTACATGATAAGTCCTGCCGGACGGCAAGTGAACACGCCTTCCGCTCATCCTCTTTATAATCTCCTCGTCTGGTACAGCTATCTCGACCACGTAATCGATCTGTACCCCAGCGTCCTTCATGGCCTCTGCCTGGGGAATCGTGCGGGGAAAGCCGTCAAAGAGAAAACCCTTTTCACAATCAGGCTGCTTAATCCTCTCTTTCACAAGACCTATGATAACATCATCAGGCACGAGTTCCCCAGCGTCCATGTACTTCTTGGCCTCAAGGCCGAGTTGGGTCCCATCCTTTACTGCCTGCCTGAGCATATCACCAGTAGAGATCTGCGGAATGCCATACTTTTCGGTAATGTACTTTGCCTGGGTACCCTTACCGGCCCCTGGCCCACCAAGTAAAATCAAACGCATTTTAAATTCCTCCCTTCACACTATTTTCAACGAAATATATATGCCAATATTTTAAAAAAGCAAATATTTATTTTGTCTGTTTTATGGTTTATCCTGGAACACCATGAAACAGAAGCCAGTGTGCCCCAAGACCTTCCTTACCATTATAAAGTCCATTGACTCTGTCAATGAATTTATTGGCAAGGCCGTTTCCTATTTAAGTTTTTTGCTTGTTATTATTGTCACAACAGATGTAGTAATGAGATACGGCTTCAACATAAGCTTTGTTTCCGTTGAAGAAATGGAGTGGCATCTCTATGCGCTCATCTTTCTCCTTGGCGCGGGCTACACTCTTAGGCACAATGCCCATGTAAGGGTGGACGTGATATATCAAAGACTTTCCAAAAGGGCCCGGGCCTTTATAAACATCATAGGCGTACTGCTTTTTCTTTTCCCCGGCTGCTACCTCGTCATAAAAACCTCTATACCCTTCGTACATTCCTCATGGATTATGCACGAGGCCTCAGCAGACCCCGGAGGGCTTCCGGCAAGATATATCCTCAAGGCCATGATACCCATTGCATTCGCCCTTCTTGCCTTGCAAGGAATCTCTATGCTTCTGAAGAACACCTGTGTTTTCCTTGGGATGGACCCCGGCAACGAGGAGAAATAAATCGTGGATTACCTTGCTGCCTGGATGTTTTTAACCCTCACCATTCTTCTGCTTGCCGGGTTTCCTGTCGCGTTCACCCTGCTCGGGACCGCCATGTTTTTCGGACTCATGGGATTCGGATGGGGATTTTTCAACCTACTTCCCATGAGAATCTGGGGGGTAATAACAAATTTTACCCTTGTAGCTGTGCCTCTTTTCATTTTCATGGGTGTAATGCTAGAGCGATCCGGGGTGGCCTCGGATCTCCTTAAAGCCATGGGAATGGCATTTGGAAGGGTCCGCGGGGGACTTGCGGTTTCCGTGGTGGTGGTCGGTGCGCTCCTTGGAGCATCCACGGGAATAGTAGGGGCCACCGTTGTCACCATGGGCCTTTTGGCCCTTCCTACCATGATAGAATACGGGTACAAGAATGAACTTTCCACTGGCACCATCGCATCATCAGGAACCCTCGGCCAGATAATCCCGCCAAGCATTGTACTGGTGCTTCTCGGCGACATTATTGGCGTTTCCGTAGGAGATCTGTTTATCGGCGCTGTAGTGCCAGGGCTTATCCTTGTGGTGCTGTATATCATCTACATCATAACAATTTCCATCATACATCCTGAATGGGCTCCCCCAGTAAGAGACAAGCGTTTTACAGAAAAGGGCGAATCCTTCTGGTTATATCTTCTCAAGTCCCTGGTACCGCCCCTCTTTTTAATGGTGGCGGTCCTTGGATCCATATTCGCAGGCATTGCCACGCCCACCGAAGCGGCTGGAGTAGGGGCAACTGGAGCAACTATCCTATGTATTGTGAACAGAAAATTCAGTCTCGGTGTCCTCAGGACTGTCATGGAGACAACAGTTCAACTTACGAGCATGGTATTCATTATACTTGTGGGGGCAGCCGCCTTCGGACTTGTGTTCAGGGGACTTGGTGGTGACATAGTACTGAGACAGTTCGTCGCGCACCTGCCCTTTGGGAAATGGGGCGTTCTTCTAACCGTGATGGCCGTGGTTTTTGTGGCCGGATTCTTCCTCGATTTCATAGAAATTACATTCATTCACATTCCGGTGCTTGCCCCTATTATGAAGGCGGCTGGCTTCGACCCGGTTTGGTTCGCAATACTCTTTGCGATGAACCTGCAAACGTCATTTCTCACCCCTCCCTTTGGCTTTTCCCTGTTTTATCTCAAGGGGGTAGCACCCCCTGGGGTATCCACTGTCGAGATATACAAGGGAATAATACCCTTCGTCCTAATCCAGCTCTGCGCATTGGCCATAACAATATGCTTTCCTGAAACCGCTACCTGGCTGCCCCAACTTTTCAACTCTCTTCGCTGACATCAGCAGAACATCCCCCAAAAAGGGGCCTAAAGGCCCCCTTCATACTTTATACACCCCGCCAAGATCTTAAGGCTTAAAGCATATAGTCGTAATAGGCCTTTTCAGACAGCCTATTCCACGCGGAAAGCTCCTTCTTGAAATTCTGGAAATCATCATTAACCTTCCTTGAAAGGGGATCTTTTCTGGCAATTTCCGCTATGGTTTCCATAGAAAGCCTTCTCAGGCCTTGAAGGACCTTGTCCGGGAATGTCAATATCTTTATCTTTTTGTCCCTGTGCAGCTCCTTGAGTGCCATGGCATTCTTTGTCTCAAACTCTGAAAGCATCTCGACGTTTAGCTCAGCAGCAGCCGTGTCCACTGCTACTCTAAGTTCCTGAGGTAACCGATCATATGCCTTTTTGTTAACAATAAGCTCCAAAGTGCTTCCCGGCTCGTGCCAACCGGGTCCGTAGTAATACTTTGCTACCTTGTAGAATCCCATGCGGATGTCATGAAAAGGGCCGATCCACTCTGTGGCATCGATTACCCCCCTTTCCAGTGAGGTGTAAATCTCGCCTGCGGGCAGAAGCGTTACTGCCGCCCCAGCCTTGCCAATTACCTTCCCGCCTATGCCAGGTATCCTCATCTTGAGGCCCTTAAAGTCCGACATATTTTCAATCTTTTTATTGAACCAGCCCCCCATCTGTACACCAGTGTTTCCAGCTGGCCTGGGGATAAGATTAAACTTGGAATAGACTTCTTCCCACAGCTTCAGCCCGTTGCCATAGTAGAACCAGGCATTCATCCCCTGAGCATCAAGCCCAAAGGGTATGGACGTGAACCACTGGGCGGCGTTACACTTGCCAGCCCAGTAGTATGCTGCACTGTGGCCGCACTGAACCGATCCTGAAGAGACGGCATCGAAAACTCCAAGAGGCGGCACAAGCTCACCGCCCGCATATACCCGTATTGCAAGCCTTCCTCCGGTCAGCTCCCCTACCCTCTTCGCAAATCTCTCTACTCCGGTCTGGAGAATTGGAAACGACGGAGGCCATGAAGTAACCATGCGCCACCTGAATTTCTTTTCTCCGGCGTAAGCCCTTGACGGTGAAACGCTTCCCTTGGCCGCAATCAGAGCCCCTGCAGCCACTGCTCCCTTCTTGATGAGACTTCTGCGATCCATTTAAACCTCCTTGTGGCATAATTCTTTCCATGCTTTATATGTCCAAATCGGATATTAGGCAACAAGACAATGGCTTGCGGCCAATCAAAAGTTTAAGTTGCAGCTATCAGGGATTTAACTTAGATTTTCATAAAAATTCTGATCTGGGGACAGGGAGACAGGGAGCAATGGATAAAAGAATATCCTTCTTTTTTTGGGGAACAGTGGCAGTGATGGCCCTTTTATGTTCACCGGGCGAAACAGTAGCTTCCACGTACTATGTAGCTCCTTCAAGTGAAGTGCCTCTCAGGACCGGCACAAACAATACAAAGAAAATAGTGGCGGTGCTAAAAGACGGCACAAAGGTGGAGCTTCTGAACGAGGAAGGAGCCTGGGCTTATGTGCGTACGGCGGGAGGAAGGGAAGGATGGATCCTGAAAAGGTACCTTACCGAGGAACCACCTCCGCGCATGCTTCTTGAAAGACTTACCAAGAGAAATCAGAAACTCCTTGAAAGCTACAAGACACTCAAGGAGCAGTTGAATAACCTATCCAAGACAGGCTCCAAGTGCAACCAGAAACTTGCGGCCTGCATGGTAAGCAAACAGAAGCTTACAAACGACTTTGCAGCCCTGAAAAGGGAGGCCTCCAACGTTATAGAGACCAGGAAACTGCTTGCCGAGACCCAGAAACAACTCCAGGTCGCTAACGCCGAACGAATAAAACTGAAACAACGCCTCAGCTCACTTGAAGCCAACGTAGCTATCAAATGGTTTCTGGCCGGCGGCGGCGTGTTACTGGTGGGCTGGATTCTTGGGATATTTACCACAAAAAGGAGGAAAAGGCGTCCGAGCCTCTTATGAGGTGATCCTGAAAATGGAGAAAAAGAAACAGGCGGTAAAAAAAGCCTGCCCAAATTGCGGCAAGCAAGTCGATTTTGATCGCAATCCTTTCAGGCCCTTTTGCAGTAAACGCTGCAAAATGGAAGATCTTGGTTCCTGGCTGAAGGAAGAATATTACATTTCATCCTCATTTCTTGACGCCCCTGCGGAAGATAGCCAGAAATGATAGTTGGAATGCCAATGGCAAAGGAATTTACAGTAAGGGCCTTCAGTTACCGCGTGGTTGGCCTTTTCGTTGGCACATATTAATAGAAAAAGGTACGGGAGGAGACCTCTATAATATGATTTTAAAGGAATTTACTGTAGGCCCTCTTCAGGTTAGGTCCTACATAATAGGATGTGAAGAGACCTCGCAGGCCATAATTGTTGACCCAGCGGGAAGCGAGGACTACCTTGCCAAAAACATAGGCGGCCTTGGACTTGAGCTCGCAGCCATTGTCAATACCCACGGGCATCCGGATCATACATGCGGGAACCAAAGGATGAAGGAACTTACAAGTGCCCCTGTCCTAATGCACAAGGCGGATGACGAACTGTTTCGAGAACCAGGGGTGGTCGCCATGTTCAATGCCTGGGGTTTTGAGCCTGCTCCCCCTGCTGACGGTTTCCTGGAAGACGGCCAGGTTCTAAAGGTGGGTAATCTGTCCTTCGAGGTAATACATACTCCCGGCCATTCTCCCGGATCCATATGTATTTTTGGAAAGGGCATAGTGGTGACAGGGGACACCCTTTTCATAGACTCCATAGGCAGGACCGACCTCCCAGGGGGAGACTACGACCTGCTCATGCACTCGTTAAGGACAAGGATCATTCCACTTCCCGATGAAACCACGGTTCTTCCAGGCCACGACTATGGTCCGAGACCAACGGATACCCTTGGAAGACAAAAAAGGACCAATCCATACCTCAACCAGCTTACCTGATTTGCAGGCCTCGGTTAAATGCCGACCTGGTCTTCCAATTTGCTCTATCTGGAACGACCTTGTAGAGGCAATGAGAACGAATCAGGTGATCATGGTAACCGGGGAAACCGGCTCGGGAAAGACTACCCAGTTGCCAAAAATATGCCTTGCAGCAGGCAGAGGGAAACGTGGCCTTATCGGCTGTTGCCAGCCAAGGCGCATTGCAGCCGTAAGCGTGGCCAAAAGGGTAAGTCATGAGCTATGCCATGGCTACAGAGGGCTTGTGGGTTACCAGGTGCGCTTTTCCCGAAGGCTCAGCCCGCAGACACGCATAAAATTCATGACCGACGGAATACTTTTGGCAGAGGTACAGAGTGACCCCATGCTGCGGGATTACGACACAATCATTGTCGATGAAGCCCATGAAAGGAGTATCAATATCGACCTGATTGCAGGTATTTTGAAGAATCTGCTTAAGAGGCGCAAGGATTTGAAGGCTGTTATCACATCCGCCACCATGGAAGTAGAAAAATTCCGCAAGTTTTTTGGCTATCCGCCACTTTACGAGATTCCAGGTCGAAGCTTCCCGGTGGAAATCATGCATGAACTGGAAAGATGGTATAACAACCCAAAGGACGTGGAACTCGCTGAAAAGGTTTCCACATGCTGCGATATGATAAGGGAAACAGACAGGTTTAGTGACATCCTCGTCTTTCTTCCCACGGAAAAACACGTACTCGACTGCTGTAGGGTTATGAAACAACGCCTCGAAAGCGAATGTGAGCTATTGCCCCTTTTCGGTAGGCTTCCAAGCCCAAGGCAGGCGTTAATTTTTAAGCCGTCGGCAAAACAGAAGATCATCCTTTCCACAAACATCGCCGAGACCTCCATCACCATTCCAGGCATACGCTACGTCATTGATTCGGGGCTCGCGAGAATAAGCCTTTATAATGTCAACACCCACCTGAAGGCCCTTCCCGTAAGCAAAATTTCAAAGGCCAACGCCATGCAGCGCGCCGGCAGGGCCGGAAGGATTCAGAAGGGATTGTGTATCCGTCTTTACAGTGAAGACGACTTCGCTGCCATGGAGGATTTTCTTCCTCCTGAAATCAAAAGGTGCAATCTGGCAGAGGTGATCCTGAAAATACTCAATATGGGCCTTGGACCCGTGGAAAACTTTCCCTTTGTAGATCCGCCGAGGATAGTAGCCATAAAAGAGGGCCTGCACACCCTCTACGAGCTCGGAGGAGTGGACAAGGACGGAGAACTTACCCCGCTTGGCCGAAAAATTGCGAGGATGCCAATAGACCCGAGGCTTTCAAAAATAATCTTTCAAGCCCGGAAAGAGGGGTGCCTTGCCGAGGCACTTGTTATAGTCTCTGCTCTGTCTATCCAGCATTTATGGATAGCGCACGAGGACGCGGATAGCAGGACAATAAACAGGGCGAAGGACCTAAAGGACGAGTCGTCTGACTTTTTTACCTTGCTCAGGATCTGGGCAAGGCTGTCCCTTTTAAGGGAGCGAGGGGATAGCAGACGAAAAATCAGGAAATTTTGCAGGGATCATCTCCTTTCCCACGAGAGGATTATGGAATGGCAGAATGTTCACAACGAGATCAGTTCCATTTGCCGCGAGTTAAAGGTAATCAGGAAATCAAAAGAAAAGGTCGGTGACAGATGGGACAGGCATGAAATTGGCACTGGACTAAGGGATGCCGTCCACAGGAGCGTCCTTGCAGGTTTTCTTGGTCATGTGGCGCAAAAGAAGGTAAAGGGCTCCGGCTACACAGGCGCCAAGGGCAAGGAAATTTTCATCTTTCCGGGCTCATGCCTATTCAAAAAGGGCCCAGAATGGATAGTTTCGGCGGAACAGGTGCGAACCTCAAGAAACTTTGCAAGAACCGTGGCCCCTATAAAACCGGAGTGGATAGAAAAACTGGCTCCCCATTTATGCAGGTATCTCTATTTCGAGCCACAGTGGGACCGCAGCAGGGGCGAGGCGGTCATAAAAGAAAAGGTAAACTTTTACGGTATGACCATCATTCCAGGGAAAAAACGTTCTCTGAAATCCATCGACAGCGCTCTTGCCAGGAAGATATTCATCGAGCAGGGGCTATCACGCTGTGAACTGAAATTTGATCACAAGTTTAACGAACACAACAAGGCCGTTATGAAAGAGTTCGAAGAACTGGCCCGTAAAAAAAGATCATACGGCCTTCAGCCTGACATCGAAGCCATGTTGAACTTCTTTGACAAGGGCCTTTCGATGATAGAAAAAAGAGCTGGTAAAAAAATCTGCGACGAGCATTGCCTGCGACACGTCCTCAGGCGGAAAAGGGGCCTTGAAAGGCAACTTTATCTTAACAGGGAATTTTTATTGAAAAAAGCGCTTTCAGATGACATGGAGCATCTCTATCCTGGATTTATAGACGTGGATGGCCAGAGGCTGCCCCTTGTTTACCGCTTCGATCCCGGGGAAAAAGACGATGGAATCCTTGTAAGGATTCCCCTTGTGCTTCTTCCTTACCTCGATGGGTCAGTGTTTGAGTGGTTAGTACCGGGCTTTCTTCCGGAAAAGATCGTTTTTCTTTTGAAAAATCTGCCAAAGAAGCTGAGAAAGGCAGTCGAACCAGTGGAAGAGACAGCCATTCACTTGGCAGGAAAACTCGACTTTGCAAAAGGGGAGCTGCCGAGGGAGCTTGTCAGGCTCCTTCAGGAGGAATACGGACTCGACGTGGAAGAAACGCAAATGGCAGACCGCAGCCTCCTTCCTCCACATCTCGTCATGACCTTTGAAATAACCGGTCGGGACGGCCAACGGGTTAGCTTCGGTAACAACCTTACCGGGTTCAAAAAGGTGCTTTCTGCACAGGGACGAAAGGCCCTTGAAACCTGGGATGCCTTCCTCGCTGCGAAGAACAGGGCTGAAAAGCGCCTCGGGCCTCATAATCTTTCAGATATTCCCCGGAGAGTGGAGATAGGAACGTGGGGCGCCGTTGATATATCCGGCTTTGGCGGAATTGCGGTAAAGGCCGGCCATCCGGTGCTTAGACTTTTTCTGTCTAAGAGAATGGCCATGGAAGAGTCTGAAAAAGGGCTTGAACTTATGATAGAATTGCTCCTAAAAAGGGAGATAAAACACGTTAAAAACCGCCTGCACCAGGTCTTTTCAGATGCATTCGCCCCACTGACACACAAGTTTCCCTTCAAGGTTCGGGCAATTAATGAGGAAATAGCCGGTTTAAAGGAGCGGATTCTCCGCTTTCTTTTAGAGGCCCACTTCCCAAGATGGACAAGTATTCCAGGGAAAACGGAGTTTGACAGGGCGGTCACGGATCTCAGAAAGTCCTTAGTCCCTGTTTTCAATGGGCTTATACGTTTCCTTGAACCAGCTATTACCGAATACGTGTATCTGAGGCTCCATGAGGAAAGAATCATACAGGCGGCTACCGGTTCGATATCCATGTCGGGAGTATTGGAATCTGAGGCCAGGGTGAGAACGGCCCTCATAGATTCCTGCTTTATGATTAAGAGCCACGAAGAGCTGACAATGCACATGCCAAGGTATCTGAAAACATTGAGAATACGCTTGGACAGAGCGGTCAGCACCCCCCAGAAGGATGTGGTAAAGCAACAAAGATTTAGTCCGGTCTTCGATGTATATCTCAAGGCAATGGAAACCTTACGCACCGCTTCTGACCAGCCACCGGACATAATTGAGACCTTCCGCATGTTCCAAATACAGGTCTTTGAATTCATGGTGTCCGTCTTTGCCCCGGAGCTTGCAGTTAGAAACAGGTTTTCGCAAAAAAAATTGTCCCATCTCACAACTATCTGTGAAAAAGCCCTTTAACAATCTCCATATAATTCCGATTAAGAAAAGGAAGAACTGATAAAAAAACCTTTTAAGGAGCAGAATCGAACCCGGTGTTTGCCACAGGGTTTGATTAGACCATGGATTTAGGGACAGTAGCAGGTCTTGTATTTGGCATAGTATTAATTGTCACCGCCATATTCCTCGGGGGAAGCATATCTGCTTTCGTGGACATCCCCTCTGTTCTAATCGTCATAGGAGGGTCATTGGCCACAACCTTCATACGTTTCAACCTCCGTGACGTTCTTGGCAGCATGAGCGTTGCCATGAATGCATTTTTTGCTAAGACCAAGGCCCCCCAGGAAATCATCAAGGAACTTGTCAACCTGTCAAACATCGCTAGGAAGGAAGGCCTGCTGAAGCTTGAAAAACAGCCCATAGATGATCCCTTTCTCAAGAAGGCAATAATGTACTGCGTTGATGGTCACGAGGCTGATTTTATACAGGACGTCATGGAAAAGGAGATAGACCTAACCCTTGAAAGGCACAGCCTCGGCAAGGGCATCTTTGACGCAATTGGGGATGCAGCCCCTGCGTTTGGCATGATAGGAACCTTAGTGGGACTGGTAAACATGCTTGGCAACATGTCAGACCCGTCAAGCATCGGCCCCGCCATGGCAGTCGCCCTTCTGACCACCCTCTATGGGGCCATCATGGCGAACCTGATCGCCCTGCCCATAGCGGACAAGCTGAAGAGAAGAAGCCAGGAGGAGGAACTCAACAAACGTCTGGTGCTTGAAGGTGTGCTTGGTCTCCAAAAGGGCCTCAATCCGAGGGTGCTTGAAGAACTTCTCAAGACGTTTCTGCCTCCCAAGGCCCGTGGCGGTGGCGAAGAAGGAGGTGGAGAATAGCCATGGGCAAAAAGTGTGAATGTCCAAAGGGCGCACCGTTATGGATGGTCACTTTTGGAGACCTTATGTCCCTGCTTCTCTGCTTTTTTGTCCTGCTCCTTTCCTTTTCCACTACCGATCCCGCCATGTACAAGGAAGTCTCGGGTTCCCTTGAAAAGGCTTTCGGCGTTCAAAGAGAAGATATAACCCTCGATATACCCAAGGGAATTGATATAGTTTCCAGGGACTTCAACCCGCCCTTTTCTGTTGACATCATCCTGGAGAAAATAAAATCGGCGGTAAAGCTGGAACTCATAAAGGGAGAAATTGACGTGGAGGCGCTGAGTGACAGGGTCATATTGCGCCTGAAGGATGAAATCACCTTTGCCCCTGGAAGTGACAAACTTTTGGCACGATCAAAACCAATGCTCGACAAGATACGGGGCATAATAGAAACTGTGCCAGGCGACATATCAGTACAGGGATACACGGATGACACGCCAGTCTCAGGACCATTTGAATCTAACTGGCACCTTTCCGCTTCAAGGGCCGCCACGGTGGTTGCCTACCTGCTTAGGCGGCACACCATTGATCCGGAGAGGATGGTGGCAGTCGGATACGGGGACACGCGGCCCCTTGTCCCCAATGACACCCCTGAGCATAGAGCGCGTAACCGCAGGGTGGAAATAGTAATCATGCAGCCAAACAACCCGGACGACTTTCAGACGAAACCCCTTGATAATAGGGGCGTCTTGAAACAGGAACCTCTTCCCATGGATTAAGCAAAATGAACAAGGAAAGCCAAGATCAAAGGGATTCCATAAGAATCAAAGACAGGATACTTCTCTCCTTTCATCCTGTCTCGGTTGAAGAATACAGAACCAGGGTCAAAAGTTACATGGAGGGTACAGAAGATCCCTGGGTAGATACCTGTCACCCAACATTCCAGAAGGATATAAAGGTCCACATCAGGAATATAAAAGACAAGGACAAGGATCTCGCCGCGGTACTGGAAATCTTCGATCAAAAACTCAATATGATCCTTGGACTCGTAGACACCGGGGACACCTGTGATAGCGATGACTCAGTGCCCAAGAAGCTATATAAGGTAAACCTCAGTGCAAAGGGCCTTGGATTTGAGACGGGAGAAGAGATGGAAAAGGGTCTCCTACTCCAGTTATCCATCGGTCTCCTTCCAGAGCACTATTTCTTTACTTGTTTCGGCCAGGTTGTCCGGACCGAGAGGAGAAAGGACGGCTACTTTAACGGAGTAAAATTTATATGGATTACAGAGGATGACCAGGAAAAGCTCATCGAACACATCTTCAGCCGCCAGATCATTTATCTCAGGATGAGACGCCAGCAAAAGGAAAAAAAACGTCGTGATTGACCGACCTTTGACGGTTATTACCTCCGCTTATCCAGCAACTTGTCCGACTTCTCTTCATAAATTTCTGTTCTAAGCAGGTTAAGTTTGCCTTTTTGAAGGTTACGGTTATATTTACCTTGACTTACAAAGGTGTAAGTAGATCTTGGCTGTCTCTCTGGCACTCTTTTCCCAACTGAAATACTTCAGCCGCTTCCGCCCCTTCTCAGACAGCACGGCCCGAGTTTCCGCGTCACAGCAAAGTTTTATTATGGCCTCAGCAATTTCCCTGACATTCGCAGGATCAACCAGTATAGCAGCGTTACCGGCAACCTCTGGCATAGACGAACAATTTGAGGTGATAACCGGCGTTCCGGTTGAAAAGGCCTCTATTATTGGCAGGCCGAAGCCCTCGTAAAGGCTTGTAAAAACAAGCCCATGGCTAAGAAAAAGCCACGGATACACGTCGTCTACCGTTCCTATGGGATATACCGATTTAATTCCCCTGACCGCTTCTCTGTCCCTTTTATCCATGCTTCCAATGATAATGAGTGCGGTCCTATCCAGGATCTGATCTCTGACAAGGCCAAAGGCCCTGGAAATGGCGATGATATTCTTTCTCCTATCCTTTGATGAAAAGGCGATAAGAAAACGTTTGCAATCTATTCCCATTTCCCTCAAGGATTTTTCGCATTGATCCATTGAGATCCGGTTTTGGCGTATCCCTGCCCTCCTACAGGCAAGATGCACTACATCCACTCGCCCTGGATTTATATCAAAAATAGAGCAAAGATCACTCTTGGTGGCATTGGAAACGCAGATAAAATGGTCCGCCCTCCTTACCGCACGTTCAAATGGACGGAGATTTGAATGGCCATAAAGGCGGGGTAGACGGTAGCGTCTAAGGTCATGAACAGTCAAAAGGCGTATGCCCTTAAAGCGCCTTGGCATGAAGTGGTGGAAACAGTGATAAAGGTGGTGACCTCCTGCAATGAGCTCCAGAGAAGGAAAGGGGAAGATCTCCCACATCTTTTCTATCCACCTGAACTTTAAAATACTCTTTCCAGTGCGAAGCCTAGCCCTTCTGTATTGACACAGGCCGTTCAAAAAACGGCTTGTCGGGCGTTCATATCTTTTTTGATATAAAAGGGTAATATCATGATCGAAACCAGGGTCACAAAGCGCCGAGACTATGTTTGTGCCAAAGGTATAAAAACCGGAATAGGGATTTCTTACCACTGCGTCCCAGTCAAACAGGACTTTTATGTTGGTATCCCGGATCATTTGCAACTTTTTATAACCGTAGAAAGCACTTGCGAAAAACGTCTCTGCCACGGTATGTGATAGCGGCAATAGGCGCTTAATAGCAGATGGAATACCTCCTCTTTTGATCCTGCGATCTCTTTCAGGGACCTTCCCATTACACAAATGTCCCTAATCCTGAACCTGTCCGGGACTTTCGGAACTAATTTGGCAGAATCCAGGTCAAAGACCGCAATCTTCCTACCCCCTTCAGCAACCATAAAGTTGGTAATCTTGCAGTCTCCATGAAAGACGCCCTTCTCGTGCATGTCCCACATGAACATGGCGATTCTTTCAAAAAAAAACCTACGGCAGGATGCCAGCCTGCAAAGGCCCACAACTGTATCTTTTGTATTGGAAATACCTTCTATCCATGGATAGGCCACAAGGCCGTAAATTTCTCTCCATGGATTATTTGCCTGGATTAAGAAAAGGGGAGAAACAGTCCCAACCCCAACGTAGTCAAGATAGAAGGAAGCATTCCATGATTTTATGCTCCTTGGACGTCTAAGGAGATACGATAGGCTCTTTAAATTACCTGAGCTACGGTAACACTTGATAAAAAACTCCTTTCCGCTTAGATCGAGTTTTAGGCAAAGAGTATGTCGAGAGTTTTTTATTACGAGAATTTTGTTATTAGTCCTCAGTCCCTTTATACCTGCTAACACCACCTCTTTCGCGCCCTCTACGAAACGGTCATCAACCGGTATCGCCCTGAATACCCTAAGACCAGAATGACTTCTATATACGGTGTTCTTCGATAGGTACCTCGGTAGCTTTTTTAAAGAGTGCCTTCTTATGTCCTTATCAGCTACCTGCTGCAGAAAGAAGCGACAGCTCTGCCTGCCCACCTCCGGCAGCCACCTTTTAATATAGGACAGGGCCCGGAGAAGTTCGTACCTCGTAAGGTATTTCGCAAATGGTGGGAAAACGTACCTTAATTGCTCGCATGCCTCCACACGAGAAAGGGGCCTTGCTGTGTATTCAACCCTCTGCAAGTCTATAAGCACGTAATCGTCGTTTCCATTATCTATAAAGAGATTAGCAAGATGAAAATCCGGCTGGATAATACCGGCAGCCGCAAGATCTTTTAAGAGAAAAGAAAACCTTAACAGCCATGTGTCTTTGTCGTGATGGCCCAACGCAGGCCAGATGCCAGACAGGAAAGATTCGAGGCTAACTCCGCGTATCCGTTCTGAAACAAAGAGCCTCCATGGTCCTGAAATGCCGTATCCAAGCGGTCGAGGTGCCCTGTTTTTACCAAAAAGCAGCCGTGAAAGGTCAAATTCCTTCTTGGCCACGTCTCGTTTGGCAAGTAGTTCTATCGTGCCAGGCCTGAAGGCCTTTACAAAGATATTTTTCCCCCTGAATACCTTCCTGTGAGGCCTTTCCTTTATGGCCCTGATATCCTGCTTGTCAAGGGGATAAATGTCAAGGGCCGGGTCCTTATATCGCCAAATGATATTGTCGCTCAAGACGATTCTACGGATACCCATTTTTTATGAACAGCAAAGGGCCGAAACCACGGCCCTGTCCACCTCCTCCGGACTGATAAGGCCCATGCAGTAAGGCTTTCTACAGTACTTTTCCACGCATGGACTGCACGGTTTTGGTTTAGAAATCACCTTGTGAAGATGAAGGTCCTGGACAGGACCGGTGCCGCAAAGGTTGCTCGGCACAAATAGGGAGACTGTCATGGTGCCAACGGAAATGGCCACATGAAGCGGCCCTGTATCGTTGGTCACGAGTAAATCCATTGCCCGCATGACTACGGGAAGGTCTTTCAGGGACACCCGGCCAGCCATGTTCAGAACCCGGCCAGTCCTGCCGGTTGCCGCCTCTATATTTTTCTTTATCCTTTCCCCCTTGCGTATGTCGGACGGCCCGCCCACGAGAACTATATTGAAAAGCCCCCTTCTTGCGATTAGACCTGCTCCAAGCCTGACGAAATTCTCCTCCGGCCACTCCTTATAGGCGCCTGATGCGGAGAACTGAAAGGCTATAAAGAACCGCTTCTCCTCTTTCATGCCTGAGTCACAGGTTTGCTCCATGAACCTCTTGCGGAATTCCTGCACCTTTTTATGGTCTACCGGCAAATCCATCCTCAGGTCTTCCGGCGAATCAAGGGCCTTGTTAAAGATTCTCCGCAGCACTTCCAGCCTCTGATCTATTGCGTGCTTACCGTTATCATAAGGAATCCTTGCAGAGAGGAGATGAGCGGTCTTTTCATCCTTTTGACCGATCCTGAATATGAACGGTATCCCTGATGCAGAGGCAGCGGTAACCGGGCAGCTGTCGCTGTCGTGAAAGACTATGCATATGTCGTAACGCTTCCTTTTCAGTCTCTTTACGAGCAGCAGCCCATTCCTGTACCTTCCCCTGTAAGGGATTATCTCATCTACGAGTGCAAAGTCCTCGAAAAGCCCCGCCACCTTGTCCCGCAACATGAAGTCAATAGAAACCCCAGGGAGAATCCTTTTCAGAGCCCTTATGCCTGGTACGGCAAAAAGCGCATCTCCAATGGCCGTGGACGAAACCACTATGGCCCTTTTTACCCGCGAAGGTTCAAATTTTTCAAGCGGCATGGGCAAGCCGCCCGTTCTCAAGCCTTGCATTCTTGCAAGGGCTGACAAACAAGCCTTTTGAATAAACCGCAAAAGAAAATACCCTCTTTTTTGGGTGGTATCTTACACGCACTATGCAATTTTTCGAGGGTTTTAATGAAGCGCCAGATGATTGCACCAATTAGGACCATCAGAAACCCTGGTTTCTGCACCAAGGTTTCTGACAGTTTTCGAGAGAGGAGTCTCAAAAATCTTCCAAAGACATTATGAACCGAGGGAGGAAAGCCTGTCCCTGATCGCGCTCAACCTCTGTTCAAGCCACGACTTTTCTTCAAGAAGCATCTCCTTTTCCTGACTATCAGGGAAAAATCCCCTTCTTCCAGGACCAGATGACATCCTGCAAAAACCTCGTCCGCGCATTCTTCCAAGGCCGAACCAGCCGCGGTTTTCACCACTTCCAGATCCAAACCCGAAACAACGCCCGCGCCTTCTGCCAGTACCGGGACCCTCACCAAGTGGTCCAGTTCTGTTCAATCCAGGCATACTATTTCACCTCCTTTTTTGAGCTTATGCTTAAAATATAATGAGCATAAGACGAAAATCAAGGGGCAATATTTGAAAAGTCACTTTTTAAACAGCAAGGCATCCCGAGTCAAAAAGATACGGGGATACCTTGGTATGAGTGAGTATTGTTTTGGCTACGAGAACACTGCTAGTTGGATAAAAGAGGCGCTTTTGGGAGGCTCAAAGGTTATCATGGCAAGTATTTCAGGGACACTTGAGAAATCAGCAGCTTTTCAGGTGTTCATTTTATTCCACCTGAAGTGGAACCGTACCAAAAAACATGCTGTTCAAGGCCGACCCGAGAAAACCGGCGACCACCTCGCACTTGATCTTGAATATAAAAAATATTTCTCTGTCTTCATTATTGAGGGTCTCGAAGTTGCCCTGACCCTTACTGATAACAAGGGGAGCGGTGTAAAAAAGCTCTCTGAACCTTGAAGAACACTCGTTAATGACAACCCCCGGTGCCCTGCAACCTGTGGATACAATCTCTGACACCTTGTCAAGCCCTGACTCCACCGCATCCTGCATGGTCACATCATTGATTATAGGTCCTCCTCTTACCGCAAACTTTACCGGTTTGCCGAGCCTTTCAATCAATAGCCTATCAAACACTGCCTCGCCACAGTTGTCTCCTATGAATAATATCCACTCGGAATTTTCAAGCCTTTTTAGAAACAGGGGATAATCCCATTTGGAGAAAGGGCTTCTAAGAGCTGCGTCTACCTCTTTAAGCAGATCAAATTCCGCGCTTACACCATAGTCAATAACGTTGCCACAGGCAGAAAACCTGATAGCGGCCTCTATGGGGTCCGCCTCGGCCTTTATCCTTTTTTTTAGCTCCGGGTAAAGGGCCAAGACCTGGCGGGTGCTCTGTCTCTTGATTTCAGAAAAAGGGTCTTCCCTGCCTGTCTTTTCTCCTATCATGTCATAAAGAGCCACGGCGTTCTGCGGAGGACAAAACCCTTCGTTCACCCCTGCCAGGACACCGCCGCACCCCCTGACTATCTCCCAAAGACATTCATCCGGGCAACCAAGAAGCCGTCCTGTCCTGATGGCCTGTCTGAGGAAACAGGAAACGCAGTCAAAGTGCATTTTCACCTTAAAGCTCTCTGTTTTATCAATTCCATGAACCTTTCAAACACGATTTCTGCGTGCTTGACCTCCTTGCCCTTCCTCTTGGCCCTGACCCGCACGTTCTTCCATACCCACGCAATCCTTCCCTTGGGATCGATCAAGAACGTGGAACGTATTACTCCCTCGTACTCCCTGCCGTAGTTTTTCTTCTTGCCCCACGCCCCGTAGGCCCGTAAAATCTCTTTTTCCACATCGGAAAGAAGGATAATCCCTATGCCGTGTTTTTCAACAAACCTCCTATGGCTTTCCACGCTGTCTGGGCTCACCCCGATAATTGCTGCTCCCATTTTCTTGAATTGCACCAGGAAATCCGTAAAATCACGGGCCTCCTTGGTGCATCCCGAGGTGTTGTCCCTTGGATAAAAATAGAGGACAACCCATTTCCCTCTGAAGTCGGAAAGGCTTACATCGTTGCCCTGTGAATCCTTCAGGATAAAATTTGGCGCGCTGTCACCTTTTTCAAGCATTTTTCACTCCTTTACCGTCCTTTTACACATATCTGATCTGTCACGTATTAAAAAATTCGGCTAACCGGTCCCATCTTTCCTCAAGAAGTCCCTCTATGGCTTAGCTGTCCATGGGCTTAATCATGTCTCAACTGTCCGGTACGCTCCAGCCCAAAAGAAGCCTCGCAATATGCTTTTTTCCACGGTGGTAAGGAAAACCACGTTCCGGGAACCCTTGTAGTCTATAACAAACTCGAATTCATCAAAATCATCCACTTCCTCAGGCGTGTAGCAGAGACTTATACCCCAGCGGTAAAGCCTCGCGCTGTCCGTGACCTGCAACGTATCAAGCCTTCTGCCAATGAACTGCCAAAACCGCTTCATATCAGCCTTTCATCATCTCCTCACCGCCCGCACATGAAAATTATTTCAATTTAGTCTTTTCAGATAGTCCCGCTTTTAAACGCAAACACGCGGGCACAACCTCACATGTTATGAATTCACCCGCCTCGTCGTAGTAGTAATTTACGCAGACCGGCCTGAAACATAAACATGGGGGCCTATCAATTTCCTTTTCCATGTTCTATTGTAACACAAACCGATTTTTGTCATATTTCAAGTCATGAAGGTTCCCGACAAAAAAAAATGCATAAAGCTACTCAGGGAAAACCACGCGCCTGTCCACATCATAAAGCACTGCGTAAAAGTGGCGGCTGTTTCTTTGTTCATAGGTGACAGGCTGCAAAAAAAAGGCATTGATATAAATACGGACTTGTTGATGGCAGGGGCCCTCCTTCACGATATCTCCAAGTACCAGTCCATTGTATCCGGAGGTGACCACGCAGTTATGGGAGCAGTCCTCCTTGAAACACTCGGCTATCCCGAGGTCGCCAGGATCGTCAAATGCCATGTTCACCTTGACAGACAGATTAATAAGGGTGAACGCATTGATGAAGTCTTGGTTGTCAATTATGGGGATAAGAGGGTAAAACATACCGATGTGGTAAGCCTCAACGAGAGATTTGACGATCTTATGTTGAGGTACGGTACCAACTCCAGGAGACAAACACGCATTAGCGAGCTCTTTGAGCAAAGCAAAAAAATGGAGGATTTGATCTTTTCCATAATCGACTTGGATCCGGATTCACTTAACAGAATGTTTAGGAGGAAGGACTGATGGCGGACACAAATATTCTTACCTTTTACGGCCACTCTGCGTTCTGCATCACGACAAAAAAGGGACTCAATATCTGGATTGATCCCTGGCTTGACAATCCGAAAGCGCCTCGATGGGCTAAACAGGACGTCAAGGCAGACCTCATACTTGTTACGCATGGCCACGGAGATCACCTTGGTAACTGTATGGACATGGCCACCTCCTCCGCTACGGAAATCGTGGCTATCCATGAAATACAGCAGTACCTCCTCGCCAAGGGTTTCCCTAATGTGACGGGCATGAACATCGGCGGAACCTACGTTACAAAGGGCGTTTCCATTACAATGGTGCAGGCCGTTCACAGTTCCTCCATACAGGAAGGCCAAGAAATATTTTACGGAGGAGAGGCCGCGGGCTTCGTGATAGACATAGACGATGGTTGCAAGATTTACCATGCAGGTGATACGGCACTTTTCGGAGACATGGCCATCATCGGGAACCTTTACCATCCTAAAATAGCCATTGTTCCCATTGGAGACCATTACGTCATGGGCCCAAGAGAGGCCGCCTATGCATGCAAACTGCTTGATCCGAAGATCATCCTGCCCATGCACTATGGCACCTTTCCGGTACTTACGGGGACGGTTGGGGAATTTAAAAGACAGCTCAAAGCGCACCACATTGAAGCCGATCTCGTAGTGCTGGAACCCGGTCAGAGTATCGAAATCCGATAAGGAATGAATACAGGCCATCTCAAAGACCTGACTACCGGATAGGCCATAGACAACTGGCTGGCTGACCGCAGCGGTTACTTGAAATAGTTCTCCTCTTTTGTTAGTATAGGTTCTTGGTTCTTTATATTTTTTGGAGGGCCTGTTCTTTACGTCAAGACAGGATATCCGGCCTTGCTGAAGGAAGGAAGCCAGTGGTTGCCTTCCTTATATTTGGATTTCTCAAACTCCTTCCTCTTTAGTAGCCTAAATTAAGTTATCTTGACGTGATTTCTATAGAGAATTAGCAAGGGCCTGACCACGCGTTCAAATTGCTTACCAAAAAGGAGCGACAGATGGCAGAAAACATAAAGAAGATGCTGATCGCTAACAGAGGTGTGCCCGCCGTCAGGATTATGCACACCTGCAGGGACAGACGAGTTCCCACTGTTGCAGTCTACAGCACCCCAGACAGGCTTGCTTACCACGTGATGATGGCCGACGAGGCAATTCACATCGGGGAAGCGCCTCCCATAGAATCATATCTCAACATGGAGAAGATGATAGAGGCCGCCCACAAGACCAAGGCCGATGCCATTAACCCCGGATGGGGATTCCTTGCTGAGAATGCGAACTTCGCGGAGATGGTAAGGGACGCCGGCCTGATCTGGGTGGGTCCTGACCCCAAGGTCATCCGAATGATGGGAGACAAGATAGAGGCCAAAAGGCGCGCTCAAAAGGCGAACGTGCCCACCATTCCCGGGATCAGCGACGTTAAGGATGTAGACCAGATAAAGGAATGGATGGAGAAGGAATCCGTTGACTATCCCCTCATGATCAAGGCTGCATCAGGCGGCGGCGGTAAGGGGATGGTCAAGGTGTCTAATGCCTCAGAGCTCCCCATGGCGCTTGCCCAGGCCAAGAGCGAGGCGAAAAAAAGCTTCGGAGATGATACACTCCTTGCAGAAAAATACATAGAGCGGGGCCGACACATAGAGGTACAGATCGTGTCGGATAACTACGGCAACGTCTTTCACCTTTTCGAGAGGGAGTGCACTCTCCAAAGAAGAAACCAGAAAATAATCGAGGAGGCCCCATCGCCTTCTATAGACGAAAATATCAGACATGAGATCTGTTACACGGCCATAAGGTTGATGCGGGAAATCGGTTACAATACGGCAGGAACCGTAGAGTTTATTTTTGACAGTTCCACCAAACGGTTTTACTTCCTCGAGGTAAACACTAGGCTACAGGTAGAGCATGGCGTTACCGAGCTCATAACAGGCCTCGATATAGTCGGCCTCATGATGGATGTTGTTGAAAATAAAGAACTACAACTTTCCCAAGACCGCATACACATGAACAGGTGGGCCCTTGAGGTACGGGTCAACGCGGAAGACCCGAAGACCTTCAGCCCATCCTTCGGAACCATCTCGAGGCTTCAGTTTCCTACGGGGCCCTGGCTCAGAATAGCAACCGGTGTGTACGAGGGCGCGGACATCCCGCCCTACTACGATTCCCTAACCATGCTGATCATGACTACCGGCAGGACCAGGGAAGGCGCCATCAAGGTCATGGACAGGACCTTGAGCAGGAATCTGCGCATAGAGGGTGTTAAGACCTTAACGCCGCTTCTTCTTAGTATTATTACGCACGAGGCCTTTAAGAGAGGAGAATTTTCTACCCGTTTTATTGAAAACCACCTTGATGAATTGGTATCCATGTTCAAGGAAAAGGATACCCAGGACGAGGTCTTGAAAATTGCCAAATACGTTGCAAAAATAACGGCGCTTGGCCCACAGGAGTGGATGTAGCATGAAGGCAAACGAAATCACCAAGGAAAACTGGATAAAACCAGGAATGATCCCGGCGGAAATAGTCAAGTTCTTACGGGGGCTCGAGGGCGTTGCCCTTACATGCACCGGCATGAGAGACGCAGGCCAGTCGGACTTCAAGAACCGGCACAGGATCCACGACCTATCCTCCCTTTGTCCTTATTATGAAGACATGCTGCTTTTCAGCTCTGAGTGTCATGGAGGAGCGCGGTGGCACGTAGGCATTATGAACCGGAAGGAAAGCCCCTTTGAGGAAATAGAAATCCTGAGGGAAAAGATGCCGAGTGTCATGCTCCAGACACTCATAAGAGAGACAAACCTTTGGGGTTACAGGCCATACCCCAAAAACGTTATCGAATACGTGGTCGAGAGGGTGGATATAGACGTTTGGCGCTGTTTCTCCTTCCTGAATGACGTCCGCAACATGCGTACCGTTGCAGAGATCGTGATGAAGCGAGACAGGCTCTTTCAGCCAGCCATATCCTTTACACAGGCCGAGTGGACTACCAACGGGTACTACCTGAGCGTTGTGGATGACATTGTGGATCTTTGTGGAGGCGTGGATGAAATCATCCTATGCATAAAGGACATGGCTGGAGTGGGAAGCCCTGAAAGGATCAGGAGCCTCGTAGATGCGATAAAGCAAAAGTATCCGGAACTCCTCATCCAGTACCACAGGCACGCAACCGACGGCCTTGCCATGCCCGCTCTTCTTGCTGCCGCCAAGGCAGGGGCAAAGATACTAGACGCCGAGGAGGACTCCCTTACAAGGTTCTACGGGCAGGCACCAATACTTGGCCTGCAAAGCTACCTTGAAGAATCAGGCATTCCGGTTGTTCTTAACCGTGACGAGTGTGTTAAGGCAGTACAAAAAGTACGTAACTGGATAGGCCACTACGAGTGGGCCGAATCCCCATTCAAGGGCTTCGATCACCAGGTAACATCCCACAGGATGCCTGGCGGGGCGTTTCCAAGTTCTTTCGAACAGGCCCAAAGGGGCGGCTTTCTGCACCTCATGCCTGCCATACTCAAGGTTATGTCCCTATACAACAAGATTGTCAAGTACTTCGATGTGACTCCAGGCTCCCAGATCACCTGGGTTACCTGTAGTGGCATAGTAAACAAGTATGAAAAGGAACAGGGGGAATCCGGAGTCAGTCACATTATCAAGCTTCTATCAAAGTTCGTCGAGAAAAAAAATCAGGACTTTGACGCCATGGATCCCGAGGAACAGGAAGAGCTTCTTCAACTCTTCCGCCACGCCCCTGGGGACTTCAGAAACCTGCTGCTTGGCGGCTACGGAAGATTGCCTAAGGGCTGGCCGGCTGATTGGGTTTATCAGAGTACCTTTGGCGATGAATGGGAGGATAAGATAAAGGAAAGGGATGATTCCTCTCCCCTCGAGTCCTTGAAACTCGACGATATAGAAAGAATCAAGACGGACCTTGGGGTAACCCTGGGAAGGGAACCAAGTGATGAAGAGTTCACGCTGTTCCTGATGCATCCAAAGGATACCGTCACTTATATAGACTTCCGGGAAACCTACGGGGACAGCCCCCTTGTCCTCCCCACCGATGTCTGGCGTGAGGGACTCCAGAACCCGGGAGAAAAGGTGGAGTTTGAGCTCCAGGGCAAGCCCTACTGCATAGAACTTTTATCAATCGGGGCCGAACACGACGGGATCATCCACGTTGTAATGAAGATCAACAACAAAACCAAGGTGTACAAAGTAGAAACCCCGCGGGCCAAGAAGGTGGAAATCCGCATGGCCAAGGGTGAAAACGAGATAGGTGCACCAATCAACGGCAACGTGTGGCGTATTGGCAACCCCGACAGGGGCACCATAAAGGTGGGAGACATTGTTCACCAAGGAGAGGAAATAGCGAATCTCGAGGCCATGAAGATGGAAAACGCCATCGTAGCTCCCTTTGACGCAGTGGTTGAAGAAATAGCGGTCACGTTGAACGACCAGGTGCAGGAAGGACAACTCCTTTTTGTTCTGAAGAAACTTGACTGACCTTTTCAACAGGATCAAACCGCTTTTCAGGGATCATGCCTATGCTGGCAGGTCCCTCCTTTTTTTGGAGGAGACAGACTCCACGAACCTGCTCTGTCTTAGGACCCCGGAGATTATTGAAAGAAACGGCCTTGTGGTCACCGCTGCGAGGCAGACCAGCGGCATAGGCCGTCTCGGCAGGAGGTGGGAACAGGGCTCATCGGGCAATCTTTGCTGCTCCTTTGTTATCCACCCTGAAATTAAAATGGCTTACGTGCCGGCCATAACCCTTTTTGCAGGGCTTTCGATACTGAAGACGATCAGAGCTCTCGGGGCCGTGGATACCTCCATAAAATGGCCAAACGATGTGCTGGTGGGGGGCAGGAAGGTAAGCGGTATACTTTGTCAGTCAAGATACACTGGAGAAAAAATGGTCGTTGTAGCTGGTATAGGCGTTAATGTAGCGGGAGACTGCGGCCAGTTTCACAGTTCACTCCGTAACAAGGCTACAACCCTGGCCGAACACGGCATAGAGGTAGACCGGCAGGGCCTTCTTGAAGAAATTGCCCGTCAACTTGAAGACATACTTGTCCGGGCCAGCAAGGGCGAAATCAGGGCCATACTTGGGGAATGGACAAGGGAAGCCAAGTGCATAGGCAGAGCCATTCGTTTTGCCAACGGTAAGTCATTCTCGGCAGGAGTTATTGAGGCCGTAGACGATAAGGGAAGACTTGTTGTCAAGGCCCCATCAGGCAGGATATACAAGGTACAATCTGGCCACATGGATTTTGACTATACCTAAAGGCCTCATTAGAAGAATGATCCTACCCCGGAATTGTGCAGAGGTAGATAACTCGTTATAATAGAGATCAGCACAAGGGGGAATCGTGATGGAAAAGCAAGCGCGTAGGAAATACGATGCAGAGTTCAAGAGGCAGGCTGTTCAGCTTAGTATGGAAGAGGGCAGAACCGTTGTCAGTGTAGCTGAAGGGCTTGGGATACATAAAGACCTCATATATCAATGGCGCAGGCGTTTGAGGGAGAAGGGGGAATTAGCCTTTCCAGGAAATGGGAAACAGTTGCTTACGGCTGAACAGGACCGTATCAGGCAGCTTGAGAAAAGGCTTAAAGAGACTGAGGAAGAGCGTGACATTTTAAAAAA
>WGDC01000070.1 GCA_015493475.1 Deltaproteobacteria bacterium
GTTGTGGAATCTTCAGAAGAACAGCCGGTAGACGCCATTAGAGAAAATCAGGGAGTGCTGAAAGATGAGCATATAGTATTGAGGTCAGGCGGTACCGCAACATGGCGGAGGATAACGTACTGTGCTCCTAACGGAAGAGAATTCCTCTTTCTTACCAATGAGTTTGTTCTGGAACCCGGCATGATAGCATTTCTTTTTCTTCGTCGCTGGGACGAGGAGAAATGTTTTGATACCTGGAAGAATGATCTATCAGCAAGCAAGGCCTGGGGGTACAAGAGGGTTAGTGTAGAAAATCAAGCATTACTGGCGATTATCACTAGCCTATTAATTGCCATATTTCTCCGTGAACATGCTGAGCAACATGGCATCAAGGATGAAAAGGCTCTTGCAAAACAAGATAAAAGAATGCAAGTAGAATCCGAGAATAGGAAAAACAATCGTCCCGCATGTCGTCTCTTTTTACATGACCTGTTTCGTTTCACCTCTAAGGTCAGCAGGCAGGTGATAAGGTTTTTTTTAGGTATTGTTTTTTTAAAACAATGGATTATGGGCTATTAGAAGCCGAATTATGGCCTGTGCTGAAACGGTATCTATAACTGCTTTCCGGACACCGTTGTTCAGGGTTAATAAGAAATGACCGAAGAAGATATTATAAAGGAACGCAAGAAGGCCAGGGTCTTGAGAAAGACCCGATGGTGGCGCAAAAAGTGCGCCTCTGGCAGGTGCTTTTACTGCGGAAGGTTTGTCGGTTCGTCGAATCTGACCATGGATCATCTGGTTCCGCTGTCAAGGGGCGGTAGGAGCCTTCGGGCCAACCTCGTGCCTGCATGCAAGGAGTGTAACAACAGGAAAAGGAACGATTTGGCCTTTGAACAGGATGTCTTTAAGGCTTTATGAATAAAAAGGGGCTGGATTATGCAAGAAAGCGAGAAAAATAGCCATATTCTATTTTTACTCTTGGTTCTTATACTTTTTTTGTTGCAGGCAGGTTGTGCGGCTGACAGGGAAAATGGCGCTATCGCCGGGAAAAGGGACATAGAAAGCACTCAGGGAGCTTACGTGATCGGGGCTGGTGACACACTTTCGATACAGGTGTGGAGAGAGCCCAACCTTTCGGGGAATTTTACCGTGCGGCCAGACGGCAAGATCACCTTTCCCCTTCTTAATGATGTCCAGGCGGTCGGGTTGACACCGCTTCAGCTCAAGCAGGTGATTGAAAAAGGGCTTGCCAAGTATATTTCTACGCCAGTGGTCACGGTGGTAGTTTCCTCTGCAAACAGCAAAAATATTTTTGTGCTTGGCAAGGTGAATAGTCCGGGGAAATACCCCCTTACCGGGCCTACAACGGTGCTTCAGGCCCTGGCAGAAGCCGGGGGGCTTGCAGAATGGGCCAAGGGTGGCGACATAGTAATTTTGAGAAACGAAAATGGGAAACAGGTAAAGATAGAGTTTAATTACGACGATGTTTCAAGGGGAAAACACCTTGAACAGAACATTTTATTGGAACCGGGGGATACAATTGTCGTGCCTTAGAATGGCCGTTGCTTTCCTGCTATTTTGCTTTTTTCTGTCATTGTCCGGGTTTTTAACTGCGGCCTTTGCCGACTGGATACCCTACGTGCGGGCATCCATCGAGCAGATTTACGATTCAAACATCTTTTTGGACCCTGAAGGATACCACAGGCCCGGAGCAAACAAGTCCGACTTCAGAACTAACATGAGCCCCACAATAGGTCTTAGGAACGAAACCGGGACACAGACTTTCAGCGCGGAATATGTCTTCAACTATTCATATTTTGTAAATAATAGCGATCAGGACTACGCTGGCCACAGGGGAAATTTTGATTTTGAAAGGCAGTTAAGCGAGCATCTAAGTTGGTATGTACATGACAGCCTTGCCGTCACCGAGGAGCCAAGGACGGACACCTACGATTATGTAACCGTCAACTATGGCAGAAGAAAAAATCTCACCAATGACGGGGAAACCGGTATAAAATACGTTTTTGGCCCTGAGGACAGTTTCCAGTTCCATTACTCTGACAGCAGGCTCGATTATCTCAATGACCGTGGTTCCCGAAATGAACTGGAGGCAAGACTTGGCTCTGACGATTCAGTGACCTATGGCCCAGGGTTCGAGCTTCAATATTGGTTCAATGTCCACCATGGGCTTAATATCGCATACGATTGGGAACGGACGGATTACAAGACTCGGCCCTCCGAGAGGCGGGATCATTTGGACGCTGGTTATACCTACAGATTCTCTCCGCACACGTCCGTCCGTTTGGATTTTATCCTTGATTACGTTGATACAAAGGATCCTTTGCTGTTTGATTACAAGATTTATGAGGCCACTGTGGGGTTTTCAAAGGTGTTCAGTCACGCGTTGAGCCTTGATCTGTACGGAGGGTTTTATTACCGGCCATCAGGGGATGTGCCCGATTTAGTCGATTCGTCTGACAACGAGGGCTTTTCTGGCGGTTTCGACCTTACCTACAGGCAAGAGGTATGGCACGTTACCCTGAGGGGCGAGGCAGGTGCCCGTATAGAATACGGCGACTACAACAACAGGGGCTACACGCCCTACAGGACATTTTCAATAGACCTTGATTACCAGTTCACCTCGCGGTTAAGGGGTTACGCAACTGGCTCATACGACTACGAAAAGGCACCGGACACCGTAGTCGCCGTGGTAACGGGTGAAAACAGGACAGAGACCTATGACGCTACTGCCGGTCTTGAATACGAGATTCTTCCGTGGCTTCATTCAAAGGCTGAGTACGGGTATTCAGAACAGTCCGCTACTGATCTCTCTGGCCATTTGCCAACGGGTTACAAGGATCACAGGTGTCTTTTATCATTAACGGCAAATTATGACTGGTTATAGGGATTAAATGGCTGAATCATGACGGAAACAAAACAGAATTCCATACAGCAGACCATCTATCCATATTTGCAGCTTGCCATCAGGAGGAAATGGATAATCCTTTTGGGAGCCATACCCATCTTGATTGCCGGCCTTGTGTATTGCCTGGTGGCTCCACTAACTTATAAGGCAAATGCACTTATTGTGATTGTTCCCCAGAAGGTGCCGGAATCCTATGTTCGTTCAACTGTTACGGGAAGGAATGACGTGCGTATACGGGGTATTTTGCAGGAAATAACTAGCCGTACCAACTTGGAAAGGCTGATTAAAAAGTATGACCTTTATCCCAAAATGCGCAGAGAGTATCCCATGGAAGTGGTAGTGGAGCGAATGAAAAAAGATCTCGAGATCGAGAACCCTCGTAAAGCAAGACGTAATGCATTTAATATAAGCTTTCAGGGGCGGAACCCTGAGCTTGTAGCAAAGGTGACCAATGCGTTGGCAAATCTTTTCGTGGAGCAAAATTTGAAGCTGCGAGAGAGTCAGTCTGCCAATACTGCAAAATTTTTGTCTCAACAGCTCAACAAGATATATTCGGCGTTAAAGGAGAGGGAGGAAAAGCTAAAGAAGTACAAGATGGAACATATGGGCGAGTTGCCGGAACAGCGTATGAGCAACCTTGCAACCCTATCAGCTCTGCAGCGTCAGGTGCAGGATATTCAGGAAAACATAAGGAGGGCAGAGGACCGCAAGCTCTTGATAAGGCAGCAGATATCCGAACAAAGGACATCGTTGAATCTTTTGGAATCTCGGCAAAACGGACGGAACGGCCATGAAGTTGCCGGCCGTTTGTCTCTTCCTGAGATGAAGGAGAGACTTCGCATTCTCCGTTCACGTTATACTGATAACCATCCTGATGTCATTGCCCTTAAAAAGGCCATTTCTGCACAGGAAAAACTTTTGGCTAATACAAAGGCTGGTTCTATGAGCAAGGGTTCTTTGAGGCCTGTGCTCACAGGTGATCCGTCCCTCGATGCTCTGAAGTTGCAGCTTCGTGGAGCAGAACTTGAAATAAGGCAACTAAAGGAAGAACGGAAGGGGGTGGAGAGACGGATAGCGGTTTACCAAAAAAGGATAGAGGATACCCCGAAAAGGGAACAGGAACTTCTGGACCTTACGAGGGACTACGAGAATCTGAAGCAAACTTACGATGATCTTCTTCAGAAAAAGCTCGAAGCAGAACAGGCGGCAGCACTTGAAAGGCATCAGCAGGGCGAACAGTTCAGAATAGTGGATCCTGCCCGGGTGCCGGAAAGGCCGGTAAAGCCGGATTTAAAGAAGCTGCTTCCATTGATAGTGGCCTTGGCGTTCGGTCTTAGCGGTGGCTTGGCCTTTGTGGTGGATCTTCTAAGTAATAAGTATTTCGATCCAGAGGAGGTCAAGCAGGATATGGATATTGATGTCCTTGCATGTATACCTTTATTGCTCGACCCAGAAGAATTAAGGGCAAGGCGCTTGAGAAATCTCATCCTTTCACTATCTGCGGTATGCGGCTACATTGTTGTATCCGGACTTTTTCTCCTTCTCTTCCTAAGGGGACCAGGTTCATTTTCAGGGCTGATCTGATAAATGTATCTCGACTTTTATAATCTCAAATATGAGCCCTTTTCCCTATCCCCTGATCCACGTTTTCTTTTTTTTGCAACTTCTCACAAGGAGGCCCTTGCCCATCTCCGCTACGGCTTAATCCAGCACAAGGGTTTTGTGGTTGTAATTGGAGAAGTAGGCACGGGGAAGACCACCCTCATCCATTCATTAATGTCAGAGATTCCTGAGAAGGTGATTACCTCCTTTGTTTCCAACCCAGTGCTCACACGTGACGAATTTTTTTTCCTTCTGGCCAAAAAGTACGGCCTCGGAGATGTGAAAAACAAGGCCGATTTTCTGGTGAGGTTTTCTCAGTTTTTGGAACAGGCACACAGAAAGAAGGAAAATGTTGTTCTCATTATTGACGAGGCCCATTGTCTTCCAAAAGATATCTTGGAAGAAATACGGTTGCTGTCCAATCTTGAAACACCCCAGTCGAAACTGATCAACATAATTTTGACAGGCCAGCCCGAATTCGCTGAGATATTGAACGATCCAAATTTCAGGGCACTGAAACAGAGAATTACACTTAGATACCACCTTGAGCCTCTAAATTTGAACGAGACCGCTGCGTACGTTCAGCTTCGCTTGGCCAAGGCAGGTGCCAGGGATGTAGGGATTTTTACAGACGGAGCGCTCAAGAAGGTATACATGTATTCCAAGGGGATTCCCCGTGTAATCAACCTGCTTTGTGATCATGCGCTTTTGACTGGTTTTGTCAAGGAAACCAAGATCATAGACGATACAATTATCAGGGAATGTGCCAAAGAACTTGACTGCTCTGGAGGGAACAGAGAAGGAAGGGGCGGGCATTCAAGCAAAGAGAGGACATCCAAAAGGAAGCATCTTTTATTTTGGGTTATAGTCTCGTTGTTGTTATTGGCATCCGCCGCTCTTTGCTACGTCGTTTTTAAAAATTCTGAAGAATATCGTCAGGTTCTGGAAAAGGTTTTGGAATATTTCAGGTAAAAATATGGGTAAATTATACAAGGCACTTGAAAAGGCCAACATTTCCGCCCTGCGCGACTGGCCTTTAGATGGCAGGACGAGGGAAGAAAAGGGCAACGGGCAAAGGGGCCCGGATGTGGTAAGGGCGAGTAGGCAGAGAGTGAAAGAGGATGCAGAACGTTTAGAGAAACCAGTCGATTTCAGGGTAGTGGTCTATCATAATCCCGAGTCTCTTGCTGCAGAACACTTTAAGGTCCTGCGTGGCACAATAATGCATCGCTCGAAAGGACAGGTCATCAAGTCCATTCTGGTTACCTCCGCCTTGGAACAGGAAGGAAAGACCATGGTTTCCTGTAACCTGGCAGTAAGTATTGCCCAAAGCATAGATCCTTATGTCCTCCTAATAGACGGTGATGTAAGAAGGCCAAGCGTGCAAAAGATGCTTGGGCTGCGAAAATCGCGAGGCCTCACGGACTATCTCATGTCGGGCAACCCTCTGTCTGACTACTTGATGAAGGGCATACTTGATAAGATGACGGTTTTACAGGCCGGGTCCCGGGTAAGGAACCCGGCAGAACTCATGACATCGGAAAGGATGCAACACCTCATAGAGGAGGCCCGGGACAGGTATGCTGACCGGTTGATAGTAATAGATTCTCCACCGGTAAATCTTGCCGCTGAAAGCCTTGTTTTGGCAGGGCAGGCAGATGCAGTTGTAATGGTGGTCAGGTACGGGGTATCGGACAAGAATGCAGTGGATGAAGCAGTCAAGAAACTTGGAAAGGACAAGATATTAGGTGTCGTATTTAATGGGTTCGAAATAACTCCCCGTAAGTATACATATTACAAGAAGAAGTACTACAAGGTTGCTTATTAGATAAAATTCTTCATGCTGCGAATTTTTGGGAAGAAATACCCTCTGAGGAAGCTAATCCTTTTTTTGGGTGAAGGTTTTTTCCTTTTCATTTCAATTTATTGGGTATATGTTAACCAAGTGCAATTAACATCGCATAGCTTTTTAGATACGTTTATACGTATCTCAACGGCTGTGACCGTTTGTCTTTTATCCTTGTATTATTTCGATTTGTATACGTTTAAATACGGTTACAGCTATATTGAAATGTCCACGAGGCTTTTTCAGGCTATCGGGAGTGCCTGCATCTTTCTCGGCTTCTTCTACTTTCTGTTTCCAGGTTTCATGCCTGGGAGAGGTGTTTTTCTAAAAGAGATTATAGCCTTTATAGTGTTCAGCAGTATCTGGAGATATTGCTATATCTGGTTCCTTAAAAAAGATATTGGCTCCAAGCCCATACTGGTAGTGGGACAGGGGAGACGAATAAGAGAACTGCTTAATGAGATTAGGGGAAATAGCGACTGCGGCTATATAATCAAGGGCGTCATAGTACCGGATACGGATAAGGAGAAACGGGATATAGGTGTGCAGGTCTGGAAAGGTTTTGACAAAATCCTCGATAAGGCACGGGAACTTCATATTGATGAAGTTATCGTAGCCATGGAAGAAAAAAGGGGGATTTTGCCTGTTAACGAGTTGCTGCAGTGCAAAATGCAGGGCCTGTCTGTCATCGATGGTGAGACATTCATAGAAGAGATATCCGGAAAACTCGCTATTGACAGTATCAATCCAAGCTGGCTGATTTTCAAGGAAGGTTTTCAGAAGGATCGTCTTACCAGGTTTGGCAAGCAGGTAATTGGTAGTTTTATTGCCTTGTTGGGCCTCATGATATCCCTGCCCATATCTTTGCTCGTTGGTATTGTGATAAAATTAGAATCAGAAGGGCCGATTTTTTTTAAGCAGACCAGGGTGGGCCATGACGGCAAGGTGTTCACGCTTGTAAAGTTCAGGTCTATGCGCAAAGATGCGGAAAAGGACGGTGCAAAGTGGGCGCGGAAGGATGATGACCGCGTAACCAAGGTAGGGAGAATAATACGAAAGCTACGAATAGATGAAATTCCGCAGATGTGGAATGTGTTGAAGGGAGATATGAATTTTGTCGGTCCGAGACCAGAACGTCCGGAATTTGTCGAGAGCCTCCGAAAACAAATCAGGTTTTACGATCAGCGTCATACTGTTAAGCCTGGCATAACAGGATGGGCCCAGATTAACTATCCCTATGGCGCCTCCATTGAGGACGCCAAGAGAAAGCTGGAGTATGATTTATATTACATTAAACACATGTCGATTTTATTGGACCTTTATATAATCTTAAAAACGGTAAAGACCATCCTGTTTAGGCAGGGATCGAGATAGCGATGGAGGTAGCATGTGCGGCATAGTGGGATATGTTGGCCACAGAAGAATTTTGCCGGTCCTGCTCGATGGCCTGAAGAGGCTTGAGTACAGAGGGTATGACTCGGCTGGAGTTGCCTGGCCTGAAAACGGAGCACTGAAGAGGGTTAGGGCCAAGGGAAAACTGAATGTTCTTGAGGAGGCCCTTGAGGACTACCGCAGTACAAAAAGCAACATCGGCCTTGGACACACGCGTTGGGCGACCCATGGAAGGCCGACCGAGGAGAACGCCCATCCCCATGCTGACTGCTCGGGAAGGCTCGTTGTTGTGCATAACGGCATTATTGAGAACTATTTTATCCTAAGAGAGCAGCTCCAGAAAGAGGGCCACGTCTTCAGATCTGATACCGATACGGAGGTACTGGCCCACCTCGTAGAGAAATACCTTGACGGAGACCTTGTAAGGGCCGTTACCATGGCGCTAAAGGATGTCGAAGGGGCATACGCCCTAGGTGTGCTTTGGGCGGACAGGCCCGATATGATTGTGGCGGCAAGAAAGCAGAGTCCCCTTGTGGTAGGGGTGGCGGAAAACGAGTGTTTTATGGCTTCTGACATCCCGGCGCTATTGCCATACACAAAGCGCGTAATTTTCCTTGATGACGGCGAGCTTGCGGTTCTTTCCGCCGAGTGTGTCATGGTTGTGTCCATTGAAAGCGGCGAGAGGCTTGACAAAGAGATCCAGGAAATAAAATGGGATGCTGCCATGGCCGAAAAGGCCGGGTACAAGCATTTTATGCTCAAGGAGATATACGAGCAGCCCCAGGCCATCCTTAATACATTTCGAGGACGTATGCTTCCGGATACTGGCTCGGTGGAGCTTCCGGAGATGGAGCTTTCAGATGAGGTGATAAGAGGGCTTAACAAGGTGGTTCTCCTTGCCTGTGGAACCTCATGGCACGCAGGTCTGGTGGGCAAGTATTGGATAGAGAAGTGGGCAAGGCTTCCAGTGGAGGTGGAGCTTGCCTCAGAGTTCAGGTACAGGGACCTTCTTCTTGATGAAAAAAGTCTTACCATTCCCATCTCGCAGTCTGGGGAAACCGCTGACACCCTGGCAGGCCTAAGGATTGCAAAGGAGCTTGGCTCCCATATAGTCTCCATTTGTAACGTTGTCGGCAGCACCATAACGCGGGAGTCAGATGGCACCGTCTACACCCATGCTGGCCCAGAAATTGGGGTTGCCTCCACAAAGGCCTTTACAAGCCAGCTTACCGCCCTTTATCTGCTTGCCCTCTACATGGCTGAAAGGAGAGGAACCCTCAACGAACAGGAACGCTCAAGGCTCTTGAAGGCGCTCCTTGATGTGCCAAGGATTATTGAGGACAGGCTTGGTGAGTGGCACGAAAACGCATCAGCCCTTGCAGATGAATTTTACACCTACAGTGATTTTCTCTATCTTGGAAGGCATCTTCAGTTTCCCATCGCCCTTGAAGGGGCCCTTAAACTCAAGGAGATATCCTATATCCATGCGGAAGGCTATGCGGCAGGTGAGATGAAGCATGGCCCCATTGCGCTTATTGACAGAAACATGCCTGTTGTGGCCCTGGTGCCAAAGGATCACGTGTATGAAAAGATGGTAAGCAACGTTGAAGAGGTAAAATCCAGGCGAGGGATAGTGATTTCCGTAGGAATCGATGGCGACGAAGGGCTTAACAGATTAAGTAGTGTCATGATACGTGTGCCCGAGGTGGAAGCCGAGATCAATCCATTCATATTTACCATTCCGCTTCAGCTTGTGGCCTATGAAATTGCCCTTGCCCGTGGATGTGATGTTGATCAGCCAAGGAACCTGGCAAAGAGTGTTACTGTGGAATAAAAACTTGGAAGGAACATTTTGATGAGAAAGGAATTTCAGAAGATACTTGTTACCGGTGCGGCGGGTTTTATCGGCTTTCATCTTTCAAAAAGGCTACTGGAGGAAGGCTGCCAGGTCGTAGGTCTTGACATAGTAAACGACTATTACGACCCTGCAATAAAAGAGGCAAGGCTTGAAATACTTAAACCCCACCAAGAGTTCAAGTTTGTCAAGATTGATCTTGCAGACAAGGACTCCATGGATAGCCTTTTCAAAGAGGAGAAATTTGATGCAGTGGTGAATCTTGCAGCCCAGGCCGGGGTCAGATATTCACTGGTCAATCCTCAGTCATACGTGGACTCAAACCTTGTAGGGTTTGTGAACATCCTGGAGGGATGCAGGCACAATGACGTGAAACATCTGGTCTTTGCCTCGTCGAGTTCCGTTTACGGCTCAAACACAAAGATGCCCTTTAGCGTGCACGACAACGTGGATCATCCGGTCTCCCTCTATGCGGCAAGTAAAAAGTCAAATGAGCTCATGGCCCACGCATACGCGCACCTTTTTTCCATTCCATGCACGGGCCTTCGTTTTTTTACCGTGTATGGTCCATGGGGAAGGCCGGACATGGCGCTTTTCCTGTTTACCAAGGCAATCCTTGAAGACAGGCCAATAGATGTCTTCAACTACGGGAAGATGCAGAGGGACTTCACATACATAGACGATATAGTAGAGGGCGTGGTGAGAGTTATTGAAAGGCCGGCACAACCCAATCCAGATTGGAATGGCGACAATCCCGACCCTGGCTCAAGCTACGCCCCCTACAAGATATACAATATTGGAAACAACCAGCCGGTTGAACTCATGCATTTCATAGAGGTCATCGAAGATACCCTTGGGAAAAAGGCAAAAAAGAACCTTCTGCCACTTCAGCCAGGGGATGTGCCTGCCACCTATGCCAACATAGACGATCTTGTTCGGGATACTGGGTTTAAGCCAGCCACACCCCTTGAGGTGGGCATACCAAAATTCATCAAGTGGTACAGGGATTATTTCAGGGTTTGACACCCTTGCCTTGACTATTTAGTGTAAAAGTGTTAATCGAAAAGTCCTCTTTTTGGTAAGGCCAAGACCTGTCGGGACGTGGCGCAGTCTGGAAGCGCACCTGAATGGGGTTCAGGGGGTCGGAGGTTCAAATCCTCTCGTCCCGACCAATTGAAAAATTAAGGCGTCTTAACGGCGCCTTTTGTTGTTTTAGGGTAAGGATGTGTTAACCGGCTTACTAATTCCGGCTTTCAAAATTGGGAATGCATGAAGGATCCTTCGAAAGTTCCCTGAAGCTGACAGAACCCAAGGTCTTCCTCAGCTCGTCTCTGGCCTTCCCCCATACCTTGTGCACTGCGCACGCTGCGCTTGCGCTGCACTGGTTTGGTCTTGCTATGCAATCATTGAGGTAAATTTCGCCGATAATGGCCTCCACCACATCGAGCAAAGTCAGCTTGTCCGGGTCACTCGTAAGTACAAAGCCGCCTTTCGGTCCCTGTTTGATTTCAAGTATCCGTGCTTTCTGTAGTTCCTGCGCAATCTTTGAAAGAAACTGAGGCGGAATGGCACATTTCGAGGCGATTTCCTTTTTACTGACAAGTACCCCAGGGCCTTTAAAAGCCAGGTACAAGATACATCTTATGGCGTATTCTCCAGCTCTTGTTAGTCTCATGCTTGTCCGTGTGGATATTTAAGATTAAAAATGTCTAAGTTTTGTCGCCAACTTACATGGCCCCGGTCTTTTGGTCAAGTCTTTTTGAGTCCGTTTTTTCCTGGTCTATATACAAGAGCGCAAATTGACATACCCTTTCCCCATAATTAAACTGGCAAACCATGTTGCTAGAAGAGATTACAATGGAGCAGTTTGAGAAGGGTTTGTCGAGAACCAGGACTGTGATTGTACCCTTTGGTTCCGTGGAGGAACATGGCCTTCATCTGTCACTCGGGACCGATACCATTCATGCTTACGAGCTTGCAAGACAGACGGCGAGGCTCAGGGCGGTGTTTGTGGCTCCACCCATATGGTATGGCTTGTGCCGGAGTACCAAGCAGCATGCAGGAACGGTAGGAATAACCTCGGAAACACTTAAGTGCGTTGCAAAGGACGTGTGCAGGTCACTCTATAAGCAGGGATTGAGAGACTTTGTCCTGGTGTCTGGTCATGCCGGAGGCACCCACATGGCATCCATACTCGATGCCGCTGACAACTTGCTTGAAGAGCTTTCCAGGAGCAGGTTTGCAGTGCTGTCTATCATAGATCTCGTAGCCTTGCTGCCAGAAGGGCTTATTGAGACACATGGAGATGCCCACGCGGGAGAGGTGGAAACATCCCTTATGCAGCATCTGCGTCCTGCCTATGTGGATGGAACAAGCCCGAGAGAGTTTCCGGCCTTTCCAAAATTCATAGTGGCGAGAAACAAGTTGAAATTTTGGCCAGGAGGCGTGTGGGGCGATCCGGCCCCTTCAAGTCCCCAAAAGGGAAGGCAGATAATAGAGTATGAGGCGCAGAGTCTTTCACATATTATAGATGAACTTGAAAATTTCGAAGATTAAGGAGTTAATAATATGAAAACCTGTAAATATATACTGATTATCCTAACCAGTTTTATCTTGCTGACATTCCTGCCTGCGTGTCAGGGTAAAACCGAGGTTTCCCGAGCGCCGGATTTTACTTTGCTTAACCTTGCTGGCAACACGGTTAGCCTTTCCGATTTCACGGGCAAGGTGGTTCTTATAAATTTTTTTGCCACATATTGCCCCCCCTGCCGGATGGAAATTCCTGACTTTGAGAGACTTCAAAAGGAATTTGCCCCAAAGGGTTTTACTGTTATAGGGATATCGGTTGATAATGACGGCGAGAGGGTCTTGCCTTCCTTTGTAAAGAGTCTCGGAATTAACTATCCCGTCCTCCTTGCTACCACAAGGGTTCTTAAGGATTACGGGGACATATACGCCCTGCCTGTTACCGTTCATACTCGACAGGGACCACAAAATAGTCAAGAAGATCACGGGAATGGTCAACGGTGATGAACTTCGCCCAATAATACAGGAGCTCGTAGAAGCCCATGGTGAAGGGAAGGACCGTAGCAAGACGTAGAAAGGTAGCCGGATAGGATCAACCACGGTTTCTCGTTATTTGATTGTTATAAAACTATGTCTACCACACCCGGCCCTTCTTTGACCCTTCCAATTATTGAGGTGCAGGTATGACCGAGGTTGTGGAGCCTTTTAACGAGCTTGCCTGCCCCTGTCTCGTCAATGCTGATAAGAAGGCCTCCTGACGTCTGGGCATCAAATAATACCGTGACGATATCTTCGTCTATGACAGGGTCAATTCTGAAGGATTCCTTGCAAAATCGTCTGTTGGAATAGTCCCCTTCGGGGATAAAGCCCATCTTCAGAAAATTCATGGTTTCGCTTATTATCGGTACGTCTGTGGCCTTTATCTCAATATCGCACTTGCTTGAAATGGCCATCTCCAGGGCATGTCCTGCCAGGCCAAATCCGGTAATATCTGTAGCGGCAGAGGCTCCAAGCTCCATCATGAGCCTTGATGCGTCCCTGTTCAATGTCTTCATGACGTTAATAAGGATATCCGTAGTTTCGTTGTTCAAAAGGCCTGCCTTAAGAGCGGTGGTGAGTATTCCGGTCCCAATGGGCTTGGTAAGAACGAGTACGTCTCCTGGCCTGGCACCTCCATTGGAGATGAATTTCTCTGGATGAACGATCCCGGTTACGGAAAGGCCGTATTTTGGCTCTGCGTCTTCAACGCTGTGGCCGCCGATCAATAATGCCCCTGTTTCATGAATCTTCTCGACTCCGCCTTTCAATATGGCCTTCAAAACGTCTTTTGGCTGCTCCTTAATCGGAAAGCACACGATGTTCATTGCGGTTACCGGTGTTGCTCCCACCGCGTAGATATCGCTCATGGAATTTGCCGCAGCAATCTGGCCAAAATTGAAAGGGTCATTAACCACAGGGGTAAAGAAGTCAAGGCTTTGAACAATGGCTATCTCGTCTGAAAGCCGGTAGATGCCTGCATCAGCGGCGGTCTCCATCCCCATTAACAGACATGGATGTGAAGAAAGGGGGAGGGCACAGAGTATGTCCGACAGGTCTCCCGGACCTATTTTTGCCGCTCAACCGGCTGCCTTTGAAAGAGATGTCAGCTTTTTTTTGACCATGGAAGATTCAAGAATCTATTTCCGAAGGGTAGCGATCATTCTGTTTTTCTTGAGGAAAATGTCGAGGGCGTCACAAATATTTAAAAAGACCGCCCTGCTCGCCAAAATGGCCTCTATGGATGCCCCTTCCGGGCCAATTACGCAAATTCCAAGGGCTGCCTCCTTGAGGAGAAGCGCGTCATTGCAGCCATTCCCTATTGCAGCCGTGCGTTCCCTGCCAAGCTTTTCGAGAAAATGCAGTTTCTGTATGTCACCCCTGCCTGAGTCGAGCTTGTGTAACTCTATGGAGGTATCATTCTTAATGAATTCCAAGACATCATCCGCTGTTTGATAGGTGTCTGCCGTAAGGAGATAGATGTTTAGCAGGCGAGACAGATTTCTGAGCCTATCCTCAACCCCTTGAATAAATTTTCCATCAACCGTGAGGGTGCCATTCATGTCCAGAACGAGGTTGGAAAGATCATAAAAAACGCCGCACGGCAGATCGATTTCCAGGTTTTTTTTAACTATCATGACTCATCACCTTCCTACTTTTGTTCCACCTTGGCTATGATCGCCCTTCTGACCCTCGGAGGCAGAAATGCTACTGCCCACTCAGATATTTGCTTAAGAAGGGTTACAAGCTCAGCAGGTCCGTCCCAGTACTGGGCCAGGACCTTTTCGTCCGTCCTGAGGATGAGCCGCAAAAGGGCAAGGGCGATCAGGTACAGGTCGTCCACCATCCCTAGAAAAGGTATCCAGTCAGGAACGATATCAGCAGGATTTATCAGGTAGGCAATGGTGGCGCCAAGTATTGCCTTATCTGTTGCGGACACCCTGGAGTCTCTCAAAAGGTTAAGCAGCAGCCTGAAGAATCTCGGAATGTAACGCAAGAAGGAGGAGGAAGATGGCGACGTTGTCTTTTTTAATCTGGTATTTATCATTATTATTTGTCTACGCCCATGGTAGAATGTGCAGTTGCTTGGTTAGCCAAGAAGTAAAAGTTAAATAGATTATTTAAAATAGTCAACTTTATTGAGGGAATATGCAATTTCGTAATAATGACACGGAATTAGAAAGGAGAAACTATATGAAGGATCTGAGGGCGTTGCTCTATCCGCGCTGTTTTTTGAAAAAGAAGACAGGTTCCTTTATTTCACTTTTCTTTAAGGAACTTATAGTGATCGTGCCTTCGGAAGCAGATAAAGAAAAAAAGGACGCCGCATATTTTCACGATTTTTTCCTTGAACTGCATACCATACTGGCGGGAGCAACGGGAGGAGTGGGCCCGGATGAGCTTGAACGGGGTGTCAGGGCCCTGACAAGGTGGGGTGAGCAACTCGGCCTGGGGCAAAGCGTGAATTTCGAGACCTTTTATTCGGCGCTTAGCTCCTCTCAGGATTCCGAGGTTTCCTCCGTGATGCAGGCATTCAAGGGAGAAAAGAAGGAAGATAAGTTTTTGGCCGCTATGGCGTTCTTGGCATTGTCCGCCGAGGCGGATAAGAGGGAGGATGAGCTCGAGTTGGAGCTTGAAAAGGTGGAAAATAGGGCAAAACGGATATCAGAACTTGTGGAAGAAGAATCCATACTCCCCGAGAAGCGGGAAAGTTTCTATTATATCCAACCCTTGAACAGGGCAAGGGAACGAATGAGGGCCTGGGCTCGTGTTGCTTTGTCGGAACGGGACCTTCCCAATGCCTATCCTCTCGGCGAAAGCATTGCAGTGAAGGACCTGATGGACGCTGCCTTTGAATCCCTTTCAGGGGGGAAGCCGGTTTTAGACGTTTTCACTTTTTATATTCCATTAGACGAAGATATACGGAGAGACCGGGCTATGATTTCCAAGGCAAGGGCGATATTTTCAGAGATGCTTGAAGCGTTGGGTGATACTTGCAACCATAGCCCTTATAAGCCAAGCGGAGAATTCTTGGAGCTTTCCAATGCACTGTCTGCGACCTTGGATTCCAATAGGTGGGAAAAGGCGCAAGGCCCGCGAATCGTGCTCAGTATCTACCCAGGTTTTTCCTGGCGGCAGATAATGTTGGCGGCAGCAAATATGGAGGGCGAAGAAGGAATCGGTGCCACGGGGGTATCGGACAGCTTTTGCGGTTCCTTCTTTATTGTTTAGATGTTGCCCTTCCAGTTCTTACGGGGTTGCCTTTAATGAACTGAAGGAATTCGTTGTCCGGCGTAATAACAAGGGTTGTCCCTTTCCTGAGAGATTTTTTGTAGGCCTCAAGGCTTCGCAAGAACTTGAAGAATACTGGGTCTTTGCTGTAGGCTGCCGCATAAATCCTGGCCGCGTCCGCATCTGCGCGGCCCTTTATCTCCTTTGCAGTCTTGTATGCTTCAGAAGTAATAATCCTGAGCTGTCTTTCCTTTTCGCCTGCGATGCGGGCCGCTTCTCCAGCCCCTTCCGCACGGTACTGTTCGGCAATCCTTTTACGTTCTGCAATCATTCTCGCATACACCTTTTGTCTTACATCTTCCACATAGTTTATGCGTTTGAATCTGAAATCAAGGATTTCTATTCCGAGGTCAATTGCCTTTTGTGCCGCCTGTTTAAGGACCTCCTTGGAGAGGACTTCCCGGCCATATCTTATGGGTGCAAGATTCTTGTTGGTATTTTTTTCTATCCCGCTTCTCACTATTTCTATCAGCCTGTGGCTTGCCACCACGTTTCTTGTGCCGCCATCAAGGATGTCATCGAGTCTGCTCTGGGCTATCCGCTGGTTTCTGAGCCTTTGGAAGAAGAGCAGCGGGTCTGCAATTCTCCATCTTGCATAGGTATCGACCCAGATGAAACGCTTGTCCTTGGTGGGAATCTGGTTCGGCTCACCGTCCCAGGCGAGAAACCTTTTTTCAAAGTAGTTAGCCACCTGTATAAAAGGCAGTTTGAAATGCAGGCCTGGTTCAGTGATGGGTTTGCCTATGGGTTTTCCGAACTCGGTTATGACAACCTGCTGGGCCTCGTTCACCGTGTAAAGTGCACCGCTGACAATAAGGGCAGCTATGATCAACAAAATTATTGCAAAAGAAGAGAATATCCTCATGGTTTTACCTTCTTGTCCAAGCCTAAAAGGGGGATTAGCCCCTTCACCTTTTCATCTATTATTACCTTCTTTTCAAATCTCGGATATATGTCTTCCATGGTTTCTATGAAAAGCCTGTCCTTGGTTACCCGGGGCGCTTTTTTGTATGCCTTCAGTATCTGTTCGAAAAAGAGCGCGTCTCCTTTTGCCCTGTTTATTCGGTCTGCCGAATAACCCTTGGCCTCCTGGATGGTCTGCAGGGCCTGGCCTTTTGCCCTCGGTATCACCCTGTTGTATTCGGCCCAGGCGTCATTTATCATGCGTTGTTTTTCTTGCTGGGCCTGGTTTACCTCGTTGAAGGAAGGCTTGACCGGGTCTGGCGGATTGGCATCCTGAAGCACAATCTGCTCTACCACTATGCCAGTCTGATACTGGTTGCAAAGCTCCTGAAGCTTCCCCTTGACTTCGTCTGCAATCTCTTGTCTGCCTACGGTAAGGACGTTTGTCACCGTCTTGTCACCGACTACCTCCCGCATGATCGCCTCGTTCATATCCCTGAAGGTCTGGCGCGGATTTTTAACCTTGAATAGATAGAAATAGGGATTTCTGATCCGGTACTGGGTAATCCATTCTACCACCGCCACGTTAAGGTCCCCTGTGAGCATGAGGGATTCGTGTTCGAAATTTTTCTGCGAGTAAATTGTCCGCACGCCCGGGATCCTGGTGCGAAATCCGAACTCCTCCTTGAGCTGTCTCTGTACTGGTATTTTTATTACCTGTTCCACCGGGTACGGCATCTTGAAATGCAGGCCCGGCTGGGATTCTCTCTGGAATTTTCCGAATCTTAGTATAAGCCCCACCTCTTCGGGTTCTACCGTGTACCAGCAATTCCAGGCGACAATACCTACGAGAAAGAGTATTACAAGCGGCAAGGCGGACTTGAATTGTTTCTTGATCTGTTTACGGTCTATCGGTTGAAAGTTGGCCGGGTTCCTCATGTCCATGTTGAGCACTTCCTTTTTGTAAGAAAATTTACAGAAGACTGTTTGCAAGGTCCATGGATGTAGCGGTTTCCCCAAAACATTGCAGTCTATAATAACATAGACGGGCGATAGCAGATAAGCAAAGCTATTTTCTTCTGGCCCGCGGATGGCATTCGCTGAAGATGTTCTTCAGCCTTTCTGCGTCAAGACTTGTATAGATCTGGGTGGTACTAACAGAGGCATGGCCAAGAATTTTTTGTATGGAACGAAGATCGGCACCTGCCTCGAGAAGGTGCGTGGCCATGGAATGCCTGAAAACATGGGGAGTGAGCCTTTCATTTATGGCAAGGATCCATCCCGCGCGCGAAATCATTCGCTGGA
>WGDC01000071.1 GCA_015493475.1 Deltaproteobacteria bacterium
CAGCCCATGACTGCAAGCTTGATAGGCTTGGAAATATTCCTTGCCCTCTTCTCCACCTCTTCAGCAATAGAGAAGAGATCTATCTCGCACCTTCCACAAGTGGGACACGAAATGATCTCCGGCCCCCTCTGGCGAAGCTTTACCGCCTTGAGTATCTCGTAGGCCACGTGTATCTCCTCCACTGGATCCCGGGTAAGGGATACGCGCATGGTATCCCCGATGCCTTCCATCAAGAGGAATCCAAGGGCAACGGAACTTTTGACGGTTCCGGCAACGAGGCCGCCTGCCTCTGTAACCCCTATGTGAAGCGGAAAATCCGTTTTCTTTGAAAGCAGCCTGTAGGCCTTCACCGTTGACAGGACATCAGAGGACTTTATGGAAATCTTTATCTCATCAAACCCCATGCCTGTAACGAGGTCTATGTTTCTAAGAGCGCTTTCCACTAGGGCCTCGGGCACAGGATGTCCATACTTTGCTCTAATGTCCTTTTCAAGGGAACCAGAATTAACGCCTATCCTTATAGGCACTGAATACTCCCTTGCCTTGTCAACCACCTTCTTGAGTTTTTTAAGCCCACCGATGTTGCCTGGATTTATCCTTATACCCATAGCCCCAGACTCCATTGAGGCAACAGCGAGCCGCCAGTCAAAATGTATATCTGCAATGAGCGGTATGGATATTGCTTTTACTATATCTGATATGGCCTGTGCCGCCTCCATGTCTAAAACGGCGACCCGGATAATCTCGCATCCGACCTGTTCCAGTCTTTGTATCTGGCGTACGGTTGCGTGAACGTCCCTGGTATCAGTATTGCACATGGACTGGACAACAACCGGATTGTCTCCGCCTATTGCTACATTACCGACATGGATAGTCCTGGTAGGTCTTTTCTGTGGATTATTTGGCTTTTCCATGGATGCATGATAATTACACAGAAAAAATAGGGCAAGTACTTAGAACATTGAAGATGGCGTTAAGAAGGGAACTTATTTCCCTGCCATGGGCAAAAAATGCCAATATTTATTGACATAATGATAAAAATGAATATACGATTACGAACAGGAGGCTGGCTATGAAAGTTGATAATCCTTACGGCGCACTAATAAACAGTGTTGCTTCCGGTAACTCCAAGACAGGAAAAAACAAAGAGTCTCTATCAAGTTTTTCAGAAATTCTTGAAAACACAAAAAGTGACAAGCACCGTGTCGCAGGCGCAACTTCCTCCCTTGACTCCATAGCATCCCAGGTAAATTTGAGCACCGTACAGAGAAATGCCATTTCTAGAGGGGAGGCTACCCTGACCCTGCTCAACCACCTTGCCGGCCTTCTTGAAAAGTCCTCCGGTTCTACATCAATAGAGTCTGTAGCCAGTGCACTGGATTCCAGTTCAAACGAGCTCATGGCTATGAAGAACAAGCTTCACTCAGGAGATCCCCTGAGGAAAACCCTCGACCAAATCGCCATATTATCCGTAGTGGAAAAAATCAAGATAACGCGGGGAGACTATAGCTAATCATGTCCAAAGACAAGGCTACTGAAGTAAAAAGGGTAGTTCTGGTAGTAGAAGATGACGACGAGGTAAGAAGCATGCTTAAAGACTATCTCACCTTTCTTGGGTACGAAACGGTGACAGCTGCCGATGGCCTTGAAGGCCTGAATTGCATCAAGGAACGCCCATACGATCTTGTGATTACGGATATAGCCATGCCTTACGTGAGCGGCATCGGCATCATCTCGATACTTAAGAGGGAACATCCCGAGATTCCCGTAATAGCCATAACAGGCTATGGGTACCACGCAGAAGAGCTTGCCCAGGAAAAAAATGCCGACTACATCATGGGAAAGCCCTTTGACGTCCAGAAACTCAAAGAGGCGGTGGAAAAACTCATAGCCTGACCCTCCAGGATTTCGTTTTCACCATGGCCTATCACGGCCAAGAAATAGTGAACCCTATATCAGGAATGATTCCTTAAGTCTTGGAACGTGCACTTCTGTCCTCGGGAGGGCTTTCCTCACTGTGGAGGCAAGGTTGCTTTGGGACCTTGGCTCGCCGTGGACTATAAACAGTTTTTTGGGCCGCGCCTTTTTCACATAATTAATAAGGGTTGTCCGATCTGCATGAGCGGAAAACCCGTTAATAGTATATACCCTCGCCCTTACGGCTATTGGTTCGCCGAATATCTTTACCTCCTCGGCCCCTTCCACTATCTTCCTGCCAAGCGTGCCCTCGGCCTGATAACCTACTATTATCAACGTGGTATTCTCCTTCCAGAGCAGATGCTTGAGATGATGCTTAATCCTGCCTCCTGTCATCATACCGCTGCCTGCAAGGACTATCTTTGGGCCATGAACATTGTGAATGGCCTTTGACTCCTCCGGGGTCTCGGTAAAATATAGGCTGGGAAACTCAAAGGGCGAGGGCCCTTTCCTGCCCTTGCCAAAGTTATCATGATTGCAGTACCCGCAGTGTTTCTCATATATTCTTGTGAGGTTGATGGCAAGTGGACTGTTCAGGAACACAGGAACCCTGTTTGAAAGTCTGCCCGTCCTCTTCATCCTTCCAATGTGATAGAGTATCTCCTGTGCCCTTTCAAGTGCAAAAGTAGGAATGAGCACGGCGCCTTTCTTCTTCACAGTGGTGGTAATGGCCTCTTCAAGCTCCCCGACAGACGATTCGTAGGACCTGTGATCCCTGTCTCCGTACGTGGACTCCATAACGAGAACGTCCACGTCCTTCTCCGGAGGGGCAGGATCGCTGACAAGGGGACGGCCGCCGTCCCCAAGGTCGCCTGTATATAGGAGTTTCCTCTTTTTGCCTTTACTGTCCCTGTAATCTATTACGATCTGGGAAGAGCCCAAGACATGGCCTGCGTCGTTAAGGTGAAAGGAAAGGCCTATGCCAGGGCCAATCTGTGTCCTTTTCCCGTATGGCACTGCCGGTCCAAAAAGCTCAAGGCTGTAATAAACGTCCTCAAGCGAAAAAAGCGGCTCCTTGACCTTGATTCCCGCCCGGGTCAACCTCCTTTTTTTCCACACGAACTCTTCCTTGAGTACGTGGGCTGCATCCATGAGAATCAGGAGGGAAATGTCAACGGTCGGCGGCGTGCAGTAAATATTGCCAGTAAATCCCCCCTTTTGGAGCAAGGGCACCCTGCCGCAATGATCAAGATGACCATGGCTGAGGATCATCCCCTCAAGGGCTGAAGGCCTGAAGCCAAAACCTGTATAGTTGAGCCTTTCTATTGCCCAGGGGCCTTGAAACTGTCCGGCATCAAGTAAAAATCTCCGTTTACCGAACTGGAGCATGTGACATGAGCCCGTAACTGTCTGTGCTGCACCAAAAAATTGAATCTTCGCCACTTTATCCTCCCGGAAGGTATTTGAAACAGCTTTACTGCAGCAATATTTTTTTTTCAATACATAGCATGAATGGACGCAAATAAAAAGGCGCCATGGATGTGCTTGGAACCTTTGTAAAAGCCCTTTCCCGTGGGCAGGACCGGGGAAAAACACCGCGTATTTGGGCAGTCGCCCAGGAGGAAACCGGGTTCAAGAAATCTCCAACTTATTATTGACTAAAGCCAGTTATTATTATACTTGTGGATAGGTATCATAAAAAATTCGCGTTGGGGGAGCCTGGGTGAACCGGGCTGAGAGGCCGGCTAGACTGCCTGCGACCCTTGAACCTGATCTGGGTAATACCAGCGTAGGGAAACGATCTGAAACCTAACAAGATCGCTACAGGCCGTTCCTTCGCTGGACGGCCTTTTTATTTGAGTCCATTTACCTTTGGAGGAATCAATGTCTCAAACTTTGCTTCAGGAACTGAGAAACGGACAAGTGCCGGACAGGCTGAAAGACCTGGCCAGAAAGGAAAACATTGACATTCCGGTTCTCATAAAAAACCTTCTCGAAGGAACTGCTGTAGTCCTTGGATACAGGACGGGACGAGGAACCATGGTTGTCGGGAAAGGCGTAACTACAAAGGTGAACGCCAACATCGGGGCAAGCACCCTCACCTCGTCTGTGGAACACGAGCAAGAAAAGCTCCGGGCTGCCCTCCGCGCAAGGACCGACGCGGTCATGGACCTGTCTCTTGCCGACAATATTGTGGAAATAAGAAAGGCAATTCTCTCGGAATCCACTGTCCCCGTGGGCACCGTTCCCATCTATGAGGCCGCTACAATGGCCAGAATCAAAAGGGGGGCTGTCATAAGGATAGATGTGGGCGAGTTTTTTGAATGCATTGAAAGGCAGATGAAGGAGGGCGTAGATTTCGTCACGGTACACTGTGGCGTGGTCAGGGACCTCATAGGAAAATTCCCGCCAGAGTACCGGCTTGAGGGAATAGTCTCAAGGGGCGGTGCTATCACTGCCGCCTATATCAGAAACACCGGCAGGGAAAATCCCCTCTACCAGTACTACGACAGGCTTGTCGAGCTAGCGGAAAAACATGACTGCGTGCTCAGTCTCGGCGACGGCATGAGGCCAGGGGCCCTATTTGACGCCTCTGACAGCCTCGAGATTGGTGAACAGGTCATTCTCGGCAAACTTCAAAGGCGTGCCTTTGATAAAGGTGTCATGGTCATGATAGAAGGCCCTGGCCACGTACCCCTGCACCTCGTTGAAAAATCCGTTAAACGCATCAAGAGGCTCACCCACAATGCCCCACTGTATCTCCTTGGCCCGATTGTAACGGATATCGCCCCAGGCTACGACCACATCACATCCGCCATTGGGGCCGGAGTGGCCGGGATGTCAGGCGCGGATTTCATTTGCTACGTGACACCATCAGAACACCTTGGCCTTCCTACCGGACAAGACGTGTTTGACGGCGTCATTGCAGCGAGAATAGCCGCCCATGCATCAGACATAGCCAAGAATATCCCCGGGGCAATAGCGTGGGACAACGAGCTGTCAAGGGCTAGAAAGGCCCTTGACTGGGATAAACAAATTGACATGTCCATCGATCCGGAAACTGCAAGGAGAATCAGGAGGGAACGTTCTGGCGAGGGTGCCTGCACCATGTGCGGCGAATACTGCGTGTTCTTAGTACTCAAGGATCAAAAAGACAAGTAACTATCAGTACAGGGAGTATGGAAATGAGAGAAATAGACATAACAAGGGGAATAGTTGAAAATCACGTTGAAAGCCTATACAGGTCACTTGAAAGCGATGTAGTAATCGTAGGAGCGGGGCCAAGCGGCCTGGTCGCCGCTGGCTACCTAGCCGAGAAGGGTTTCAACATAACCATCCTGGAAAAACGCCTTGCCCCTGGAGGTGGAATCTGGGGAGGAGGCATGGGATACAAGTACGTGATCATACAAAAAGAGGCTAAGGATGTTCTCGAAGACTTTGGCATTCCGAGCCGCCCATACCAGGACAGCTACTACTGCGTTGATTCCATAAGCTTTGCCTCCGGGCTGATATTTGGGGCTACCAAAAGAGGGGTGAACATATTTAATATTACCGAGTGTGAGGACCTGCTGGTCAGAAACGGACGCGTTGCCGGGGTGGTGGTAAATAGCAGTCTCACCGGGATAGCTCACCTACCTGTTGATCCCTTAACCCTTGAGGCAAGGGCGGTAGTGGATGCAACGGGTCATGAACATGACGTTGTAAGAACCTTTTCCGAAAAGAACGATGTAACCCTGAACACCCCTACCGGCAAACCTGTGGGAGAAAGATCCATGTTTGCGGAGACAGCAGAAAAGGCGGTGGTTACAAACACCAAAGAGGTCTATCCAGGACTCTTCGTGTGCGGCATGTCAACTGCCGCCGTCTATGGCGGCTTTCGCATGGGGCCTATATTCGGTGGAATGCTCCTTTCGGGGAAAAAACTTTCTGGGCTACTCGAGGAATGCTGTTCAGGATGAAGCAGATATCACAAAGGAGCAAATAAAAAGGGAGCATCAGCTCCCTTTTCCTTATTTAAAATGGCGTCCCCGACCGGATTTGAACCGGTGTTGCCGGCGTGAAAGGCCGGTGTCCTGGACCGGGCTAGACGACGGGGACGTGGTGGGCCGTGCTGGACTCGAACCAGCGACTCTCTGCTTAAAAGGCAGATACTCTACCGACTGAGTTAACGGCCCTCGTATGCCGGGCCCGTTTTGTAACGGTAGGTGGCAATGGTTATCATAACAAAATTGCTTTGTCAAGAACGGGCAAAAGACATTCATGTATTTATTACAACCCGCCTGCCATGCCTATCGTAACAAGGTTCAGCACATAACATGGTGTCTGTACTGAAAGGTTCTGAATAAGGTGATGCAGCGGGGAAAACCTGCAAGAAAACCGCGAGAACACCAAACCGCAGAAGGCATTACGGCGCATGACAGGGTGAAAATATAACTTTACGGGTTTCTTACGGTATAACGGCAAGATCCTGTTCTCCAAGTGTCAGCCTGACGCATCCGTCTTCTTCGAGAAGGTATGTATCTTCAAGTCCCACCACCCCGAATTCCGGGAGTATTATCTTTGGCTCAAGAGCAAAGACCATCCCGGGCTCAAGCACCATCTTGTTTCCCCTCGAGAAAAAGGGAAATTCGTCGAGTTCTATTCCAAGGCCATGCCCAACAAAGGGTACTCGGGACTTACCCTGTCCCATGAAGTTGTCAGACATGCCCGCCTTGGCCATAAAATCCCGCGCCATGCCGTATATCTCACCGGCAACCGCGCCGGGCTCGATCCTTGACTCAAGTAGGGTGATAAGCTCCTTGACAAGCCGGAAGGCATCAAGGACGGCCCCCGGAGGGTCACCAACAAAAAATGGTCTCGTTATGTCGCAACAGTAGCCCTGGTACCAGCCCCCCAGGTCAACGCTTACAACCTCTTTGTCACGAATCTTCTTGAAAGAAGCCCCCATTCCGAAGGCGGGATAAGGCCCCCGGCCGCCAACCGGCGTATTGGTCCAAGAGGACAGCAGGGCTGACTCACCGGAGACCACCTGATCCATGCCCATTTCCTGATTCCATATACGCATACGCATCAGGCCACAATGGCCTTGGCGTCTCAGCTCCGCCTCAATAAGGGAAGCCAGCTCGAGCTCTGTCATTCCCCTTTTAACGAATCCCGTAACCTTCTCAAGGGCCAAGTGGGCCTGACGGCAGGCCTGCATAATGCACTTCTTTTCCTGCTCATCTTTTACACTTCTGAGCAGCCGGACCACAGGAGAGATATCCACGAATTCAGCACCTGGCCAGACCTTGTGGCTGTAAAATAAAAAGAGGGCCGCAGGCAGCACATCCATCTCCAGACCCACTACACTTCCAGAGCCTACCCCCATATCCCTGACTATCTCCCTGAAATGGCTGAGACCCTTGAGCGGGTGAACAAGCCCCCTTTTGGCCAAGGGACTTTCCTGTACCGCGCGTTCAAAGCTGCGCCAGACAAGAAAAAGGGGCTGACCTGATGAGGGAACAAGGAGATGAGCATCCTGGACAGTGCCAGTAAAGTAAAAAAGGTCGGCGTTCTGCCTCAGCAGGACCATATCAATACCATCTTCCGCCATTCTGGCCCTGAGCGCGTCTATTCGCCGTATGAACATGTCTTGAGCAGACAAGGAATCAGATTTGCCTAACTTTTTTTGCCACCTTGAGAACCGTCTTGGCGTAAGGTGTACTGTGATTATAGTGCTTAATTACCCTTATCTGGCCTTTTTTTGGGATATCCGGCCGCCAGCCGTAAAACTGGAGGTAATTCGCCATGCTTGCCAGTGCATCAGCAGGATCAAAAAGATCAACCTTGCCGTCCTTATTAAAATCCACTCCAAATTTGAGGGCATTTGAAGGCATAAACTGGCAAAGACCTATGGCCCCGAAGATAGAACCCTTGATCTTGTGAATATCGAGCCCGTTCAGGCTTGAATAGATTATAAGGCTCTTAAGTTCCGAATAGGCCCACCGTGACTTTGCGAGAAGCTTTCTCTTAATCCTTGCCCTTTCCCTCTTGCCAAGACCCTTGTAGGAATCCGGCAGATAGGCCTTTATTCTCCTGAAATCCGACGCCACTGCCATGCTTGCCAGGTTGTTGAGGGCCAAATCCGACCCAAGATACCTGCCAAGATCCGTCTCCACGAGCAATATGGCTACCTTGACCTCCTTGGGAATCCCGTACTCCTTTTCAACCGAGCTGAAAAGCTCCCTGTTCTTTTCAAGATACCTCCTTGCCCTCTCAATCCGGCTTTTTTCAAGGAAAATATCATAATGGAGAGCCCCCTCGTTATGCGTTACTTTTCTCGGCATGACCTTCGGGTTAAACCTGACCAAAGGATCAGAAAATATAGCGCATATCTCGGAACTATCAAAGCCATCCTTCACAAGGGAAACGGACAGCTGCCTGAAAACCGGATCAATACCTCGGCACTTGAGTAGAGAAGATTCGGGGGCGTCTGCTGATAAGACTGCATGGGAAATCATGACCATGCAGAAAGCCAAAAAACACGAAAAGATGAGGCGGAACGTTTTCATTTCATTTAGCTAGCAAAATCGTTTGGTTTCTCGTTAATGGTCTCCTTTTTAACAGAGATTATTCCGGCAGAGACATTTTCTCGCAACAAGGCCTGGAACAACTTGTATTTTTCAATGAATCCCTTTAGGCTCTTCCCTCCGAGTTTTTCCGCACATGCTGTGCGCATCCGGAAAGGATCTACAAAGTGCCCATTGTGCCAAACCCTGTAGTCCAGGTGAGGCCCTGTGGCGTAACCGCTTCTTCCAACGTAGCCTATAATCTGCTTCTGCTGCACTTTGGTGCCCCTTTTCAGCCCCTTAGCAAACCTGGACAGGTGACCGTAGTAAGTCTTGTAACCGCCGCTGTGCTTCAGAACCACGATCCTGCCATATCCCCGCTGCCAGCCTGTAAAGGTTACGACGCCGTCTGCCACTGCCATTATGGGCGTACCAATTGGAGCTGCAAGATCAACGCCATAATGTGGCCGGTACACCTTTAAAATGGGATGGAACCTACGCGAGGTAAAACGTGAAGTGACCCTGTAAACCTTTAATGGAGAACGCAGGAACGAGTTGGCAAAGGCACCTCCGTCCGGACCGAAATAACCCGCCCTGCCTGAAACCTTTTTATCGTTGAAATAATAAGCCTCTATGCATCCCCCACCGAGAGGACAATACTTTGCGGCAAGTATCCTGCCCGTGCCAATACATTCGCCGTTCTTGTAATATTTATTCAATATAATCGAAAAGGAATCTCCGACACGTATATCCGAGTTGAAGTCGATTCTTGTTGAAAAAATCTCGGTGAACTTTCTCGCCACCTTTACGCTCAGGCCATAGTCCGCAAAAGAATCATAAAATCCGCCTGTTACCCTGCCTGAAACCTTTAGAAGCCTGTTCTCTATGGTAACTGGAGCCATAGAGACCCTGTAGCGGCCCTCTTTATCGAGAACCACCTGATACCGTTTAAACGGTCCCTTTTCCCATTCGAGGGCAAGAACCTGACCCTCCAGAGAACGCGTAATGGTGAAACGCTCTCCTGGAAGACACCTGTGGACGTTGATCACCCTTGACAATGCCTTCAGAAGCCTATAACGGGTCTTGGAACCTATGTTATATCGTCGAAGGCAACCTAATAGGGATTCGCCCTTTTTAAGCACCCCATTTATACGTATTAACTCTGGGCCGGACACCTCTTTTTCCAAGGAAGAAGCAATGGAACAAGAGGCTGGTTCGATAAGGTTGTCAGACAACTGCTCTGTTTGAATAAAGGGCTCGGTAAAATAGGTTTCTTCAAAATCATACAGGGCAGATGCCGGGCCTTCAGGCAGCTGTGCCTGGCGTACAAACAGACTTTCGTCAGATTCCTGACACCAGTTCGATAGTGCTGTGAGGGAAATACCCACCGCTATGATTGCAAGAAATAACTCCGGAATACTCAAGCTGGTATAATTTCCAGGTCTTTTACCTGCCACTACCTCTTCCTCCTCTGGGACATGCAACATTTAACAGATAGATTCTCTTTCAAGCCTCTATAGCTTATCAGAAACAAAAAAGTTCAACGCAACAAATACTAAAGAGAAACCATACTTGCGTTATCCAGGCTAATGCAATGCACAGCCTTAACTAACCGCAATTACACTTGATTCATCTTTATTTTACAACCACATAGAATGTCTCCACCGGTTCTTAGGACCTTACTTTCCGAGGCAATAAACCAAAAAGCTTTTCTTTGTCATAACCCCGCTTTCAGAAAAGCTGAGTTCTCTGTAAGAAATAACTAAGCTTGGTCATGATAGCCTTTGGCGGTACCGTTTCTACATACGAAATCGATAGTGCCCTTTGAAAAAATCATGCCGGAATTGCCTTTATCGAGACACGCCTCTTTCTCGGACCATCGAATTCACAGAAGAATATCTTCTGCCAGGTGCCGAGCATGAGCCTGTCATCTTCCACGATAACCTGCTCCGAGGCCCCTATCAGGGAGGCCTTTACATGGGCGGGAGAATTGCCTTCGAGGTGACTGTAATTAAACTCCCATGGTACGATCTGGTTCAGCACAGAGACAACATCCCGGCGAACAGCCGGATCGGCCCCTTCATTAATTGTCAATGCACCGGTCGTATGAGGGCAGTAGGCTATAAGAAGCCCCGAACGAAGGCCCATTTGTTTAGCCGCCTGTCTGACCTTGTCCGTAATGTCTATAAACTCAGTGGCTGAACTGGTTTGGAGTTCGATCTCCATAAATCCTGACATGGCTCTCCCCATTTCTGAAAAGCAAACCGTCTGCCGATACGAATAACACAATTAAATAGATTAAACCCAAAATCAAAATTTTGTAAAGCAGTCAAAACCACAAAATTTTGATTTTCCCTCATTACCAACACCAAGTTGTTGTATGATGGGAGAGGATCCAGTCCGGGTCCTTTGACAAGAAATCGATATAACGAAAAAATGAAAATTTTGTTAACAGTTTGTTAAAAAATTTGAAAATTCCATGATTTTACTTGAAAAATCTTTTAAAGAAAGTTAGTTATTATTCTAACGGTACTGTTAAGGTATTCAGTCAGTATTTCATACAAATTAATGACCACTACGTGTCCAAAAACACTACAAAGGCCTGTCCTGCCTTCCCTCCCTACTGTTATCCTGAAACTCATAGAAGCCACCAATGACGAAAAAAAATCCGTCAAAGAATTGGCAGACATAGCCGCCAATGATCCGTCGATTTGTACCCAAATACTCAAAATTGCAAACTCTGCCTTAATAAATTCGGGACAGCCTGTTAAAAGTATAACCCAAGCTGCCCTAAACCTCGGCATTTCCACCCTAAGGCACGTCGCCATAACTGCAGGTGTATGCCAGGCATTTTCATCTGTGGAGGTTCCTGGAAATTTTTCAATAGGAGATTTCTGGAACCACAGCCTTTGTTCAGCCCTTATAGCAAAGGAGGTTGTTGAATTCCTGGACCTTCCCCCTTCTGTGGACGAGGTATTTTTATCAGGACTTCTACATGACATCGGCCAGCTTTCGTTAATAATTAGGCAACCTGACATGTACGACAGAATCGTGCAAAACCCGAGAACTGGGCAGACCATCCTCGAATCCGAGGCCGAAATATGCGGCTGGGATCACACCATAGAGGGTTACGAGCTTGTAAAACAGTGGAACCTGCCGGTCAGCATCCGTACGGCAATACGCTATCACCATGAAGATCCCGGAGAACTGTCAGAATCCACACCTTTGCTGCGAATTATCTATCTGTCGGATATATCCGCTCATTACCTGAGTGGCGAAAGCAGTATCCCGGTCTCGGAACTTCTCGAAGAATACCGGAAGCAGGAATTTCGCTTAACAGATAAAGATATCGAGGACATTTTCGGGCGCGTCGGCACAATCCTCAAGGAAACGGCCAGGCATCTTGGGCTGCGCGTGGAAAAAGGACGGGGACCAAGGCTTAAAGAACAAGACGACGCACTGGATATCCTAAAGGAAAGGAGCATAGACCTTGCGACCCTCATGGGCGTCTTGGAATCCCTTCTTACTGTGAGATCCCAGGCAGAACTCCACACTACCATGTTTGCTGCCATCGCAAGCCTGACCGATATCGAAAGCGGACTCCTGTTCAGGTATGCCAACGGTTGTCTGAGGGGAGTTTGCGCCCGAGGGACGGAAGACGATTCCCTTGCGAGCCAGATAAACATTGCAAAGCTCGAAGACTCAATTTGGAGTTCCGCCTTCAGTCAAGGCAAGCCGATTTTCAGCAGAGACTACTTCCGGAAAAGGACTTGCAGAATAATCGATAACCAGATGAAGGAATATCTTGGGGGAGAATTCTTAGCCGTCGGCCTTGCTGCGGGCGGTGACAAAATCGGCGCCCTCGCCTTGAAGGTTTCTCCTGAACAGTGGCCAAGGATTAAACAGGGGCTTGGCCTTGTTCAGCTCCTTGCCAGGGAGCTGGCCCATGTCATAAAGGGCGTTTCATACAGGAGGCTTTGGGAGAAGGAACACCTCGTAAACGAGGCACTTGTAAACCAATGTCCAATAGGCATTTTCATTGTCGAGGAATCGGGCAAGATCAGTTATGTCAATCCAGCTGGCAAGGAACTCCTTGGACTCGATTCGAGAACTCTGGCTGAAGATTCCATTTCAAGACTGCTCGATCTTAATATGGACAAGATATACGCCCGATATAAAGGGGTCAAGGCCAGGCGTATAGATAAAAAACAAGTGACGCGCCCTGGCGGCAAGACCGTATGGGTGGAATTGCAGGCAGCTCACTTATCTATTGGGGGATCCACAAGGCTCCTGTTTTTTATCAGGGACATCACGGATTCGATGCTTCTTGCATCCGAGAGACAGAAAAGGGCCCTCTGGCTTGAAAAGGAACTTGTTAAGAGGACACAGGAGCTTAAAAATGCACAGGAAAGGCTTATCGAGACAGAAAGGATGGGAGCTGCGAGTGAAGTGGCAAGAAAGGTGGTTCATGAGGTAAACAATCCCCTTGGAATCATCAAAAACCTACTGAAGATACTGAAAATACAGAAGGAAACTGGCAAGATTGAAGACAAGACAATAGACGCCATTGGTTCAGAAATTGACCGGGTGGCCAGGATAGTGCGCAAACTCTGGGACTTTTCCAAGGGGAAAAACGCTCCTTTGTCCTCCTCAAAAACCCCGAGCGCCAGTATAGGAGAGGCCCTGTCCGAGATAGAGTCCCTTGTGGGACCTGGACTTGCCGAGAAAAACATTCGCATCAAATCTGAAGTAGATAGCGAACTTCCGGATGCCGCCATTTCCAAGGACGAGCTGAAACAGGTACTGATAAACCTTTTTAAGAATGCGGAAGAAGCCCTTGGTGAAAATGGAGAGATATTCATCAAGGCATATCAGGACGATGGGGGGGCTGTGATAGAATTTGGTGATACCGGGCCTGGAATAAGTGGGAAAATCAAGGAAAAAATATTTTCTCCATTTGTCACCACCAAAGGGAAAGAGAATTCTGGCCTGGGCCTGTCTGTTTGTTACGGCCTTCTCCAGGCCTGCGGAGGTGACATAAGCTTGGCCGAAAAGGAAGGCTTCGGAGCATTTTTCCGGATCAGGATCCCAGCGGTGAGTCAACGTGGTTCAAGAGGGGAGGAAACCTTATGATTTCTGGGACGGTCCTGGTAGTCGATGATGAGAAGGAAATGAGAGACACCCTGAAGCTTTTACTAGATCACTCGGGTTTTCAGGCAATCGTTTGCAAGAGCGTGACCGACGGCCTGTCCTTGCTTTCCAAGCAATTTTTCGACATTGTGGTAACGGATTACTACCTTCAGGACGGGACTGGCTCTGACATCTTGAAATACTGTCGCGAGTACTGCCCCAAGACAAGGGTCATCGTCATGACAGGCCATGCCTCCCTTGACAATGCGGTAGACGCCTTGAGAAACGGCGCCTTTGACTACGTCATGAAGCCCTTTGAGTTTGACTTGCTCTACCATTCGCTCCAGAGGGCCCTTGAACATATCTCCATGATGGATGAGATCGCCCTTGCCAAGGAACGTTACAGGGCTCTCATTGAAGACATGAACGAGGGCTACCTTATTGTCAAAAAAGGGCTGATACATTACGCCAATCCAAAGATGGCGGCCATACTGAATTGTCCTATTAAGGATCTTCTAAAGACACCCATTCTCGATTTCGTAGACTTCAGCTTTCAAGAGCAGTTACAGACAAAAATTGAACTGCTTCACCGGAGTCCCGGGGCCTTTTTCATGGAAGAAGTAGTATTCCGAGACTGCAAAGGCAACACCGTTCCAGTGGAGCTAAGGCTTGCAAATACCCTTGGGGAGCATATTGAAAATGGCGTCATATTCATATGCAGAGAGATAACAGAACGAGATATCCTCTGGAACAGGCTAGTGAGGGCGGAGCGGCTTGCCACCATGGGAGAAATGATGGCCTCGGTAGCCCATGAACTCAATAACAAGCTCACACCTATCCTTGGATATGCTGAAATCCTGTCTGCGGACATGAACAGGGAACAACTTGAAAAGGCCGTTGAGGGCATCCGTACCGCCTCCGAGGGAGCAAAAAGGATCGTCAACTCCCTTCTTCTCTTCTCGAGGAGAGAGAAGCCCACCAAGATCGAATGCAACATCAACGAAATAATTGAAAACGCGTGCAATCTTGTCTCTACCTGCATAAGCGGTGGAACCCCCATAAAGATAGAGAAAAGCCTTGCGCCTTCCATTTCATATGTTATGGCGGACCCGCACCAGATAGAACAGGTAATCACTAATGTGATGAAAAATGCAGTGGATGCCCTTTCCAAAAACGGGGGAAAAATAACAGTCAGCACTGAGACGCAAGACGATTACGTAGTGGTAAAGATCATTGACAATGGTCCGGGAATTTCAGACGACATTATAAGGAAGATTTTCGACCCATTTTTCAGCACCAAGTCCCAGAAGGACGGAACAGGACTCGGCCTTAGTATATGTCACGGGATCATCAAGGAACACGGTGGCGACATAAGTGTTCATTCACAGCCAGGCATGACGGAATTTGCCATCAAGTTACCGGTCTATGCCACCAAATCCTGCATAGAGATACTAACCGAGGACAACAACGTCGTAAAACTTGACCTTGCAAGAAAGCCCTGGATATTAGTGGTGGATGATGAATATGAAATATCGGAACTTCTTATAGAGATCTTTTCCCAAAAGTTTCATGCGCTCAAGGCATCAAACGGCAGGGAGGCACTGGAAAAACTCCGAAGACAAAAAGTGGACATTATCATCTCGGATCTCAAAATGCCCGAGATCAACGGCATGGAGCTATACGAAAAGCTGCTCGAGGAATTTCCAGAATATGAACGAAAGGTGGTTTTCACCACCGGGATAGTCTCCGACATAGAGACAATCAACTTCCTGAAAAAATACAACCTTCCATATCTAAAAAAACCCTTCAAGATGAGGGAACTGTTCGCCGCAGTGAACTCCGTTCTCCACGACCAAGACAGGCAGACAAACGTCAACTGTGTTTAGGGGTTGCCCTCTTCCCCTTTTCCAAGGCCTTCATGAACCTTTTCAGCTGTTTTCTGTAATAATCCCTTCTATGCCTTGCCTTCTGAAGGGCCTGCCTTTCTGCTGCTATGGCCCTTGCTGTATACCCGTTTACAAAAAAGCACTCTGCAAGGGTATCGAGAATGTAACTTGCCGGTTTCTTAGCAGCCGCAGACATGGCGAGCAAAAGGGCCTGCCTTGGATGAAAAAAACTCTTTTGATCCGCCTTTATATAGAGCCAAGCCAGGTTGTTCATTATATCGGGATTGCCTCGATCAATATTCAAGGCGGTTTTGTATGCCTTTTCAGCAAGAACGTACATCCGGTGCTCAAAAAAAATCCCCCCTGCCTCGATGAGCCACTCAGGATCCTTTCTGTTTTGCTTTATGAACCGGTTGTACAAAAAGAGAGCAGCATTTACCTTTGCCTTTCTCTGCCATGACTGCGTGGGCAGAAACCCGGGCAACGTGGCCAGGAAAAGGGAGATGACAACGAAGATACCCTTGGCAAAAAAGAGCCTCCGGTCATGTTCTTCAATGAGTTTCCGGTCGCGAAAGGCCCTTTCTAAATACCCAATCCTTTCATTAACGCTGTAGTGATGCCAGTTTGGAGCATCTATGTCCATTCCCGACAAGATGGCCACCTTTCCCAGGGCGCTTACGAGAGCAAATGGATGCCCCTGGACCCTGAAAACCGCCATGTCCGCCTGTCTTTCAAAATTTCTCATGAAATATCCCAACACAAAACGGAAGAAACCAAAGGTTAAGAGACCGAGTAACGCCGCCGCCGCAAGGGCAGTTACCGATTGTGACAGCCTGTCAAGTTCCATGAGGTACTTCAGGGTTGAAGGCGTAGACATGACCAAGACGGTTAACGGGTTAGTAAGCCTGAATAGCACCAGCGAGTAGCCAGCGAGGAATAGCATGTACCACACGAGGTGCCATCGCCTGACATGTTCCGCCTCATGGGCTATCACCGCCTCTATTTCCTGAAATGAAAGGTTGTGAATGAGGCAAGGAGTCAGAAGAATGTATCGGAACCCCGGCACGATTCCTATAACCGCCGCCGTACAGGCCATTGCTTCCCCAGCTGGCCATAGAAGTATATCGGAAAAGCCAACACCCTGTTTCTTAAGCCCCGCCTCAATCACCCTGCGCAGTTCCGAGGCGGGCAGGGGTTTGCACCTCCACAGCCATTTTACAAGTACCGGGATAAAAAACAGGAAAAAGGCTATAAGCACCAAGAAAAGGTAAAGGGATGAATTCGGGCCGGCGAAAAGAGAGTGAATCCACTTAACGGGAAGCTGTACCAGGATATCGGCAATTACGGTGATGATTACATAGGGCAGAAGAACCGGCAAAAGCAGGGTAACCCTGCGAAGAACCCAGGAACTGCGGGATACAGCCCCGGCCATGGGGCCCAGTGACTTTTCCTGGCAAAGCCATGAAATGGACAGGTAAAATATAAAGAGCATAAGCCCTATAATCTGAACGACAGAAGGCAGGTGCAGAAACGAGGCCACAGGCTGTAGAAATACGTTCAGATCAAGATAATAAAGATCCACGGAGAGAGGAACTATAGACATCCACTCTAAGGCCTCCGGCCTTAACGCCCGTTTCCTTGCAGCAAACCGCCGGCTGTTCCAGCAGCAAAAGATAATCCAACCAGCAGCCTTCAGGACAAACCAAGCAAACAGGGTAGATAAACCAGGACCTGCCGGTACATTTTCTGGCGCGCTTTCAATGAGAATGAGCGCTACCATGAGTTCTATGATCTGTCCGTAAGGCATGGCCGGATTGTATCATCATACGTTCCTTCTTTCAGCCAAAATGGCAAAAAATTAAGGAACAGACTTTCAGATCCTGCTAATTAAATCCGATACAAGTGACAGGAGGATGTTATGACCTTCAAACTCATGAATATCGAGTGGGAAAGTGTGCTTGAGATGTTAAAAAGCGAAAACATTATCAAGCATATATCCAGTATCGATCCCTTGCAGTTGATAACTGACCCGCATTATCTCGTGCCAGCATTGGTCATTGCCATTCTGCTTTTTGTGCTCAGGTGTAAGAAAACCCTTGTCTTTATTTTAGGCTGCATGGTCTTCTGGTACGCATGCGTGCATATGCTTCCCAAAAATGGGGAGATCGAGCTCCATAACATCGCCTCCTTTGGCACCACGTGCGTCATCGTCCTCGGTACTTGGATATACTTCTTCTTCATTAGAGAAGGATAAGGGGGAGGAGTCTCCTTGGCCCATGCACTCTTAATCGCATCCCTTTCTTCCTTGGCCCTTGTTATTGTCCTGTTACTGCTGTTCAAGATAGGCTCCACTACAAGGCCCACCACCGTAAAGTCACCACAGCAGGTAAACAGGGAAAACGACTCCCTTGAAATCCTGAAGCATTCCGTCAATACTAGGGCAGAAGAAGAGGAAGGCGTCCTGTTTGCAGACTATCTTGATCTTCACAGGCCTAGCCCGGAACGTCCCATTACGGACGAAGACGCCGCACTTATTGACATTATAAGGCAGAGCCCGGAGCTTCCAAGCGCTATCATGGAGCTTTCCCACCTCCTGAGCGATCCGGAAACCAGCATTAAGAGAATCGTCCAGCTTGTTTCCACAGACCCGGTGCTTTCGTCAAAGGTTCTGAGGGTAGTTAACTCGGCAGCCTTCTGCACACAGAGGATAACCTCCCTACAACACGCAGTGGTAATCCTGGGATTCAACGAGCTTTGGATTCTCGTAAACCAGTTACTCGCACAGTCTGCCCTTAAGACCCTGGCGGAAATTTCTCCCTCGCAGATCAAGGCACTTTGGAGACATGCGGCTGCCACGGCAACGTGTGCCAAGCACATACTATTCCGGGCAGGAAGCAAAACAAACGAAATTGGCCCTACCGTCATAACATGTTCCCTTCTTCACGACGTTGGCAAATTCCTGTTAAGGGGCCTAAACCCTGCGGAGGAACCTGATAACGCTGAATTTGAAGAAGAGGACTGTTCCCTTGTATCGGTTGTACACGAAGACCAGTCCTACGGCATCGACCACTGCCGCATGGCCTACCTGCTTACCACATACTGGAAACTTCCGGAGATACTCTGCACCACCATCTCCTACCACCATCATCCGTCTTTCTCAAACTGGGAAGACATCCCTGCCCATGCCATGCTTCCAACCGCATTGGTTGCCATGAGCGATCAGCTCGCCAACGTCGCCGGGTACTATGACTCAAAACCCTGCACGATGGAGATCCACCCGGATTTTCTAAAACACATAGGGCTTGACAAAGACTGGTCTCCTAATAAGCTCCTGAGCAACGACTTGATACAGGACTTAAAGGATACCGACAAACTAATTGAAACAGCAGCCTCCATGTAACAGGAAACACCTTGAACGTGTCACGGTTCGTTTCAGACCCTCTGGAATCTCTGATACATTCACGGAGATCTTCTGGAAACTTTACGACAGGTTTGGCCCCCAACAGTGGTGGCCGGGGCAAACTCCATTTGAAATAGCAGTCGGGGCCATTCTTACCCAAAACACCAGTTGGCAGAACGTTGAAAAGGCCATCTCAAACCTGAAACAACACGGTCTTCTCCAATCCAGGGCCATACTTGAGCTCCACCCCTCGGCCCTTGCAGAGCTCATCAGACCTGCAGGTTACTACAACATCAAGGCGAAAAGGCTCCGATGCTTTGTCGAGTTTATTGAGAAAAACTTTGGCGGACAAATGGACCTAATGGCCGAGACCGGTGTTTCTGAATTGAGGAAAATGCTTCTCGACATCCACGGAATCGGGCCTGAAACCGCTGATAGCATCCTCCTGTATGCACTTGAAAAACCCGTTTTCGTGGTGGACGCTTACACGGTCAGGGTCCTTTCAAACCACCAGATTATTGATCCTTACTCTGTCGATTATCACTATATACAAGAGATTATCATGGAAAGCCTGCCTGATGATGTATGCCTGTTTAACGAGTATCACGCTCTATTCGTAAGGCTAGGAAAAGAGTTTTGTAAGAAAAGGAGGCCGAGGTGCGCCGCCTGTCCTCTCGAGGGCTTCTGACTTCTTCCTTGCCTTCCACAACCAGGAAGAGATGTAGCATCTGCCCTCTTTACTCCGCTCCTATCCGAATATAAGACGGATTACCTCCTTGGCGTCCTCAAGGGCTTCAAGAGAGGCTTCAAGACAGTCATAGTAGTCCTTTTCACCGCACCCGAGTACATATAGAAGCTGGTCTGAAAGCCTGTATCTGAATCCGTCTGCGCCCACACCGAGGCCAAGTTGAACGGACAGTATGTTGCAGAATGCCAGCATGGCGGGCAGTCTGTTTTGTACGTACAGGTCAGGGTCGTGGTGTGTACGAACGGCCCTGCAGATGTCCCTTGGAAATTCCCATTGCTGGAGGATGGAGGACCCGGCCACGGCATGATCCGTCCCTATAACTTCCCACTCCGCCACGGAAAAGTCACTGTCGTTACGCCTTGAACGCTCCAGCACCTCAAAGAGCCGTGGCCCGACGTATATGTCTAGGACTATCTTTCCTATATCGTGCAATATGGCTGCGGTAAAAAGTTCGGAGGAATGCGGGTAGCCAAGCCGCTGGCTTACCACTTCCGATATCATAGCGCATCCAATGGAATGATAACAAAGGTCCTCGGGCGACATCTCGTATCCGTGAAGGTCCCTTGATAGATAAGGCATTGCCGCGCTTGCGATGAGGACCTCCCTGATCCGGTTCTGCCCGAGAAGCGCCAAGGCGGTTTCAAGGTCCGAAACCTGCTGGCTCAGGCCGAACATGGCGGAGTTTGTAAGCTTCAGAATATTCCCAACAAGACCGTTGTCGAGCCTGATTATCTTTGAAACATCTGAAATATTTTTTTCAGGATCATCCAGGACACGAAGCGCTTCGTGGACTATTTTGGGAAAAACAGGCAAGGAGGCCATGGATTCATAAACAGCCTCCAAGGTGAAATCCGGACACGTGACCGTATTCATAACCGTATCTCCTTCTTATCCGGCAATACAACGAGGGCGTTTGATGAACCTGCTTCCACTGAAACCGACCGGTTTAGAGGCCCGCCAACGTGCTCCCCGCTTGGGGTCAGACCATTTTTTCTAAGGGCCTGGATGGCTGTCTTGTATAGTTTGATTCCAAGTGCCATATCCATGGGTTCATAGAGGAACGTCGCGGCCCCGCAGAGAAATATCTTCATGTCCTTGGCCGCTGCGCCCTCTTTAAGCATGTTCTTAAAAAGGTTCCTCATCTGCTCGAGAACCGTTGGCGAACCCGATGGCCTGCCCAATGCTCCCGGCAACACGCAGTGTCCAATACCCGCCACCCCGGCATATGGGTCTGTGGCTACCACCGCCAGGGTGGAGCCAAGGCTTCTGGCAGTAATAACTGTTGAAGGCTTGCTGCTTACTGCGATGGATGCCCTTTCCACAACGAGTTCTTGCATAGAAAATTCTCCTGAAAATTAATATGTGGCAGACCCGTAAGGCCAACCAGGCTGTTTTCTTTATCGGAAAATGCCCCCAAAAGATAAAGGGCGGGAAGAAAACGTCCCCTTTTTTGGAAACCATATTTAGACATGGCGCTGTTAATGCTTATATTCAAAAGAAGAATACGCGACAGAGGAGAAGGCTATGAAGGAGGCATATCTTTACGAGAAACTCGACGACATGGCGGTGAGATGCAACCTCTGCTCCCACAGATGCAAAATCAAGAAGGGTGGGCGCGGAATCTGCCAGGTAAGGGAAAACCAAAACGGAACACTCAAAAGCCTTGTGTACGGCAAGCTTGTTTCCCAGAACGTTGATCCCATTGAGAAAAAACCCCTTTTCCACTTTCTGCCCGGATCCCGCTCCTATTCCATCTCAACCGTGGGCTGCAACTTCCGGTGCCTTCACTGTCAGAACTGGCAGATCAGCCAATATCCAAGGCTTAACAACGGGACCGTTACGGGCCAGAACGCCACTCCAAACGAGGTGGTTCAAGACGCAATCCTCAGCGGTTCAAGAAGCATAAGCTATACCTACGTAGAACCAACCATTTTTTACGAATTCGCCTATGACACAGGTGTAAGGGCCCGTTCCAAGGGCCTGAAAAACGTATTTGTCAGTAATGGTTATATGTCGCCCGAGGCATCCAGGCAGTGCGTCCCCTTCCTTGATGCAATAAACATTGACCTCAAGGCATTTAATGACAAGTTCTACAAGGATGTCTGCAAGGCGAAACTTCAGCCTGTGCTCGATTCCATAAAGCTCATGCACGAACTCGGTATATGGGTGGAGGTTACAACCCTTATAATACCTGGATGGAATGATTCCCAAGCAGAACTCAGGAAAATCGCGAGGTTTATAAAGGCGGTCTCTGAATCAATACCCTGGCATGTAACCGCCTTTTATCCTACGTACCGGATGACAGACAGGCCGCCTACACCCGTTGAGACGCTGAGAAGGGCCAGAGAAATCGGCATGGAGGAAGGACTAAGGTACGTTTATGAAGGCAATGCCCCCGGCCATGGGGGAGAAAACACTTACTGCCCTCACTGCGGCGAAATGGTAATAGCAAGATACGGCTTCGGCATCCTTGAAAACAAGCTCAAAGACGGAAGGTGCGCAAAATGTGGACAGGCCATTGACGGGGTATGGAATTAGGCGCTCAGGCCATGGTGACGGGCCTCCTTTTTCGAGAAGGCCTGACTCCCCGCCTTAGGTTTACCCATTGCTGTACTACTTCAAGGTACAATTTTCCCACTTGGGAAGACAGCTCCTGCCTCGTTCCGGAAGGGGCAATCTGAAACGCCGTGGCCTTTGATCGGCTTTCTGCAACGAGCCATTCCACCTCGGTGAGACTCTGTATGACGTCTCTCGGGCTGTGTATAAAAAGCACGGGCTTTTTAAACAGGGCCATCTTGGACCGGTTTCCAAAGATGGGGCCATCTGGCGGAATTAGTGCCGGATCTATACCCGAGTGCTCAAGAAACAATCTTCCGGCATCAAATGCGCTTTCCATTACGAGGCACAAAACATCTCGTTCCTTCTTCACGGCCTGATCCAAGGCAAGCGCTGTACCAAAAGAACGCCCCATCAGGACAACATGGCCGGTCCTGCCCTGCTGTTGCATCCAGGACCTGGCGCAATCATAGAAAAGGCCTGCGTCTTCGAACATTTTCTGAAATGACAATTTACCCTTATCCTGCCCGCCCGCCCTATATGCAAGGGCAACCATGGAAAAACCAACGGAAACGAGACCGGTTCCGAGAAGATTCAAGGTGGAATCCGTTTCGTACTCGGCTGGGAAATAGAACAAGTGAGGATTATCTTCCGGCCCGGGGTATAGCATGGCGGTAAGACCGCTTCCAGCCTTGTCCTGAAAATCAAGAAGGGAGCAGGGAGGCCCGGCCCCTTCAAGGCGCGCCTCCCTGAAAAGGATCTCAGCTACTCCATTTTTATCAAGTTCCTCAAGTACACTCACTGCCACCACGAGAGCCTTTCCCTGAATTCCTGAATCGTCTTATGCTTGAAACTCGAGGAAAATTCAGGATGGGCCATGTAGCTCAAGGCATGCTTCTTGAGATTTTCTAGCATGGCACCGAATACCTCCGCCTTTTCCCTCTCGTCAATGAAGTTGCGTTCCTTTTGAAGCTGGAAAGATATGTCCGGACCATTCTCCTCAAGAAATTTGTTGTATAGTGAATCCCCATTGTCAAAGGCTATAAAATCGGACCGTTCCACCTTCATAGGTATTTTGACAAGTAGCCCTACTAGCCACCTGTCTCCCGCCACCTTGCGGGAATAGTCATAAAACTCGACCCTCAGCCCGTTATCAAGCTGCATCTGTTCAATCATGTTCTTTTCCCAGTTCATGGCTCTGCACCCCAAATTCTGCGGGAATCTGAACGGTGCGGACATTGTAATGGTTAGTGTTTGAAAGCGCGCTGGCCCGTAAATACCATGGTCACGGGAGGCTCGGCCTCGTTACACGCCTCAATGGATTCCCAGTCCCTTACAGAACCGCCAGGATGGACAATGGCAGTAACTCCCTGCCTGATGCCAACGTCAACGCCATCCCTAAACGGGAAAAAGGCATCAGAGACCATGGTGGAACCAGGAATGTTGCCGCGTTCCTTCTTTACCCGAGCGTCTATCTCTTCCTTCTCGGACTTGTCCCTCTCTCCCTTTTCCACCTCGAGTTCAAGCTGCTTGTAAGGAATGCCGTAACTATCCCAGCAAAGTATGTCGGCATATTTTGTATAGGCCTTATAAACGGCGATCTCGGCTACCCCGACCCTGTCCTGCTCGCCCGTACCTATTCCAACGGTTACCCCGTTTTTCACGTATATGACCGAGTTCGATGTGACACCCTGCTCCACTGCCCAACCAAATATAATGTCCTCGTACTCCTGTTCGGTAGGCAGCCTCTTAACCTTGTAGGTTTTCCCTTTATATTCGCACTCGGCGGGCCTTAGATCTTCCCGGGACCTGATCTTGTTCACAGGGGACTGCTGAATAATGATGCCCCCGTCAATGAGACTTTTGAAATCCACGAAACGAAGATCCCAGTATGATTCCAACTGCCCTATCCTCTGTATCTTTATTATCCGCAGGTTCTTTCTCTTGGCAAGGATATCAACAGTCCCATCCTCGTACTCGGGGGCCACTACTACTTCAACGTACTGCTGGCTGATAGCCTCGGCAGTCTCCATGTCAATGGGCCTGTTGAGTGCAACACATCCTCCGAAGGCCGCCACCCTGTCTGCCCTGAGCGCCTTAGTGAAGGCCTCGGATATGGTTCTTGCCCTGGCAACACCGCATGGGTTGTTATGCTTAACTATCACGCAGGCGGGATCCTTCATGAGAAATTTCAGGATATTGAGGGAATTATCCACGTCTGTCAGGTTTATCTTGCCTGGATGCTTTCCTGCCTGGATCATGTCTTCCTCAGTAATTGCGCTGACAAGTCCATTGCCTGGGGTTATGAAGGCACAATCACCAAGAACCAGGTTACCGTTTACGAGTTCATAAAGGGCGGCCTCTTGATCCGGATTTTCGCCGTATCTCAGTCCCCTTTCCTCTATCTCGCCAGTTGACTGGTTAGGTATCTTCCATGTCCTTTTCCTGTACACCAGTTCCTGGTCTCCAAAGGAGATCTTTATTTCCATGGGAAAATGGTCGCCCAAGATCTTCTTGTACATCTGTTTCATGTCAGTCATGGTTTCTTCTCCTGCTCCTATTTAAACTTGGAAAGCCTGGCCTCCAAGGCCTTCCTGTCCATCACTCCGGGATGATACCTTCCGTCGGGGAAAATATAGGTAGGCGTACCTGTTATACCCTTTTCCATAAGGAAACTGACTGCATTGTCCACCTGGGTCTTCCCCTTCGCGCACTGGTTATCAGACCTGTACCTGTTCTTGAAACCAGTGAGCCCCTTCTTGTCACAGATGATGGAAATGCACTCCTCCCTGGCACCTTTGTGAAACCTGAGGGGAAAAAGCACATATTTAACGGTGAGCTTTCCCTCCTTGACCATGGGTTCTATTATCTGCTCCGCCTTTTTACAATAGGGACAATGAGGATCAGTGATAAAATAGATTACTGGTCCCTTTTTCCCAACGGTGAAGGCGGCAAGCCTATCGAGCTTTTTCATCTCCTCCTTTGACAGCCGGTTTATCTCCGTCATGGCCTCCCGGGTCAGATTCCGGCCGTCCTTGGTGCTGAACAACTGGCCGGCCACGAGGTAATCACCCTTAGCATCGGAGTAAAGCAACCTGTTCTGGTTTCTGAACTTTATCTGGATCTGGCAAAGCCCAGAGGCGCCAGCAGGTTTGACGTTCACTATTTCAAGACGCTGTCTGAATGTCCTTTGGATGGCGATAGACAGTTTTTCCTTCGAAGGACATTTGGAAGCGGCTGTAACAGTGCCGGCAAGGGATAGAACCCCTACCATGAAAACGGAAAAAAGACACATGGCTATTCTAAATAATCGTTCCATAAATAACACACTCCTGATTCGATTTTGGTTAAAGCTACCACAAAGAATTTACTGCTGCCACCAGGTTACGCCAAGTCGTCTTATGACATTCAACCCTCCAGGAAGCACAAGGGTGTTCTCCAGCCCCTTTGACCTCAAAAAGACCTGAATCTCGTAAGAACGTGTGCCCGCATTGCATATTATGATGAAGGTTTTACCCTTTGGCAGCTTTTCATAATTCTCCCTAATCTCGTCATAGACCATCGCATACCACCTATCGGGGAACGCCTTGATCCAAGGCTCTGCCTCCCTGTGATGGCGGAGGTCTAAGGCCATCCAGTCCGGATGCTCTGACTTCCCGTCCATCCAGGCAAGGAACTCCTCTGTTGACACGGTCCGAAGGCGTCCGGACACGAGGTTGTCAGCAACATTGGCGGCGGCATTGAGCACGTCTACCGCAGTAGAAAACGGCGGGGCGTAGGCGAGCTCAAGATTGCTGAAATCCTCTATCACAGCCCGCCGGGCTATCATTCCGGCTGCGGCATTGAGCCTTGCAAGGAGCCCGTCTCCCATCTTGGCGAAGCCCTGGAGACCAAGCACCCTCCTGTCTGAACGGCTAACCACCAGGTTGTTGAACATGAGTGCCTTGGTGGGGAAAAAATGTGCCCTGTCGGACTGCACCGCCATGGCTGAAACGGCATCAATTCCTTCCGCCCTTGCCACGTCGAGGCTTATACCCGCCGCTCCAACGCAAATATCAAAGACCTTCATGATAAAACTGCCAACGACACCATCGAACCTTGATGGAATTCCCGCTATATTATCTGCTACAACCCTGCCCTGGCGATTTGCCACGGAGCCGAGGGGTGAATAGGCCTTTTTGCCGGTTACGAGGTTGAATGTCTCCACGCAGTCACCCGCCGCATAGATGTCCGGGTCTGAAGTCTGCATCCGCTGGTTCACAACGATGGCTCCATAGGGAGACACCTCGAGACCAGCCTTGCTCGCAAGCTCGCCTCTCGGCCTCACCCCTGTCGCCATTATGACAAGGTCGCAGGGAAGCTCCCTGCCGTTGGTAACCACTTTCGTGACCCACCCCTCACCGTCGTCATCGAAACGCTGGGCGGCCTCGCTCGTAAAAACCTCCACGCCGTTTTCCCTTAAGTGCTGTTCCACCATGGACGCAATGGTCCTGTCAACGATCCCTGGCAGGACCTGCGGCATAAACTCCACGATTCTTGTCTCTATTCCCCAGAGATCAGCAAGGGACTCCGCCATCTCTATTCCTATCGCCCCACCGCCTATGACCACGGCCCTTTCCACTTTGCCCTTTGCCAAGAGATCCTTTATGGCAATGGCCTGCTGAAGACTGCTGATGGTAAAAATTCCCCGGAGATCACGCCCGGGGACGGGGATAACATTGGGCCGACTTCCCGTAGCGATTACAAGCTTGTCATAAGGGACCGTGTCCTTCCCGCCCTTACTAACATCCTCTACTTTCACTACCTTTTCCTTTCTGTCTATTGACACGGCCCGTGTAAGCGTCCTCACCCTGAGCCCCTTTGCCTCCCGGAAAAACCTCTCGTCCCTGACCATGTGAAAACTCGTAGACCGAAGCTCCTTCTCATCTGGAACGTCACCTGAAACGTAATATGGTATGCCGCATCCCCCGTAGGATATCAGATCATCCTGATCAATCACCGTCACCTCGGCATCCGGCAAAAGCCTCTTGACCCTGCAGGCCGCCTTTGGACCTGCAGCCACAGCGCCAATCACCACTATTTTTTGAGACATTTGACTTTTCCTCCCATGAAGTTATATAGGAGCATCAGGAAATGAATTACCGTTCAGAAACCATTTTCAGGGTATCACAAAAGCCGCTTGATGCAACCCGATTAATATTATTTTCACAAAATAGGTCATGACCGATACTGCAAGAGACGAACTGGTTTGGATAGTGGACGAAGAAAACAGGCCCCTTTGCAGCGCGACAAGGACCGAAATGCGCGCAAAAAGGCTGATTCACCGCTCTGCCTATATCCTGGTCATCGGCAAACGGGACAGTATCCTCGTTCAAAAAAGAACAATATCAAAGGACATCTACCCGGGACTGTGGGAAATAGCGGCAGGCGGAGTTGTCGCCCACGGAGAGAACTTCCTGGAAACCGCAAGGAGGGAACTCAAGGAGGAAACAGGAATCAGGAGCGTCACCCTTGAAAGGCTCTTGGACTTTTATTATGAGGACCAATACAATAGGCTCTGGGGACGGGTCTTTTCGTGCAGATACACAGGACCTGTGCGTCCACAGCCGGAAGAGGTTCAGGACGCCTTCTTTGCCGACAGACAGCAGCTTTCCTCTCTGATGTCAAGGGAAACCTTCACTCCTGACAGTAATTTCCTGAAAAACCTCTTGAAGAAAAAGGGGATTAAACCTTTTGATCGTTTGCCTTGACCCTGAACCCTGAAGGATCAACCTTGTATTTTCTAAGCAGCCGCTGAAGGCTCTGCCTTTCAAGGCCACATTTTTTGGCGGCCATGGTGACATTACCCTTTGATTCCTGTAGCGCCTTGGTAAGGTAGGCGACGGAAAAACGGCTCATAACCTCTTCCTTGGCCTGCTTGTAAGGAAGATGCGACACGCATGGCATGGTCAGCATCTGTGTTCCTGACCCCTTGCCGTTGTCGGTAGGGATGTCAGATGGCCATATCACGGAACCGGTGGCAAGGAGAACGGCCCTCTTGACTGCATTCTGGAGTTGCCTGACGTTCCCCTTCCATTCCCTCTGCATGAGGCACCTTATACTTTCCGGGGCAAACTCTAAACCCTCCTTGTCGTATTCCTTAGAGTATTTTTTCAAAAAACTCTGGGATAGAAGAGGGATATCCTCCGTAATCTCTTTCAGAGACGGCATGGTAATGGTAACGACGTTGAGCCTGTAGAAAAGGTCTTCCCTGAATGTCCCCTCTTCTATCTTTTTCTCTAGGTCCTGATTGGTAGAGGCTATAACCCTGACATCCACCTTCATCGACTTCGTGGTTCCAAGGGGGCGGATCTCCTTTTCCTGAAGAACCCTCAACAGCTTGGTCTGGATTGACAGAGGGATATCGGCTATTTCATCGAGAAGTATGGTTGAACCGTTTGCGGCGAGAAAAAGCCCCTCCTTATCCGTTTCTGCGCCGGTAAAGGCTCCTCTTACGTAGCCAAACAGTTCGCTCTCGAGAATGTGCTCGGGCAGGGCCGGACAGTTGACAGTTACCATCTTCTTGTTCCGCCTCCTGCTCATCTGGTGCAGCGCCCTGGCGGCCACTTCCTTGCCTGTCCCGCTCTCGCCGCGAATCAGAACAGTTACGTCCGTGTCAGCCACCCTCGACATCAGCTCCAGCACCTTCTTCAGCCTCGCCGATTTACCCACGAAGCCGTACTGCTCCTTCACTGAATGCAGTTGTTCCTGTAGCCTCCTGTTCTCCCTTAAGAGGTTAGTGCGCTCAAAACCCTTCTTTACTGCATGGATCACCATGTCATTGTCAAAAGGCTTCTGGAAAAAGTCAAGAGCCCCCTCCTTTAGGGCCTCTACCGCCCCTTCTACAGTGGCGTAACCTGTCATGATAATGACAGATATGGTGGGGTCAAAGACAAGTATTTCCTTCATCAGGGAAAGTCCGTCTATGTCCGGCATCTTGATGTCTGTGAGGACCACGTCATGCTCTCTTTCCTTAACGAGCTTCACTGCCTCGTAACCGGACTCGGCCACATCGATCCTGCAACCGAGCTTGGAGCCTATGACCCGTTTAAGCAGCATGAGCATATCCTGCTTATCGTCAACAATAAGCACGCTCTGCTGACTGTTTTTACTTTTCATATCGTGATATTCAGCTTTCTACCCAGTAATTTGGCGACTCTTTAGTTATTATTACGTCGTGAACATGACTTTCCCTTAATCCTGCCGGGGTAATCCTCACAAATCTTGCGTTCTTCCTCAACTGATCTATAGTTCCGCAACCAAGATAACCCATTCCGGCCCTTAGCCCTCCTATGAGCTGGTATATTGTTGCGGCAAGTGGACCCCTATAAGGTACTCGCCCCTCAATGCCTTCAGGCACGAGCTTTGAAACCACTTTCACATCCTCCTGGAAGTACCTGTCCCTGCTGCCTTCCTTCATGGCGCCGAGAGAACCCATCCCTCTATAAACCTTGTACTGCCGCCCCTTGTAAAGCTCGAGCTCGCCGGGGCTCTCGTCAGTACCGGCAAGCAGACTTCCAATCATTACGCAGTGCGCCCCTGCGCCTATGGCCTTGGTAAGGTCTCCGGAAAATTTGATGCCTCCGTCAGCAATAACAGTGCGGCCATACTTGTTTGCCACCTCAGCGCAGTTATGTATTGCAGTAAGCTGGGGCATGCCTACACCTGCCACAACACGGGTTGTACAGATAGATCCGGGGCCGACCCCGACCTTTATGGCGTCTGCACCCGCCTTGAGCAGCGCGTCGGCGCCTTCGGCCGTGGCAACGTTACCGGCTATGAGCTCGAGGTCTGGAAACTGTTTTTTAAGATCCGCCACAGCGTTCACAACATTGGCGGAGTGACCGTGAGCGGAGTCCACCACTATAATGTCCACCCCCGCGTTCATAAGCGCCTCGGCGTGATCAAGGCGGTTTTCCCCTACACCTATTGCAGCCCCTACCCTCAGCCTGCCAAGCTCGTCTTTGCACGCATTGGGATACTTCTTGATCTTTTCTATGTCCTTAATGGTTATGAGGCCCGACAGGTCCCCGTTCTCATCCACTACAAGAAGCTTCTCTATCCTGTGCTTGTGAAGCAACTCCTTGGACTCCTCGAGGGTTATGCCTACCGGTGCGGTTACAAGATTTCTCGAGGTCATCACCTTACTGACTTCCTGAGCGAGGTTCGTTTCAAAACGCAGGTCCCTATTGGTGATTATGCCCACCAGTTTTTTCCCCTCCACCACAGGCACCCCGGAAATCCTGAACTCTCTCATTATCTCCTGAACCTGCCATAGCTTGTGGCGTGGAGTCACGGTAACCGGGTCTATGATCATACCGCTTTCTGATTTCTTTACCTTTTCTATCTCCTTTACCTGGCGCCTGATGGACATGTTTTTGTGTATTATTCCAATCCCGCCCTCCCTGGCCAGGCTTATGGCGGTATCCGCCTCTGTTACCGTATCCATGGCAGCACTCAGTATGGGAATATTCATTGTTATTTTCTCGGTAAGCGGGGCTGATATATCTACGTCTGTTGGCAACACCTGTGAAAAAGCAGGGATCAGCAGAAGGTCATCAAAGGTATATGCCTCTGGCACTGGATGATTCAGCATAAAATTTACACTCCTTTTCCATGGAGGCGGCAAGAAGTCCCAAAAGGATACCGCCATCGCTTATGATTATTTTCCTTAACCCTAAATATCTAATTACCTCGAGCAAAATTGCAATGCCTGCCGGGAAAATATCCGCCCGTTCAGGCTCAAGCCCCTTAACTCTCCGTCGCTCCCCAATATCCATTTGTACCATCTTACAGTAAAGCTCATGGAGCCGGAAATGGGTTATCTCATAGCCCCTGACCTTTCTTGGGTCATAACATTCAAGTCCTTGGGCCACCGCTGCGATAGTGGTCGCCGTACCCCCTGTGGCTACCATGTTCACCTTACCATGCATGGGAATTCTGCTTCTAAACCCCTCTAGTCCCGCCTCGACCTTGCTTCTGGCAAGGGCAATGAGCCCATTGACAGAACCGCTTCCCCTTCGCCAATACTCCTCGACAAGGCTTACCGCACCAGTATCAATGCTCCTAAAGGAAAGCGCCTGTTGCCCGTGGCAAGACACCACCTCGGTGCTCGCTCCGCCGGAATCCACCATTATCCATTGAGGGGCAATTTCCTCGACCGTCAGATACGCCCCACTTACAGCAAGCGCTGCCTCCTGCCGGGGAGAGACCACCTCTATTCTAACCCCGATTTCCTTAGCCTTTTCAATGAAGGTCCTTGCGTTTGATGCCCTTCTAAAGGCCTCAGTGGCTATGGCCCTTGATAACGAAACACGATATTGTGTAAGCAGCCTTATAAATTCCTCAAGGGCTATCAACCCCCTTTTCATTGCACCACCTGAAAACGCACCCCGGACCGCAAGGCTTTGCCCCATTCGTACGTTGTTCCTATTGGAAAAAAGCAGTACGGCGTCTGCGCCTGCCATCTCAACCCCTGCCACACGGAATGTCTGGGAGCCAAGGTCCATAACCGCCACCTTGCACGTCTTCGATTCCATGCCCGGAACTTAAAGGGATAAAACAGCTTCATCAAGGCCCTGTAAAAAAAACAGGGTGATATAAAAATGTATCTCCTTTCCAGGCCGTTTCAATTGACAGCAGGCAACGCTGGCATTAAACTGACTGCGAGTGAGTTTTTTATCTAAGTAGTTACACTTCCTGTGGATGTCTTCTTCGTCCGCAGCCGGGGGAGAATATATGTTTGGGCTGGGATTGCCGGAGCTCTTAGTAATTCTTTTTATCATTCTCATTGTATTTGGGGCAGGCAAGCTCCCCCAGATCGGTGAAGGCCTCGGCAAAGGCATAAGCAATTTTAAAAGGTCCCTCAAACAAGATGAAGAAAAAGACAGCCCGGACAAAGAGCCTCGCAATCAAGACTAGTAGAATACTCTTCACCCTGTTTCATCCCCAGACAAACTCCAGAGATTAAGCTCATGAAGACAAAAGACTTCCTTTCTCAATCCAGTATAGTGGTACGATTTTTTTCCTCGGTAAAACTTGCCATATTCCTGTTTATAATCCTGGCGCTGACGTCCATTATAGGGACAGTACTACCCCAGGAAGAAAGCCTTCAATTTTACATGGAGCATTACGGTCCTTTTTATTTCAAGGTCATAAAAGACCTTCATCTTTACGATACTTACCACGCCTGGTGGTACCTCGGCCTCATGGCTCTTTTCAGCGTGAACCTTGTTGTATGCACCATCAAGAGGCTTCCCTTCACCCTGCGCCTCTTCAATCGCAGCTACATGGACCTGGGTAAGGACGAGCTCTTGAGGCGTCCGCTAAAGGCCCAGTGGAAATGCAGCAAGACGGCGAATACCGCACAGACCAGGTCCCAACTCTTAGAGACCTTCACCAGGTTTACAGGCAGACCGGAATCAAAAGGAGGCGTTGATGGCGGGCAACTTTTCCTGTCTGACAGAGGCAAATGGAGCTACTGGGGAGTCTACCTAATTCATGTAAGTGTACTTGTAATCTTTGCAGGGGCGATCCTCGGCTCATTTACCGGTTTCAAGGGCAGGATCATGCTTCTTGAGGGAGAAAGCACGGATCATGCCGTACAGATGGATTCCCATGGAAAAATAAAGAAGATTCCACTCGGTTTTACCCTTAAATGCAATAGATTCAGGGTCGATTTTTACCCGAGTGGAGCGCCCAAGCTGTTCAAGTCAGACCTTTCCATAATAGATAATGGCAGAGAGGTGCTGAAAAAATCAATAGTTGTAAACTCGCCCCTGACCTACAAGGGAATCACCTTCTATCAGTCTTCCTACCAGTCCGTTCCAGACCTGAAAATCAGGATAACATCGAGTGACGGCCTGCAGAAGGAACTAGATCTTTCTGCTTTTGATAGGGGTCTGTGGCCGGAAAAGAAGCTGATGGTAGGCATAATCAAGTACCTTCCCAATGTCCACGGAGCACCTGCTGCGAGGGTTTACGCAGGAGACCCGGCAGGCAATGACGGAGCCGCGGTATGGCTGCTCGAGGGCCATGACAGGGAAGTAAACCTCGGCAGAGACAGCTTTCGCCTTTCCCTCGTTTCAGCAAAGGAAAGGTACATGACAGGGCTCCAGGTCAAAAGGGACCCTGGAGTATGGATCGTGTGGCTTGGCTGCGCCATAATGGTTATAGGCTTTGGAATAGTATTCTATGTTGGCCACCGGAGACTTTGGCTCTGGATAAGACAGGACAGAGATGTGATAGAGGTGATCCTTGCAGGCCAGACCAACAAGAACAAGGTATCCTTTGAGAAAGAGTTTGATAAGGTCAAAGAGGCTATAGATACGCAGATAGGAGAAAAATGATGCATCTGAGCAGCTCATACATCCTGAGTCTGACCACGTTCGTTTACCTCGGAGCCACGGCCATATATCTTCTTTACTGGATATTCAGGCTTGAAAAGGTGGGGGTTCTTGGAACCATTGTGACAGTCGCTGGTTTTATAATGCAGACCGTGGGAATAGGGATGCGCTGGTACGAATCCTACCAGATGGGATACGGACACGCCCCCCTTTCAAACCTTTATGAATCACTCGTATTTTTCTCTTGGGTCACCATACTCGTATACCTTGTGGTGGAATTCAAGACAAGGAACAGGGTAATCGGGGCCTTTGCCACGCCCTTTGCCTGTCTTGCAATGGCCTATGCTTCTTTCAGCCCAAACGTTCAGGACTCCATACAGCCGCTAATACCGGCCCTTCAAAGTAACTGGCTCATAGCCCACGTCATAACCTGTTTCCTTGGCTATGCGTCCTTCGCAGTGGCTTGTGGATTCGGCATCATGTATCTCGTAAGAGGAGGCGCCCGGGCCTCGTCTTCTTACTTGATAGATGCCCTTCCCTCACGCCGCATGCTGGACGAGCTCATGCACCAGACCATAATCTTCGGCTTTCTCTGGCTGACAGTAGGTATAATCACCGGGGCAGTTTGGGCCAACCAGGCCTGGGGCACATATTGGAGCTGGGATCCCAAGGAGACATGGTCTCTCATAACCTGGTTCGTCTACGCCACGGCACTGCATGCGCGGTTTGTCCGGGGCTGGGCCGGGAAGAAGATCGCCTACCTGTCCATCATCGGTTTTGTTTCTGTCATTTTTACCTATTTTGGTGTAAACTTTTTGTTATCAGGACTGCATAGTTACGGGGCAAGTTAAAAGGCAGCTATTGGAGGAAAACATGTTTGGATTAGGAACACAGGAGCTTCTGGTAATTCTAATTATCGCCCTTTTCTTGTTTGGAGGTAAGAAGCTGCCTGAAATCGGAGCTGGGCTTGGAAAAGGCTTGAGGGCCTTCAAAAAAGGGTTAAGCGAGATAGACGAGGACACTGGGAAGGATACTGGAACAGGGAAAAGGGCCGAGATCGAGGAAGCTTCAAGAGAAAAAACCACCGTCTCCTGAGACGTCCACTTAATAAAGCCAAAATGAGCCTTGACTGCCGCTGTCTCATTCTGGCAGCAGGCAAGGGTACGCGGTTGCTGCCCTTGACGAAAAGGGTACCCAAGCCCCTCTTTCCCTTACTTAATACACCGGCCCTTGACAGGCTTATTCGAAAGCTCAGAAAAGAGGGCCTTTATGAAATTACAATAAACTGCCACCACCTTGCGGGCGAAATCGAAAGATGGAAAGTAAACAGCAGCCTCGGGGCCAAGGTTTCCCTACTGCGTGAAAGGATACTTCTTGATACCGGAGGCGCCGTAAAGAATCTCATAAACCACCTTGGCTATGACACTCCTCTCATTGTTCACAACGCTGATATAGTTTCAAACCTGCCCGTGAAAAAGTTGTACGCTCTTTTCAGACAACAAGATATTGATACCCTGGCAATGTTCTGCCTTCATGACAGGCCCCCTTTCAACAAGGTAAAGTTAAAGGGCGAAAATATTATTTCCTTTAACGGCGATGGAGATGACCTCCTGGCCTACACAGGCATTGCCATTTTCAGCCCTCGATGTTTCATTGACGCCCCTTCCGGCCCGTTCCCCCTTATACCCTACGTACAGCAACTCATCCATGAGGGGGGAAAAATCCGCGGATGCAGAGCCGAGGATTTGGTTAATGAAGGCAAAAATGAATGGATATGGCATGACTACGGCTCCCCCGAAGGATATCTTTGCGCAAATTTTTCACTCCTTGCGAGAAATGGAAAAAGCAGGTTCATGGAAAAGCATAGCGCCATTGGACCAGAGGTAACTACTGGCAAGAACGTTATTATCGGGAAAGATGCCGTGGTATCTGGTTCTCTAAAGATGGAAAACGTAGTGATATGGCCGGAAACCGTGCTTCATATGAACGGGGAGGTCAAAAACGCCATTTTTTCGCCCTTTGGCCATATAATCAGCTGCTGACAATGAGATGAAGAGATGAAGACACTGGGAAAGAAAAAATCGCTATGGCTCAGGGGCCTGTTGAAGGGTATCGAGACATGGCTGTCGTCATGCCGTCCCACTATAGAGGCGCATCCCCGCTCAGCCCGGCTTTTTGACCTCAATCAGCAAGTCATAGTGGCCCTTTGGCATTCCACACTCATTTACTGCCTTTTTCACTTCAAGACTTTCCCAGCGGCCATCATGGTGAGTGCAAGCAAGGACGGAGAATGGGTCGCAAGGGCGCTTAGGATATGGGGGCAGTATCCTGTGCGAGGTTCAAGGCTCAAGGGAGGCATTATGGCCATACGTGAGATGACAAGACTCATAGACCGCCAGGCTGTCAGTGCTGGCATAGTGGCAGACGGATCGAAGGGACCGCCCTATGTCGCGCAGAAAGGTGCCGTCGTCCTTGCCCGAAACACTGGGCTGCCCATAGTGCCCGTGGGAATGGCTGCAAGGCCAGCCTACCACTTCAAGACCTGGGACAGGCTCCTGCTCCCCCTGCCTTTCTCTAAGGTTGCAGTGGTTTATGGTCCACCTCTTTACGTAGATGAAAACGATCGGGGAATACAGCTGGAGCATGCACGCATTCACCTTGAACAACGGCTTATCAGCGCTTCGAAAAGGGCAAAAAAACTTGTCAAGGCAGATAGCAAAGAAAACATCAAGTGAAGAAGTGGGAGAGCTCACCATGGAAACACGGCAGGCCATTGGCGACATAATTATTACAGACCCTCACGACCTATTCCTCAATAGGAAGCGCCCTCAAAACAGCCCATTCCTCCCATGCACGTTCATATATCCTAACATTCGGATAATAAAGAAGATCCTTTAAAATTACAAATGCATGCGCACTTCTATCGCCTGAATGGCAGTAAATTATTACGTCCTTGTCCCGACTTATACCTGCTTTCCTAAAAACCGATTCAATCTCTCTCGGACTTTTCCAGATTTCATTATCCTTCTGGACGGTTACCGACGCCACTTCGAGGTTAATTGCCCCCGGGATATGACCACCACGCACGAGCCGTACGGTCTCTCCGTCATATTCAGATTCCGGCCTGACATCAAGCAGTAGCACCTTATCAGAACTTGATAGAACAACTTTCCTGTATATCTCCTGCCAAGTAGCAAGATAATCGGTCCTTCTCCTTCCTGGCCTGTAAAACCTCTTCCTGTGACCAGGGCGGGCCGGTCCCTTCTCTACCCGTAGCCCCTCATCTATCCACCGTTTGATGCCCCCGTTCAATATCTTGAGTCTTTTAAGCGAATGTCCGTAAAGCTGCATAAGAAAAACCATTCTTGATGCATAAATGCCTCTGTTATCATCATAAGCAACAACTGTCGTCTGGTTTGAAATACCAAGCCGTTTCATCAGGCTAAGAAATTGATGTAACTGTGGATAGCCTACTGGAGGATAATGCTGGTAATCTTCTAGGTCCCTGTGCCTGAATACCTGAAGCGCACCGGGGATGTGACGCTTTTCAAAGGACGCCGGGTCCCTGCTGATATCTAGAACCCTAAAGTTTTCCTGGTTCAGATGGGTACTAACCCAGGTGGGATCTACTAAAATTCCTCCATAAACATGTTGGGAAAATAATAGAAAACAAAAGAAGGGCACAAAAAACCAATCTGAGTTTTTCATTAATACACCTCTTGAGAGAATTAATTTGGCATGAGCCGATTGGTTAGGACCATTTAACTTTTCATGGTACTTATTGAGCGCCTGACCAGTAGGACTATTAAAGGAGAAACATGTCAGCAGATGGCAGACCGTGCCACTTTACAATTCATAGTAGCGACATATCCTCCTTAAATCACCGAACACAGCCCGACAGATTAAAAAAGGCACCGAGGTACTAAGACCGCGGTGCCTCAACAGGCAAAGGACAGCCGCACTTTATTAATGACCCATTATTGCCTTTGATGCATAAGAAAGTATTCCGTTGGGATAACAGCCGAGAAGAATTACTCCCGTCAAGGCTATGGCCAAAACCGCCGAAAGGGCACCCGATGGAGCAATCTCCATTTCCCTTTCAGGTTCATACATATACATAAGCATTACTACCCGCAGGTAAAAGTATGCTGATATGGCGCTGAACAGCACGGCAAATATAACTATCCACGTGTATCCTGCATGGAGCGCTGCCATAAAGATATTGAACTTGCCAATAAACCCAGCTGTTGGAGGGATGCCTGTGAGAGAAAACATAAAAACAAGCATTAGGCCAGCGGCCACTGGATGTGTCTTTGCAAGCCCCTTATAGTCCTCAAGAGCTTCACCTACTAGACATTTGTACTGAAGGAGTATTATGACAGCAAAGGCCCCCATGTTCATGAAGAGGTACATAAAAAGGTAGTTCATTGTTGCTGAAGCGCCTTCAGCAGTTCCGGGAAGGAACCCGATAAGTGCGTACCCGGCGTGTGCTATGGAAGAATAGGCAAGCATTCGTTTGATAGACGTCTGGCAAAGGGCAGTGATATTACCAATAGCCATGGTAAGAAAGGCTAGAATGATCATGGCAGTAACCCATTCCGAATGCGCATTTGGAAATGCCTCCATAAGAACCCTTCCAAGTGCTGCAAAGCCAGCCGCCTTTGGCCCTACTGACATATAGGCGGTAACCGGTGTCATGGCCCCTTCATAAGCATCAGGTGTCCACATGTGGAACGGCGCTGCCGCAACCTTGAAACAGAATGCAATAACCACAAGCCCAAGACCCATCATGAATGCGGGATTGGCAGTGAGTTTGCCCGCAGCCATGGCCTTTGATATAGCAGCCATATCAGTGGTCCCTGTTGTACCGTATAGGTAGGACATACCAAAAAGTAGCAAACACGAAGAAAAGGCACCAAGGAGAAGGTACTTCACTGCGGCCTCTGAAGCCCGCGGATCTGTTTTGAGAAGCCCCACCAGACAATAGACGCTTAATGCCATCAACTCAAGGCCGAGGTACAGTACAATAAGGTCTGTTGCCGAGGCCATAATCATCATACCCACGCACGAAAATATCATTAGGCTATAGTATTCACCAACCCTTTGGACTCCCATAATATCAAGATGGCGCAGAGACATAAGTATGGCGAACATCAATCCCAAGAGACAAACTATTTTAAAGAAGGCGCTAAAGGCGTCGACCGTATACATGCCATTAAAGGAAATACCAGAGGCCTTGGTAACCATGATCAGGGCTGCCGCCGCACCAGCCATGCTGACTACTGGGACAACATAACGTTGTTCCTTCCATATTATGTCAGCGAGTATTACGGCACAACCAATGACAGCAAGAAAGATTTCAGGCCCAAGGGGTGCAATTATAGGTAAAGAAAATCCTGTAACCATGTCTCCACTAGCCTCCTATGAATCGAAGCGCACATTCTACCACGGCATTGGAATTTGCCTGGACACTTCCTGTCGAAGCATTGACCTGTTGCAACAAATGAGCAACCGATGCATGCATATAGCTTAAAAACACATTTGGATATATTCCTATCCAGAATATCAGCACCAGCATAGGAAGCAAGGTTACCAGCTCCCTGCAGTTAAGATCCCGTAGCCCGAGAGATACCATCTTGGGGTTCTTTTCCATGAAAAAAACACGCTGATACAGCCACAACATATAGCCGGCGCCTATTATGATTCCAGTGGCAGCAAAGAAACCAGCCCATGTCTTCGTGGCAAAGCCTCCCAGGATTATAAGAAATTCACCAATGAATCCATTCAGTCCAGGTAAACCCACAGCCGCCAAGGTGAATACCATGAAAAAACCGGCGAATATTGGCGTAAGAGTCGCCAGCCCCCCGTAATCCGATATCTCCCTCGTATGGGTCTGCTCATAAATTATTCCAACCGACAGGAAAAGTGCCCCAGTGACCACCCCGTGATTGACCATCTGAAGGATTGCTCCTTCGAGACCCTGATAATTTAGCGCGAACATACCAAGGGTAACAAAGCCCATGTGACTCACAGAACTGTAGGCAATGAGACGTTTCATATCATCCTGTCCCAAGCAAATTACAGCCCCGTAAACTATTGCAATTATGGATAGTACCAACATGGGTACCATCATGGCCTGCGTAGCCTGAGGAAACATTGGCATCGAGAACCTCAGAAAACCGTATGCTCCCATTTTGATTAGGATACCGGCCAGAATTACAGAACCAGCGGCAGGTGCCTCCGTATGCGCGTCCGGCAACCACGTATGCACCGGCCACATGGGAACCTTAACCGCGAAAGCAGCAAAAAAGGCCCAGAAAAGAATCATCTGTAGCTTCAGCGGGTACGTATGAGCAGATAGCTTCAGAATATCGAAGGTATGGCCGCCATGATAGTAGAGAGTAATAATGCCTACCAGCATTAGCACGCTACCCACCAAGGTGTACAGAAAGAACTTGATAGCGGCATAAAGCCTGCCCGGGCCGCCCCAGACCCCAATTATGAGGTACATGGGAATTAGCATGGCCTCCCAAAATATGTAAAAGAGGAAAAAGTCCAGGGCACAGAACACTCCGATCATCGCACCTTCTAAAAAGAGCAGGGCAGCGAAGAACTCCTTCACCTTGTCCGTAATGGCTGTCCAAGAAACAAGCACACAGAGTATGGTAATAAGCGTGGAAAGGAGCACGAAAAGTATACTTATGCCATCTATTCCGAGATAGTAATTGACATTCCACGCAGGAATCCATGGATGTTTCTCCACGAACTGCATCAGATGGGTCGTCTTGTCGAACTGGAACCACAGGGGCAAAGAGAGCAAAAATTCCACTATGGAAACCAGCAATGCCATGCGCCTGACATCACCCTCGTTAGAACGCGGTATGAAAAGCAGCGCCGCTGCCCCGATTATCGGCAGAAAAATCAGGGAACTTAGTATTGGAAATCCATAATCCATGTTCGCTATTCCTCCCCTTGGTTACATGAATATCCAAAGAAGAATAAACGCACCAACAGCCATTACTCCGCCATAGTGCTGGACTCTTCCGTTTTGGAGTTTTGCAAGTAAATTACTAAACTTGCCGATTAATCCTGGAACGCCATTTACCACTCCCTCTATAATCTTGCCGTCGGTAATGCCCCTGAGGACCTTACGCCCGCAATTGATAGTAGGCTGGACTATGGTGGCGCTATAAAATTCATCAACGTAATACTTATTGAAAAGCGCGTCATATAGCCTCGGATATTTTTGCGCCAACTCTACCGGAATCCTTGGCTTGACCATGTACATGACATAGGCCAGATATATCCCTCCGAGCCCTGCGGCCACTGAAATAGTCATTAGCGCCCACTCAGTGAACTCGCTCAAATGCATTGCTGGATGCCCAACCGCTGGAGCAAGGAAATGTGCCCATCCATTTTCTCCGCCAAGCACCTCAGGAACACCTACCCAGCCTGCAGCAAGTGATCCGAGAGCAAGAAACGTAAGGGGTATTGTCATGGTAAGAGGAGATTCGTGCAAATGCTTTCGCTGTTCCTCCGTACCCCTGAAATTTCCGTGAAAGGTAAGAAATATAAGTCTGAAAGAGTAGAAGGCAGTCATACCAGCTACCACCGTTCCAAGAAACCATGCAAACTTGCCAGAACCGACCGGCGACGCGAAAGCCATCGCAAGTATCTGATCCTTACTGAAAAAACCAGCAAACGGTGGTATTCCCGATATTGACAGTGACGCCATGAGAAACGTGAAGTAGGTAACCGGAAGATATTTCTTTAGCCCACCCATCTTCCTTATGTCCTGTTCATCACTCATGGCGTGAATTACGCTACCTGCCCCGAGGAAAAGCAGTGCCTTGAAAAAAGCATGTGTATAAAGGTGAAAAATACCGGCTCCGTAAGCACCAACCCCGCAGCCTATGAACATATAGGCGAGCTGACTGATGGTCGAATAGGCGATAACCCTTTTTATATCAACTTGTACCAAAGCTATTGTAGCCGCAAAGAAACAAGTAAGCGCACCTATGATTGTAATGAGATTCATCGCGGGAGGTGAAAGGCTGTATATAGGATTACACCTAGCTACGAGAAACACACCAGCCGTAACCATGGTAGCCGCATGGATAAGCGCACTGACAGGGGTTGGACCCTCCATGGCATCCGGCAACCAGACGTGCAAGGGTATCTGCGCAGATTTACCTACAGCACCGCAGAAGAGCAATATTGCAATAAGGTTTATCACGTTAAAGTTCATGCCCATAAAATTGTAAGTCTGACCCACAACCTCGTGGACATGTGCAAACACGGTGTCGTAATGCACTGAGCCGAATACAAGGAAGATCACCATGATACCAAGGCCAAAACCGAAATCCCCGAACCTGTTGACTATAAAGGCCTTCTTTCCTGCGTCTGACGCCGATTTCTTGTGGTACCAAAAACCGATCAGCAAATAGGATGAAAGACCAACAGCCTCCCAACCAAAGTAGAGCTGCAGGAAGTTGTTACCAAGCACTAACATCAGCATGGAAAAGGTAAACAGACTAAGGTAGGAAAAGAAGCGGTAATAACCAGGATCGTCATGCATATAGCCCACTGAATATATATGGACCAAGCTGCTGATTGTCGTTACGACTATGAGCATCACCGCCGTGAGCTCGTCAAGAAGAAAGCCAACCGAAGCCTTGAACTTGGCTGCCGCAAACCAAGTGTAAAGGTCTGCGTTTACATGTGCTCCATGAAGCACTTGATCAAAGGCGTAACATGCGCAGCCGAAAGATATCAGCACTGCAAGGATAGGAGGCCAGTGCGCCTTTTCACCCATCCTTTTGCCCACAAGTAGCGTAAATATAAACGAAGCCAGGGGCAGAAACGGAATTACAAGTAAATAAGTGGGAATGTTCATCTCTACCTCATCCTTTCAACTTTGTAATGTCTTCAGTGTGGACAGAGTGATAGTTGCGGAACAGGGTGACTACTATACCCAGCCCTATCGCTGCCTCGGCTGCTGCTACCGCTATTATGAAAAATACCAAAACCTGCCCCCTAATATCTTCCATATAATGACTCATGGCAGCAAGATTAAGGTTTACAGAATTCAGCATAAGCTCTATGCACAAAAGCATCATTATTATGTTTCTCCTCGTCAAGAAACCAAACATGCCTATGCAGAAAAGCATTGCTGATACAGTAAGATACCAGCTTAAATGGACCATTTTTTATGCCCCCTTCTTTTCCCTTTTTGCCAATGCCAGTCCGCCAACAACTGCTACGAGCAAAATAATGCCCGCTATTTCAAAGGGCAGTATGTATGTAGTATAGACTGCCTCCCCCATGGCCTTGGTATGGGTCAATTGCTGGACCTTCTCAATAGTATATGTTCCGTGGGGTCCCAACGTGAAGCTCTTTACGCCCCTTAAAAAAGTAACAAAGAGGGCTAACGCACCGACAATGCCGAGCCACTTTCCCTTTTCAATAAAGGGACTCATCCTAACCTCTTCCTTGAGGTTGACGAGAAACAGTACGAACAGGTACAACACTAGTATTGCCCCGGCATACACTATGATCTGAACCGCCGCCAAGAACTCTGCATTCAGCAGTAAGTAAAACCCCGCCATGTGGAAGAAAAGGACCAGCATGAGTAAAACGCTGTGTACCGGGTTCTTGCAGGTCACAATACGGAGCCCAAGCGCTATCACGACAAAGGCAAAATAAAAGAATAACAGTTGAACCATTTATCCCTCCCTATTCTGAAGCGGCTTCCTTGGCAGATACAGCCTTTCCATCCTTCCAGATAACCTGTCCTTCGTATGTCCATTCCTCTGGAACGTCTATCCGCTTTCCGGCAGGAAGATCACCGAGTGACAGTCCCCTTGGCCTGAGGAACGGATTTCTGTATTTATCCTGATCCACTTTGTTCTTATCCAGGAACTCATCCCAGTTCTTCAGGAGTCTATCCATGTCGAAATGGAAGGGGTCCCTTGTATAATCAGAGTATTCGTACTCCTCAGTCAGGACCACCGCGTTCACTGGGCATACCTCTTCACAGTAACCGCAGAAGATGCACCTTAGGGCGTCGATTTCGTATGAGTTAACTTTTCTCGCCCTAGTCTTTTTATCCACGGAAAACCTGATTGATATGCACCGTGAAGGACACACAGTAGCACACCTCATACAAGCTACACACTTAGTCGCCTGCGTATTTGGATCCCTGATGAGGGCGTGTCTCCCCCTAAAGCCCGGAAACAGCTTCTTTCGTTCCTTTGGATATTGAACAGTTACAGACTTAGTAAAAAGCCTTTTCAGGGTGAGCGCCAGCCCCTTGAGAATCTCTATCAAAAATATTCGTTCCGCTAACTTCTTCCTGGTATCGTATTGAATTTTCATAAGTTACCTGCCTGAGTTATCCGAACAATGACTTTATTGTCCCTGTAAGCACGATATTGAACAGGGCCAGTGGTATTAAGACCTTCCATCCAAGGGCCATGAGCTGATCGTACCTATACCGCGGCAGGGTGGCCCTTACCCAATAGTAGAAGAAGATAAAGAAATATACCTTCAAGAGAAACCAGAAAAATGGTATCCCAGGAACTTCAAATGGCCCGCTCCATCCGCCAAGAAAACACACCACAGCAAGACACGACATGATTATCATACCGATATATTCCGCCATGAAGAAGAGCGCAAAACGCATACCGCTATATTCCGTGCAGTACCCAGCAACAAGTTCCGATTCTGCTTCAGGCAGATCAAAGGGTGTTCGGTTTGTCTCTGCGAGCATCGCTACCACGAAGACAAAGAAACCTATTATTTGCGGTATGAGGTATATTTTCCAGGAACTGCTCATCTGTGCATTAACTATGTCAGTTAGGTTCAAGGAACCGGCAAGCATCATTACTCCAACCAGGCTAAGTCCCATGGCGATCTCATAACTTATGACCTGTGCTGAGGAACGAAGCCCGCCGAGGAACGAATATTTTGAATTCGATGACCAGCCTGCAAGCACAACCCCGTATGAAGCGAGCGAGCTCATGGCAAAAATGTATAAAAGGCCTATGTTGATATTTGCTATGGCGAAACCCTGAAAGAAGGGAATCACAGCTACCGCGCTAAGGGCTGAAATAAGACATATCAGCGGCGCCGCGTAAAACACCTTCTTATCAGCCACGGTGGGAATGATGTCTTCCTTAAAGAAGAGCTTCAAACCATCGGCAATAGGCTGCAGTATTCCATGAGGACCTACCCTCATAGGTCCCATCCGTACCTGCATGTGGCCTATAACCTTCCGTTCGAAATAGGTGGCATACATAACATGGAGCATTACCACCGCAAAGACTATGATGATTTTAATGAGGATCCATAAGAGTTCCATTTATCCCCCAATACTTATCTGTCACACTCTCCCAATACTACGTCTACACTACCGATTACAGCTATGACATCCGCCACCATCTGCCCCTTGCATAGGAATGACAAGGCAGCTATGTGAATGAATGATGGGGCACGTATGTGCATCCTGTACGGCACACCCCTACCATCACTTACGAAGTAAAAGCCCAGCTCTCCCTTTGGTACCTCAGCAGCAACATACACGTCTCCATCCATGTAACGGTGTCGGTCCTTGACAAGTTTTATCACGCCGGATGAAAATGTCGCATCCGCCGCAACCTCCTTTTGAACACCGTAAGGCATAACGAGATCTGGAGCGTCCTCCGCGCGGATCGGACCTGGTGGCATTGCTTCAATACACTGCCTGATAATGGAATTTGATTGATGCATCTCTTCCATGCGGCAACGGTACCTGTCGTAGACATCCCCCTTGGAGCCTATGGGCACCTCGAAGTCCACATACGGATAAGCGTCATAAGGCATATGTTTCCTAACATCGTAATCAACACCGGAGCCTCTTAATGTAGGACCCGTAAGGCCTAGACTTACCGCCTCCTCCGCAGTAACGATGCCCACTCCCTGAGTCCTCTTCAGCCATATCCTATTTTTGTCGATGAGAGTTTCGTACTCAGCGATCTTGGACGGAAAATCTTCCGTAAAGGCGTAAAGGCTTTCCAGGAAATGGCCTGTTATGTCCTGTCGTACACCGCCAATACATGTATAGCTCGTTGTAAGTCGCGCCCCTATTATTTCCTCAAACATGTCAAGGAGGTTTTCCCTTTCCCTGAAGCAGTAAAGGAAAACGGTCATGGCTCCGATATCGAGAGCATGTGTCGCAAGCCACAGCAGATGGCCTGTCAGCCTAGCCATTTCCATAACAATGGTGCGTATATACTTTGCCCTGACAGGAACCTCTATGCCAAGGAGCCTTTCTACGGCAATACTGTAGGCCACATTGTTAGCCATTGAGGCAATATAGTCGAGCCTGTCACTCAACGGCAGCGTCTGCGCATAGGACAGATTTTCTGCCAGTTTCTCCACACCCCTGTGTAGGAATCCTACATGAGGCGTACATTTCAAAACCGTTTCACCATCGAGCTCAAGGTTGAGCTTTAGCACCCCGTGCGTTGCAGGGTGCTGCGGACCCATGGCAATAGTATAGGGCTCGTAAGCTATATCTTCCTTAACTATTCCTTTTGATTCGACTCTATTCTCTGGCATCTTTTTGCCCCGCCTTCTTGGTAGGATCCTGGTAAAGTCCGTAAAAGTCGTATTCCCTCAACTTCTTGGATTTTTCCACTACCTCTTCGTAACCGCTCCAGCGCTTGCCCCCTCCATCGAGCGGATAATCCTTCCTGAGCGGATGTCCTTCCCATTCATCGGGCAGGAGCACTCTCCTGAGGTCTGGATGGTTATTGAACGTTATTCCGAAAAGATCAAAGCACTCCCTTTCATGCCAGTTGGCGCCCATCCATATTTCCGTTACGGAGTTTATCTGACAGTCATTCTCAGGTACCTGTGCCCGCACGCGCAAACGGTGCCTCTGCGGAATGGAATAAAGATTGTAAACAACCTCGAACCGCACTTTCTTTTTGTTCAGGTAATCAACACCGCAAAGATCAGCAAGGTGATTCATCTGCAAAGCCGGATCGTCATGCAGCCACCTCAGAATTTCGACTATCCTGTCCTTTTTCACCACGATACCCACCTGACTACGATGTTCATAAGCTTCTATGAACTCGCTGGGGTATCTGTCCCTCACTTTTTTGGCTATCTCCAGCGGCTCCACCTCATCTCCTCCTTCATCATCTTCTGTTGAAGTCGAATAAAACCTTCGAGCAACGCTTCAGGCCTTGGCGGACACCCTGGTACGTAGATATCCACTGGTAAAAACTCATCAACTCCCTGCACCGTATGATACGTTTTAAAAACACCGCCGCTGCAAGCACAACTGCCCATTGCGATAACGTATCTCGGTTCAGGCATCTGGTCATAAACCCTTCTTACAACAGGCGCCATCTTTTGAGTAACGGTGCCTGCCACTATCATGGCATCTGCCTGTCTTGGACTCGCCCTGAAAATTATTCCAAAACGGTCAAGATCGTGGTGGCTGCTTCCAGCAGCCATCATTTCTATAGCACATCAGGCAAGGCCGAAGGTTACCGGCCAGATAGAACCCGTACGGCTCCAATTGACGATCTTGTCAAACTGCATCAAAAACGTATTCGCGCCGGGTATAACCTTGATGCCTTTAGCTACCGGCACAAGATCCGGGGAGGTTATCTTTCCCACTCCAAGGCCTCCTTTCGCCAAGCATATGCATATCCAATGAGTAGTAAGAATATAAATAGAAACATCTCTATCACGGCAAATATGCCAATTTTATCGTACACCAGCGCCCACGGGTACAGGAAAATGGCTTCCACATCAAATACTACAAAGAGGATGGCCACAAGATAGAACTTGATGGAAAACCGGAATCTTGGGGAAGCCGAGGGCGGGTTACCAGATTCGTAGGCCTCAAGTTTCTCTGCATAGGGCCTTTTGAGCCTAAAAAAACGTCCCACCCAGAGGGTCACCACTCCGAAAATCGTGGAAAACACCAACATTATCAGAACGGGCAGGTATTCTGTTGGAAGATAGGTTCCCGGTGTCATAATTCACCTTTCCTATGCAAGTTTCATGATCTGTTCGGCAAAATCCTTGCGTTTCTTATCCGAGGCTTCCTCCGGCGTAAGGAATTCCAGGGCACCGGTTGTACACTTGGTGACACAGGCTGGCTTGAGACCCCGGTCAATCCTGTCCTTGCAAAGGTCACACTTGCCTACCTTACCCGTATTGGAATCCCACTGTGGTACGCCCCAGGGACAGGCCTTGATGCAGGCCTTGCATCCCACACAAAGATCCGCCTCAACAAAAACTATGCCGTCCTTTTCCCTCTTCTGCATGGCCCCTGTGGGACAGGCGTCCACGCACCAAGGTTTCTCACAGTGGAAACATGCCATGTAGACATGATTTACCACCGGAACGTTTCGGACCATCCGGGGACCCACAGGTATCATCTTGCAGTAATGGGAACCCACGGGGACGTTATTCTTGTCTTTGCATGCTGCCTCGCAGGCCAAGCAGCCAATACAAAGGGTTATATCCTGTTCAACATGGTATTTGCTCATTTACATACCCTCCTTATGCAGGCGTGACCTTTACAAAGGACTCACAAAGGGAGACACTTCCCCCCGCCTTGTCCCAAACCTTCAACAACCCTTTCATGAAAACCTGGTCGGCTAGCCCCTTCTTATACGCCCTAGTCTGGAAGGGAATCGAACGACCATAACCGTGCAGCATAAAGACTGCGTCCGGATGTATAAAGTCCGTGACCTTGGCCTTTATCTTACCAGTAACGCCCTTGTTACTGACGACTACCTCCTGCCCGTCCTTGATGCCGAGTTCCTTGGCCATCTCGGTATTGATCCAGAGGCAGTTGGTTCCCATGAGCTCCGAGATTATTGGATTGTTGGTAGTCTGTCCATGGGTCTGATAGCCAGTACGACCGAAAATGAGCCTGAATTCACCCTTTTCAGGTTTCCTCGGACTCTTGAAAGGAATAAAGGATGGAATATCCTCCTCCTCGAGCCTCTTTGAGAAGAGCTCAATCTTTCCTGATGGAGTCGGAAACTTGAGCTTGTCCCTATCGTACCAAATAGGTTCCTTGGTCAACTGGACAAAGCCCTTTTCATCAAAGTCTCCGAGCTTGATGTCTGTGTCTTGTAGCTGGTATCTCCATATCTCTTCAATGGTTTTGTATGGCAGGTAGTTTCCTTTCCCAAGCCTGCTCGCAAGTTCGGTCCAGATCTCCCATCCCGCCTTGGTATCGTAAACGGGCTCTACAGCCTTCTTCCTCATGCTAAAGCCCGGTTTCAGGCCCTTGTCTGTACGCATCATGGTGTCGCGCTCAAGATAGGTACTTTCGGGCAGGACCACATCGGCGAACCCAAAGGTCTCGCTGTAATTCACGTCAACTACGACAATAAGATCAAGCTTGCTTAGTATGCGTTTCTGCTCTTCCGGGTCCGGAAGGGCAATAAGCGGATCATGCCTTACGACGAAATAGGCCTTTATCGGATACGGATCTTCCTTGTCAATGGCTTCATACATGAGATGAAGAAGCCCCGGTCCGCCGTCAAACCTCTTGTATTTCCATCCACAGCCGTCCGCCCTCTTTTCCTCAACCTTTGGTATGTCAGCGCCTAGGCTCTTCAGCCCCTTTGAACCTGCATCTTTCGGAGCCTTGGGATAGAACTGACCACCCTGCACCTCTATGTTGCCCATAAGCACGTTCATAATGTGTATCATGCGACTCACATAGAAGGAATCTTTATAGCGAGAAAGATGCCAGCCCGGATGGAAAATCACCTTTGGCTTGTCCTTTCCAATCTCTCTACAAAAAGCAACGATTTCGTCTGCCGCTATGCCTGTTTCTTTTTCAGCCCATTCCGGGGTGTAGGGCTTAAGGAAACTCTTAAACTTGGTAAGGCCGCTAACATATTTCTTGACAAAATCCTTGTCATGAAGCCCTTCCTTGAGAACCACGTTCGCCATTGCGAGCAGAAGGGCATAATCCGTTCCAGGCCTTATCTGCCAATATCTTGCCGCCTTTGAGGCAGTCAGTGCCGCCCTCGGATCAATGTAGGTGACCTTGGCCCCGTTTTTCACTCCCTTCATGAAGGATTTGACTTCCTTCACCTTGAAGGATTCGGCCATATTCCTCCCAAAGAGCACGACATGCTTTGCATTCTTGAAGTCGTAAGCCAGACCCTTTCTTCCAAGACCGTAAACAGACTTGGAGGCATGATGAGTGTTTCTGCCGCAAGTGCAGTCGTGATTGCAGTAATTCGGGGAGCCGATAGCCTTCATAAAAGCCTTGCGCAAATCCGCAAAGGGCCCTCCCCTGTCACTGAGCATAATAGCCCGGCCTCCGTCCTTTTGAATGATGTCCTTCAATTTCGTGGTGATGTAATTGAAGGCCTCATCCCACGAAACCCTCTTCCACTTTCCTGATCCGCGCTCTCCATCCCTGATCATAGGATACTGTAGCCTTTCCTCATCATAGAGGAGTGCCCTACCTGAAATGCCTTTAGCACAAAGGCTCGTACCCATCCCTGGATCATTGGGATTACCCTCTATCCAGGAGACTTTGCCGTCTTCTACTTCCACGCGAATCGGGCAACGGACTGCACACATTCCACAGATGCTGTAAACAGAACTTGCCATACTGCAATCTCCTTTTTGCTTTTTTGATCTTTCGGATCAAACTCCCTGGTCTTGGCTCTGGCCATGCCTTAAGAAAAAACCGTCAAGGCAATCGCTGCTTATCGTTAGCGAATTTTCATCATTTGTCAATAAAAAATATAGAAAAATGGCGAAAATTAAAGCTTTCACAATATTTTTGTGATTCTTGTTACAATCTCTGAAAAACAGATAGGGTGATAATATATTTCGCACAACATTTAATTACCAATAAAAAATGGTAAATTAAACCACTTTAATTTAAAAATCGAAGATAAATTCATTTATTTTATATAATTGAAACATTAAGGCAGGATAAACACAAAAAATATATATAGACTGAACATTTGATGCCCCTATTGTAACCTCTATCACCCCACACACTCTATAATAACAAAAGAAGCGAAATATTCGAATTATCACTATTATCCTTGAGAATTTAGAAGAATCCGGGAATTTCCGAGCCTCTCTGCTTCCCGTAGTATCGAACCACAACTTCCCCTGCTTCTCAAGGGGGAAGATTTCGTTGTGGCTGATCATTCCGTGGGGCCTGATTGATTAATCCTGCATCAAGCCAATTTATTTTACTTCCCCGAGAAGAAGAATCTCCTGCTCAAGGCCATATCCGTACTCTTCACAAAGCCTTATGATCTTAACAATCTCGCATACTCCGCAATTTCTAAGCGCTGGAATAAGGCGGGCTTGGTCTGTAAGGAGGGCCCTTTTGCCGTAGTGGGAAAGAATTTTTTCAAAATGTGGAGGCACGAACAGGCTCACCCTGTCTCCCAACACGTTTTTAAACCGCAGGTATTCAGAAAGACCCACTGGATCGTAGTCCGGAAGATGAACAAATGAACAGCCTTCAAGAAGAGATGATGAAATCCAGTCAAGCACCAGTCCTGACATGCGGTCGCCCCCGAAAACGGCCATATACACTCCACCGAGCACCCTTTCACAGTTGAAGAAAAATTCCATGTTTTCAACTATTGATACCCTGCCCCTGAAAGACCAGCGGGGCTGGAATGTTAATAGCACAGAAACAAGGCCCGCCTTACGAGTAAAACGGGCGATTTCAAGGATTTCTTCCGGACTATCCATGGAAACAAGACTTGCGTTGCCAAAACCTCGAATCATCACTGGAATCGCCTCCTGTTACCCTACATAGGACGCCCGTTTCTCAAACTCCCTGAATCGCTGAATACGGGCTATAACGGCATGCAGGGTTTCCGTCCTCTCTACCTTTTCCCTCTTGACCTCTTCCATTCTCAAGGCCGTATCGAGTAGACCCCTGTCCCTTTCAAGCCTTTTCAAGGCATCGTCGAGCCGCGCCCTTATCTGCACAGGATCAGTGAGCCGTTCAATAGCCTGCCCTGACAGCGAAGACAGGGAGAGGCTAAAGCCCCTCGATGAAAAGGTATCGCCATCCCTGCCTTTTGCCGCGTCCTTGACAAGGGCATCAAAGGCGTCATGGTCATGAATGACAAACTCTTACTGCTGTCCCACCTGAAGGGATAGAATTTCCGGATTAAACAGCTTGAAAAGGCAGGCAAGTTCCTCTTTATCATGCTTTTTTTCAGATAAGAAACGAGTATTCCTTCCACGTTGGACAGGCTCCTATTGAGCATTTTAGCCTCGCTCTCATACCCCTTTACCCGTTGCTCCAGCACGGGTGCGGATAGTCCTGATGCCCCGGAAAGCAATGCCCCGAATCTTTCGATCTCCCTTTGAAGACCCGCTGCCTCGGCCTCGGTCAGGGACAGGCTGAACCCCTAAATTCTTCCTGGTCCTTTTCATGGGACAGATACGATCCTGAAGCACCGCCTTTTTCCCCCTATCTCTGAAATCTTCTTCCTAAGGCCCCTCAACGTATCCCTGACATGCTCCTGCCCCCTTTTCAGTCCGTCCATCTCCTTTAACGCGCCTGGCCTGGAGCTGTTCAAAGGCCTCTCTCCTCTTTTTAAACCTCTCTTCGAGGGCCTCCCACAGCACAGGCAATCTGCCGAGGAGGATGGAGCGTTTCCAATTCTTTTTCAGGAGCTCTCTTATGTGGGCCTCAAGAGACTTAAGCTCCTGAAGGTCCAGGGTCTCCTGCCTCACCCTCCGATAGTGGTCGCTGTACTGTTTCTCGAGATCTATTGCGGGACAGTGAAAATCCCCTTTGAATATGTCCAGGATCATGGACTTTAGCTCTTCCTGGCGCAGGTAAGAAAGCCTCAAATGGTTTCTGCTTTTAAGGGGAACCAGACCAAAATGCCCGCCCTTTAATTCCCCAAGACCAGTTAACGCCCCTCTCAGGTGCCTTGGGGCCAAAAGCGCATAGTTCCTTGCTGCAAGCCTGGCCTTTATTATCCTGACATCTATAATTCTCCCCTCTTTCGAGATAACATCCTCGCGTTTGAACCTGCCGTCAAAAGAAACCGCTCGAAATCGTAACCCTTCAAAGGCCATAGACCCCTAACCCCAAGAACCTTAAAACCAGTTGGAGTTCTGCACTCAAAAAGTATGTAACTATTAGGGTCAGGAAAATAGTACCGCCTGCTCTCCTCCATTCCCCTGGCGAAGCTCATATGCCTCTGTTCATCTATGTAAAGGAATTGAAGAGCGGCAATAAGGGATGTCTTTCCCACATTGTTAGGTCCCACGAGATGCACAGGCGCATCGAGTTCCACCCCTGGCATAATCATACTTGCCGGCCCTTAACATTATGAGCCGTACCGGACCGTTCAGGATCATGGTATTCATGAACTCAGCCCCCTTCCTCTCTCGTACCATGCTCTTGCAACACAAGGTGGCAGAGATCCACGAACCTGTACACCGGGGCCTTGAACTTGAAGGAATAGCCTCCTGTCCTGACAAGGAAACCGTAACGCTCCATGGTTTTCAGCACATCGAGTATACCTTCACGGCCTTCAATACCAGTCTCCTTCATGTACCCTGCGTAGCGGCCAGCCGAAAGATGCGGAAGTTCATCAATAGAGAAACTGGAGGTCATGAGCACTGCTTCCACCGGTTCACCCTGGTCTGCAAGCCATTCTTTAAGGACGAACATGAATACCGCCATCCGTTCCGCTCTGTCGCTAAGGCTGCCGGTTCCTAAAAAATAGTAGAAATCTTTTGGATGGGACTTGAGCGTGAAACCAAGCCCTTCGAAGAGTAAGTATCCTGAAGGAATCGAAGTTGTTTCTTAACGACAGGTAAAGTCCCCCGTCTGACGGGGATATGTGATAGCCATGCCTTAGCTCGTGAAAGACCTGGCGTAACATGGGAAGATCAAAGGGGTTCCGCCTGTCCTGGTTAATTGCGCCTGACGAGTCAACCACGCCGGATCTCCGCCTTCACTACCCTTTTGGGACAACACCTGATGACAAAATCCCCCACCCTGTACCGCGTTTCTCCATATAGGGTCTCCACCATCACATCCGTGAAACATAGCACCCGCCCGTGGCCTTTAATATCTCATGGAGGGGGTATCCGCTGAAACTTTCAAGGAGCCACGCCAGGAGGTCTTCAAGGGGCAATGAAGAAATTATCCTGTCCCTGAGCCGCTCAACGGTTATTATTGTAATGGGTCTGCCAAGACCTGCTCCCGTGGTAGATATCCTCGGAGCCGGTCCCGGCCTGTAGCCCTTAAGACCATGCAGGTATGCAAGAAGGGCCCTGTCCGACAGCAAACCCTCGGTCCGCCAAACGGGAAGAGCCATCCTTTCCCTCAGGCGCAGGCGCAGGCGCCTTGGCCCCTTCCGGTCCATGATCTGCAACGCTATGCTTGCCCCCTTGGAAAGGGCGCTCTCCTTCCTCAGAGCCTCGTAAAGGGGACTGATCTCCGCAAGGCTCTCCCTCTAATCAGACAGCATGTCCCTGCGCAGCCTCAAAAGCCTGTAAGAGACAGCAGTAAATTCCCGTGACATTGCCCTGTCATGAAGAAAGGCCCTTGTTCCCTGCACCACCATTGCATGAAGCCTGTCAAGGCTTGCATCAATGGCCTTTTTCACGTCAATCAGGTCTCTGAGAGGCTCAAGGTACCTCTTCCAAAGTCTATTTATTACCTCAAAACGCTGCCTTACAGCGTACTTTTCACGGTTGGCCTTTATACGCATGACCTGGCCTATGATACCGTCCCGGGTACTGCGGGAATCCTGCCTCACCCTTTCTATCACGTCTGAAAGCTCAACAAGCACCCGGACGGTCATATTGTGCCGGTTCTCGTCAATGGTATCCTGCAACTCAAGGGACAACCGCTCTATGTCGCAAAGGTAGGCGCGGATGATTTCAACGCTTGCAAGGCGGTGCTGGCGAAGCAGAAAGGAGAGCAGGGAAGCGACTGGACGGGTCATCTCGAACAGGCTTTCCTGGCCTGGAACCGCCTCTACTATACCAAGCCTCTGTAGCTGTTCCACGGTCCTTGAGGATGAAACCGGAGACAAGGCCCTTTCGTGACGTTGAATCATATCACGGAGCTCGGCCTCGTTCACCCCTGCCGATCTGTAGAACAAGTCAACAAGTAAGTTGGTGTGATCAGATACAAACCTGAAGAATGTAAGTGGGCTTTATCTCTGTATTAACACGATTAAAGGCTAACTGATACAAGGGAGGCTTTCAAGGCACATAGGGGTCCATGGCCCCAAAAAACTGTATAACTGGAAGGTACATGTTAACATAAACATTACACTGAAATAACCACCGGCTCCGGGAGAACAACACTTGAAAAATACGCAGCTCACTCTCTTCGACGCCCCCTTCATAGGTTACAACAAGGCGATAGAAGCCCTCCTGAAACTGGATTGTATTGAGGCGAGAGAAAGGCTTAAACACTGGCAGGAGTGTTTCCCAGGCCAGAGGGATCTCTCCCTGGAATTTGACCTTATAGACTTTCTTGATCGTGACATTACCAAGCGAGCCCTCGAAAAGGACCCTCTTGCAGCCCTTTACCTATGGGAAAAGGAATGGGAGGAGGCCTTTGAAAAAAAACGGGGCAGGCGCAGCCTAATAGGCCTGTTTAGAAAGGCGTATTTCAAGAAGGCCTCCGAAAATGTCCTTGCACTTGAAAAAAGTGAACAGGAAATCGAATCGCCCGATCTCATGCTATGCCTGTCAAGGGGCGAATACTACCATGATGTCATAAGGCTTGGTAAAAGACTTGCAATGGCGGGCAAGGCTACTGGAAGAATACTTGGCTACTTGGCAGACAGCCTCTTCGAGACAGGAAAGCTTCCTGATGCCATGCAAACGTATCTCACTGCAACGCTCGATGGCCCGGAAGAAATTGACCTCAAGGCCCTCTGCCATGAAGGGGTAAGGAAGACACTGACGCTTCCCCATGAAATGATAGAGGAATTCTTCGGCGAAACCGTCTCCCTGCGGACAGATAATAGGGCTGAATGGGCAGCAACTGCCGGGCTCTTGACCAGACTTTTTACTCCGCCGTTCATAGACGAGGCTACGCAAATAGTCCACATGCACGACCAAGTAAAACAATATAGAAACGGTGGAGACGAGTTCCAAAGCCCCGGCGTAACCTTTGCCCGCTGCATTATACTTTCAGAACAGGGAGATAGCAGGCTCTCGGCCATAAAGATAGATATCGCTGACATAAGACGTGTAATGAGGGATATACATGAACCCCTTTTTCTCATTTACATGCAGTACATAGCGACATCGCATCGTCAGAGGGATGTTCGGCCCCTTCACTACTAAGGCTCTTCCCGCACCAAGGGCATGTCATTCCTTCTTCCAAGGGAGAACAGGAGCTGAAATACAAATAGGGGATTGTACCTGAAGCTCATCTGGCAACCGTAAAGATAAAAACGCCACTTCCTTACGAATTTCTCACCATAAAGCTGTTTCACCTTCTCGGCATGTTCCTCAAACCTTTTTGCCCAGTTGCCAAGGGTGAGATCGTAGTGTCGTCTGAGGTTTTCCAGGTCCATGAAATCAAAGCCGGTCTCCTCGGCTGCTTCCACGAGCTCTCCAAGGGCCGGAAGGTAAGTTCCGGGGAATATGTACTTGGTGATCCATGCATCCATCTCCATGGGCTTTGTCCTGCCTATGGTGTGAAGGAGCATTATCCCCTTGTCCTTAAGGAGTCTCGAACACCTTTCGAAAAAGACAGAAATGTTTTCCTTGCCTACGTGCTCAAACATGCCTATGGAGATAATCCTGTCATAACCCTTGTACTCGCTTTTATCCATCTCCCGATAGTCCTTGAGCCTTATTTCCACCTGATTCTCCAGACATTCATCCCTAATGCGCTGGCTTCCAAGTTCAAATTGGTTCTGGGAAAGGGTAAGCCCTACAGCCTTGACCTTATATTTTCTTGCGGCCTCAATTACTAGGCTACCCCATCCGCACCCTATGTCCAAAAGCCTCTGGCCGGCCCTTAACCTGAGTTTCTTGAGGCTTCGGTTGATCTTGTTGAGCTGGGCCTGCTCAAGGGATTCATCTTCTGAGGTAAAGAAGGCACAGGAGTAGTTCATGCCCTTATCCAGCCACAGTCTGTAGAAATCATTTCCCTTGTCGTAGTGGGCCTGAACGTCCTTTCTGGTCTGTTTTATTGTGGCCCTCTTTTTTAGATGAAGCCAGCAGACCCTTGCCTTTTGAAATGGAGTGAGTCTTTCCTCTGCGGCATTTTTGTAAAACCACTCCATGGCATCGCCAAGGTTTCCAATAATTTCTATGTCTCCTTGCATGTAGGCTTCTCCAAGGGCAAGGGAGGGTTCCACGAGGAGCTCTTCAAAAATATTGGGACTTTTGATTCTTATCTGGAACTCGGGAGGGCCGTCTCCAAATTTGAGTTGTTCTCCATTCCAAAGGGTGATCGTACAGGATTTTTCAGGACCTTTAGGAAGGATGTTCATGAGAATTTTCTTGGCTTGCCCGGGATTCATGATCTTGCCTCCCAGTGATTAGAACTCAAATGATTCCTATCGAAAAATAATCCCTTTTAATTTTAGTATGTACGAAATTGTCTCGTGTCAAGAAAGGCCAACCCCTCTTGTCCGGACCCTTTACTAATCCCATGTGATTTGGCACTCTTTAATGAAAACGCGAGGCTTAACAGGGATAAATAATTACCAACGACTGGAGACGGAAGAAGTGATCAACCAGGAACGGAAGCTTCTTTTGGGGGTCATAAACCGATTTATCGGGCGTTTTTCCAGACAGATACAGAGAAAGACCCTGCTCGAAACATCAAGGGAATACCCCTTTGTGGCCATGGATACTATGCAGGTCTTTGAGCAGCTTCTATTTGTTGAAAGGTATCTTCGGGAAAAATACGGTTGCCAGGAGCTTGAGGTTTTCAGCTTTGTTGATGTGGGCTGTGGATTTGGAAACGTTATGCTCTTTGCAGAGCAGTTCGGTTTTGAAACCTACGGGATAGAAAAGGATGAGGCCTCCATAGAGGTTGCCCTAGGTTTTTTTGACAAAAAGCAGATAATCAGGGCAGACATTATGAATTACAAAAACTACCAGCGCTTTGACGTGGTCTATTTCTTCTGTCCCCTCACAGAGGGAGAGAGGGAGTTTGAGGAATTTATTGAAAATGAAATAAGACCTGGGGCCATATTGATTGGAAACTACAAAAGAAGTAAGAAGATTGAAACGAACAAAAGGTTCAGACGGCTTAGTGCGGCATTGCCCATTTGGGAAAAGGTCTCGACCGGATTCCAAAAAGGCCGCCTCTAATTTGGAAAGGAGTGTCAAATGAGAAGTGACAAGATGAAAAAGGGAATTGAAAGGGCCCCACACAGGTCCCTTATGAAGGCCATGGGCTATACGGATGAGGAAATAAAAAGGCCCATCATCGGCGTAGCAAACTCTTTCAACGAGATCATCCCAGGCCACATTCACCTACGCCAAGTGGTGGATGCGGTAAAGGCAGGGATCAGGATGGCAGGGGGCACCCCGGTTGAATTTGGAGGAATCGGCGTGTGCGACGGCATAGCCATGAATCACCTTGGCATGCGTTACTCCCTTGCAAGCCGCGAGCTCATTGCGGATTCAGTGGAGGTCATGGCCCAGGCCCACCCCTTTGACGGCCTTGTGGTGGTGCCAAGCTGTGACAAAATCACCCCTGGAATGATCATGGCCATACTGCGGCTCAACATTCCTTCGATAATGGTTACCGGCGGCCCCATGCTCACGGGCACCTGGCATGGGAAAAAGGTCAACCTCATATCCGTGTTCGAAGGGATAGGAGAAGTACGCTCAGGCAGAATGACCGAGAAAGAACTTTGCAGCCTCGAGGACGAGGCCTGCCCAACATGCGGCTCGTGCGCAGGGATGTTCACGGCCAACTCCATGAACTGCCTCTCGGAGGCCCTTGGACTTTCGCTCCCAGGAAACGGCACAATACCAGCCGTATCCGCCAGACGTTACCGCCTTGCAAAAAAGACCGGCATGAAAATCATGGAACTTGTGGAAAAGGACATTAAGCCCAGGGACATTGCAACGGATGTCACCTTTAAAAACGCTATTGCAGTGGACATGGCCCTTGGCTGTTCCACTAACACGGTCCTTCATGTTCCCGCCATAGCCCACGAGGCAAGGGTAGACCTTCCCCTTGACGTGTTCAACGAAATGAGCACAAAGACACCCCACCTTTGCAGCATGATCCCGGCAGGCTCCCACAGCCTGTATGACCTTGATCTTGCAGGTGGCATCCAGGCCGTGCTGAATGAGCTTGACAAGACAGGAATCATTGACGGCGAGGTCATGACGGTATCCGGCAGGAAGGCGAGGGAAAACTTTTCTGTCTGTCCCGTCCGGGACCATCAGGTCATAAGGCCAGTGGATGACCCCTATCACGGCGAAGGGGGTCTTGCCATCCTGTACGGAAATCTCGCCCCGGACGGCTCCGTAGTAAAGCAATCAGCAGTGGCCCCGGAGATGATGAAACACAAGGGCCCGGCAAGGGTATTTGAATCAGAGGACGAGGCCTACGAGGCCATACTTGCAGGGCGCATAAACCCCGGGGACGTGGTTGTTATACGCTATGAGGGCCCAAAGGGAGGTCCTGGCATGCCAGAGATGCTCTCCCCAACCTCTGCCATAGTTGGGATGGGGCTTGACCGTCAGGTGGCACTTCTAACAGACGGGCGTTTCAGCGGGGGAACAAAGGGCGCTGCAATTGGACATATCTCGCCGGAGGCGGCGGAGGGCGGTCCCATAGCCCTGATCCAGGAAGGAGACATGATCTCCGTGGACATCACCGCAAAAAGACTTGACATAGAGGTTGACGAGGCGGAGCTTGAAAAGAGGCGGGCCGCCTGGAAACAGCCAGAGCCAAGAATCAAGGAAGGATACATGGCCCGCTATGCAAGGATGGTCTCAAGCGGAGCCAAGGGAGCCATTGTGGAATAACAGATGGTAGCCGGGTCGGCTGCGCGCCGACCTGCTTCCTTCTTTGCATTTTCTCAGGGGAATCTGTAACCATGAACGAAAAACTCAAACTTCTTATCCACGTCGCAGCAAAAGAAAAATGGGATATGGCAGTCAGGAACGGCCTCAACTTCCTGAAGACCGGGAAAGGGGACGAAGAGCTGCGCGTGATTCTCATAGCCAATGGCGATTCCGTAACGAGGTGCACCAAGTGTGACAGGGCGCTTTTTGACAATCTGAAGCAGTTTGTTCTTGATGGGGGAGAGATATATATCTGCGAAAACTCGCTGAAAGATTTTGGAATTCCCACATCGAGGCTTCCGGAGATATTCTCCACGATCCCTGCGGCCATAAGGGCCCTTGTGGACTATCAGCGTGACGGGTGGATATACGTCAGGCCCTGATTTTCACCCATTTCGCCTACGCTTTTTCCCTCACTCATATGGGGAAACCAGGTCAGGTGCCAGAACCTGAAAAATTCCGATGCGGTGATGTTTGCAGGGTCCACGCCTACCCTGCCACAAAAACGTGCCAAGTTATCCCTGTCCCCACAAATTACGTGGTAGGACTGCCTGCGCCGAGAATGGTAGTTTTCGTGAATGGCGATATTGCCCCTTTCAGCCCAGGTAACGGCCTTGGGTATGTCCCTGAGCTTGAAAACCTGGATATCGAACTCATCTGTAAGGGGTCCGAGAATATGGTCTATCTGCGGCAGTTTTTTCTTTTTTCTTCGCGCCAAGATGTTGTTGGCCTCCGCTTCTGCTGTTAATCTTTAGTCAAAAATCGCCATTCAAGATATGGATCGGCCTTTTAGATGCCGATCTTAAACTTTAAGTGGAGCCGGACACATGAGGAGTGCGCGAATCAACAGGACTACCAAGGAAACGGACATAAGCATCTTTTTGACCATGGAGGGAAAGGGCCAAGCCGCCATTGATACCGGTGTAGGCTTCCTGGATCACATGCTGAGCCTGTGGACCGTCCACGGCCTCTTTGACCTGGAAATAAAGGCAAAGGGAGACATTCACGTGGACTACCACCATACGGTGGAAGATGTGGGAATAGGCCTTGGCATGGCAATTTCCAGGGCTATGAAGGAACTTAAGGGCATAAACCGTTATGGGTTTCAGGTCGTTCCCATGGAAGAGGCCCTGTGCGAGGTGGCCATTGATTTTTGCAATAGGCCCTACCTCGTTTTCAACTGTTCCTTCCCAACTGAAAAAATAGGTGCCTTTGACACGGAGCTTGTTGAGGAATTTCTCCGGGCCTTGGTGGTTAACAGTGGCATCACTCTCCATGTTAATGTAAGGTACGGTAAAAACAGCCATCATATGGCGGAGGCCGTCTTCAAGGCCTTTGGCAGGGCCATGGATCAGGCTACGGCCACCAATCAACGAATCAAAGGGGTCCTCTCGAGCAAAGGGATGCTATGATCCACGGGCACCTTGGCCTGCAAGAATAAAGAGGAAAAGGCAATGAAAAAGCCCCTACAGGTTACAATAATTTTAACATGTTTCTGTGCCGCCGTTCTGTTGAGCTCGGGGTGTTTTTATAAGTCGTCCCGGCATGTGCCTCAAAAGCTTCCGGCCCTGCACAAGATCGCCGTTCTTCCCATGGACAGGGCGACAACGAGGCCTGCAACCGAACGTCCCACCTGCAACATCGGGGGCCAGTCTCTTTATTCGAGCTCCTACGTAACCCCTGAAGCAGCCCAAAAGGTCACGGACATTCTTTATTCCCTTATACTTAAGGACAAGAGGTTCAAGCCTGTTTCCGAGGGACAGTGCATGGGACTGCTGAACGATATCTTGCAAAAGAAGGTAAACCCATCGGAACTCAAAATACTGAAGGCTTTCGGGAAACAGCTCGATGCAGACGCCATACTCTACGGGAAACTCTACCGGTTCCGGGAACGGATTGGTTCCGAGTACTCTGTCAAAAGTCCTGCCTCCGTTGCCTTTTCGCTCATACTCGTCCGCGTCTCAGACGGACGGGTACTGTGGAGATATGGCTTTGATGAAACCCAGCAGGCCCTTACGGAAAACCTGTTCAACTGGCGGTTTTATAAGTCAGAAGGAATGAGGTGGGTTACTGCAAGGGAACTTGCGGCCTATGGTCTTAAAAGAGCGGTAGAAAAACTGGAAAAGGCACTCCCATAAAATACAAGATACAAGGCATGGAACTGAAAGGGGGGCAGGTAGTAGAATTTCTGGAAAACCAAAAGTTTATCACTTGCTTAGTGCTTTCCAAGAAGGGCAACCGATACCATTGTCTCACCCTTCACGGCAAGGAAGTCAACGTTGCGAGAAACCGTTTTATTCACGTCTCCCCTAACGCAATAGCACCTGACAATCGTAGCGATACCCTCAGACAGCTCAGAAACATATTCGGGGAAAGGGCCCGGCTTGCCTCCGAGATAAACATCAAGGAGCTGTGGGAGCTGACTTACGAAGAAAAAGAGGTATGGCAGCCGCGCGAGCTTGCAGAACTCGCATTTTCAGGGCCAGTTTCGACGGATCACGAGGCAGCTCTCATCAGGGCGGTTATAGACGACCATACATATTTCAAATTCAGGGACGGCGCGATACACGCCATGACTCCCATAGTAGTAGATAAACTCCTGGCACAAAGGAGGCGGGAGGCAGAGCGTCTCCAAAAACTCATGGCCGGGGGCAGGTGGCTTGAAAACCTGTGGGGGGACGAAAAAAACCCAATACAGGTAGAAGACGAAGAAAAGGACTACTGGGTTAGGGCCATAAAGGACGTCTGCATCAAGGGGGACGAGTCCCCCTTCTACCAGGAGGTTAACGTGCTGTTCAGGCAGGCAGGCCTTGCTGGCAAGTTCTCTCCATTTGATACAATGGTAAAGGCAGGTATATGGAAGGAGGACGAAAACCTTGAAATCCTCCGGCACGAGATCGAGACACAGTTTCCTCCAGAGGTAGTCGCCGAGGCGTGGGAACTATCGCAAGAGGCCGAGGAAGAAATTTTTGAGCATGGAAGGCAGGACCTTACTGACCTCGATATCTTTACCATAGACAGCAGCGAAAGCAGGGACCTTGACGACGCAATAAGTTTTGAAAGAATTCCAACGGGCTTTGAGATAGGAATACACATAACGGACATTGGCCTTAAAATCAGACCCGGAACCCCGCTTTTCATGAACGCTGTTTCGAGAGCGACCACCATCTACCTGCCGGAGCAGCAAGTACCCATGCTGCCGGAGGTGCTTTCACACGAGGCATGGAGCCTCCACGAGGGCGAGCTAAGACGAGCCCTTTCCTTCATGGTAACAGTTGACGCCTCTGGTAACATCCTCGCCTCCGAGATCATTCCAAGCGTTGTGCGCGTTACGAGGCGCCTCACTTACCAGGACGTTGACACGGCCATTGAGCTCAAGGAAAAGTGGGCCGATATGCACAGGATATGCAAGGCCCGCCAGGCCATCAGGATATCAAAAGGCGCCCTGCCTCTGCCCATACCGGAACTCAACATATCCGTTGACGAAGAAGGCAGAGTATCGGTAAGCCTCGTGACACCGGGGCCGGCGAGGTTTCTCGTGGCAGAGGCCATGATACTTGCCAACCAAGTGGCTGCCGAGTTTCTGAAAAATAATGAAATACCCGGTCTTTTCAGGAGCCAGCCCCCACCGAGGGACAGTATAATTTCGGGCCACGAGACGGCCCTTCTGCCAAACATCAGGCAAAGAAGGCTCATAAGCCGTGGACTCCTGAGCACAGAGGCCGCCCCTCACGCCGGACTTGGACTACCCATGTACACCACCGTTACCTCGCCACTGAGACGCGCCCTTGACCTGATTGTGCAACAGCAGATATCCTCTTATCTCCTTTTTGGCAAACCCTTGCATACTGAAGAAGACGTGGAAAAGGTTCTTCCCTGGCTTAAGCAGGGCCTTTCGAGCGCGGCCAAGGTCAATCAGGGCACCTTCCGTTACTGGTTGATAAAATATTTCCGGGCACGTAAGTCAGAAACATTAAAAGCATGGGTCATAGAGTTGAGCACAAAACGCCTCACGGCTGTCCTCCAGAACACCCTGACCACCTTTGACCTGCCCATTCCTTCAGGAATGGAGGTAAGACAGGACCAGGAGATACTGGTAAAGGTCAGAGAGGCAAAACCGCGGGAGAATATCCTGCGTTTTGGCTGGGCTGAACATTGAAAGCCACCCCTTAGCTTGCCGAGGGTCATCTTCCCAGCCCGCCATGCCTGCAAGTGGACCATACGGCCTTTTCATAATCCTCGTAGGTGTCCAGGTCGAGAAAGGCCCACTTATCCCCGCAGCGCATGTCTATAAGCTCGTCGGGGCTTCCATAGACTTCCCTGAGACTTCCAACTGATACAAGCCTCCTGAAAAAGGCCCTTGGCACAAGCAGGGGATGGCCTCCCTTTCTTCCCGAGTAGGGACGTATTGCCTTTCCGGGAATGGCCTCATGAATACTGATCATGCCTTTTACAGTCTCGGGGCTTACGAGGGCGCAGTCAACCGGCAGAAACATGCACGCTGTAGCCACAGCAGACACCTTCCGAAGACCTATTCTTGCAGAATCTATCATGTCGGAATCAGGAAGCGGATTAAACACGCACATTGCCGCGAGGTTTTCAACCTCTGTCTCAACCTCTTTCCGGAATCGGCCCGTGACAACGATTATCTCTCTAAGACCCGCTGCCAAGAATGTCTCCACTGCCTTGGCTACAAGGCTCCGTCCATTAATCCTGAGCAACTGCTTGGGCCTTCCCATCCTTGAAGATGCCCCTGCAGACAAAACAACAGCGGAAACGGAACAGGCTTCTGGATAAACATTTACCATTAAGGTAGTTTACCATCACCGCAGACCCCTTTCCAGTATGTTGAAGGCCGGTGTCTATTTCGCATCTTGTACACTCGCAAGGCCGTTCCTTGAACATCTGCCATGAGGCCTTAGCTTTCCGATATGGACACCGTTTTTTTATCTTTCTTGAATTCCCCTTGTAACCTGCCTTGCACCAAGGGTATGAGGAACGAGCGTGTGTATTAAAAGCATAAACGAAGGAAAGGAGGATGTTAGCAATGGACTATGAAATAATATTCATAGGGGGTGGACTCAACTACGCCGGCGCCGTGATTGCACAAAAGGCCGGACTACGCTGCCTTCTTATTGAAAAAAGGCTTGAACACCTCGGTGGCGTTTGCCTGCACGAAGGATGCATACCATCTAAACACCTTCTTTATCACAGCGCCCTTATTCTCAACACGAGACGTCCCGTTTTCCAGGGCGGCCCCCTGCGTCTTGACATAGAAAAGATACAGGATGAAAAAAAGGAAATTCTCCGCAAGACCACGTCCGTGATCCGCATGCAGCTTGAAAAGGCGGGGGTAGCCCTCGTGGAAGGCATGGGGATGGTAACAGCGCCACACACGGTGGAATGTGGCTCGGGTCGCTTCACAGGCGAACAGGTGGTCCTTGGGACCGGCTCTTCTCCCTACATTCCCCCTGCTATAGCCTATGACGGCGAAAAAATCATCACGAGCAATGAGGCCCTCCAGTTAAGGAGGCTGCCAAAAAATATAGCCATAATTGGAGGGGGACCTGTGGCCCTGGAGTTTGCCTCCTTTTTCGCAGCTAACGGTGCTCCTCCCCATGTGTTCATAAGGAGAGAGAGGATACTCCCCAACTCCCATCCTGCTATCAGGGAAAATCTTATGGAGATACTTTCAGATTTCGGCGTTACCTTTCATCCCTCCGTAAAGATCTTGTCAGCAGCGCCCACGGATCTCGGTGTAAAAGTCAACACAAGCAAGGGGACCTTTGGCTTTGACCTTCTGCTCGTGGCCACAGGAAGAAGGCCAAACACAAAAGCGGTTGCCTGCCCGGAACTATCAGTGGGCAAGGCAGTGGCTACCAATGATCATTTTGAGACTACCCTTAGCAGACATTTTGCCGTAGGAGACTGCAACGGCAAGCTTAAACTTGCCCATGCAGCGCGGGCGCAGGTACTTTACGTGGTACGGAAGATTCTTGGACGCCCCTGTCATGCGCCGAGGCTCGAGAACATTCCAAGATTCATCGAGACCCTTCCCCTTCCCTATGCCAAAGTGGGACATAGCAAGCCAGAACTTGAAAAGGCAGGAACAACATTCAGGGAATCCGTGTTCAGGCTTTCTGGCATTACCATTTCAAAAACATTCAGGGCCTTAAAAGGGGTGGTAATACTCTATGCGGACAAGAAAGGAAGACTACTGGGAGCCGAGATACTGTGTCCCCATGCCTCTGACATCATTGGGACGATTGCCGGCTGTCTCGAGGCGCAACTTGCAGCAGGGGATCTGAAAAACGTGGTTTTCCCCCACCCAACCATTTCAGAGGCCCTCGGGAGGTGTGTCATGCACCTCTGATTAGTTTTCCGTAACCTGCCCCAAAATTCCTCGACCGCTGCGTAGAACTGACAGGAAAGCCACAGCGCAGGATAGTTAAGCGCTATGTACCACGGCACTCATTGGGGTTGGTCTTGACACTGCTCCTGCAAGTACATAGCGTTAGAATCTATAGACGCAGAGGTAACAATATGCCGTTAAAAATCATAGTCTTCAGCGCCCGCTCCTATGACCGTGAATTTCTAAGCAGGGCAAACCTTGATGGGATATGCACATTCCATTTCACAGAGGCAAATCTCAAAAGAGATACCGCCATAATGGCCGGCGGGTTCCAGGCGGTCTGCTGCTTTGTGAACGACGACCTAAGCGCCGGGGTCATGGAGGACCTATCGGCCGAAGGCGTCAAGCTCGTTCTATTAAGGTGCACCGGCTTTAACAACGTGGACCTTGAGGCTGCGGAACGCCTCGGCATCACGGTGATGCGCGTGGCAAAATACTCTCCCTATTCCGTGGCGGAATTTGCCGTGGGGCTCATGCTGTCTTTGAATCGCAAGATACACAGGGCCTATAACCGGGTAAGGGAGGAAAATTTCCTGCTTGACGGCCTCATGGGTTTTGACATGCAGGGAAAGACCGCCGGTGTCCTTGGTACCGGAAAGATAGGCGCCATTGTGGGCCGGATACTTTCACTCGGCTTCGGCATGAAGGTCCTATCATACGATATAAAGGAGAACCCGGCAGTCAAGAAGTACGGGGGCACTTACGTAACCGTGGAACAATTGATGAAAAACTCGGATATTGTCACCCTGCATCTTCCATTGACCCCTCAGACCCATCACCTGATCGACGCGAAGATGCTGTCTATCATGAAGCAGGGCGCCATGCTCATCAACACGAGCAGAGGCGCCATAATCGACACCAAGGCCCTTATCCAAAGCCTGAAAAACCGCCAGCTCGGCGCTGCCGCTCTTGATGTTTACGAGGAAGAAGGGGATATCTTTTACAAGAACTTGTCTGAACAGATCATCGATGACGAGGTATTCCTGCTTCTGCTCACGTTTCCAAATGTAATCGTAACCGGACACCAGGCATACTTCACAAAAGAGGCCCTAACCCACATCGCGCAGACCACAGTGAAAAACGTTAAAGACTTTCTTGCCGGCAGGACAAACGAAAACATCCTGTTTGCAAGAGAGGTAATCAAGCAGGCATGAACGCACCGTTATTACAGAAAATTTCCATAAGTCCCACTTTAACAACCCGCCCGGCAAGGTAACAAGTCAACAGGGATGGCACCACCGGTCCGAAAGGAGCAAACAATGGCAGAATTCAAGATACCACTCGATGTGCCGAGAGAGGCAGAGATCAAGTTCAAGGATAATTTCAACACATTGACACATGGAACGGGCCGCCTGATGCTTATGGCGGGCGACCAGAAGATAGAGCACCTTAACAATGATTTTTACGGTCCCGGCATAGCGGCCGAGGATGCCGATCCAGAGCACATGTTCAGGATAGCGGACAGGGCGGAAATAGGGGCCTTTGCCACCGAGCTTGGCCTGATTGCAAGATACGGAATGGATTACCATAGGGTACCCTACATTATCAAGATCAACAGCAAAACCAATCTCGTGCCTACAGGCCAGAGGGACCCCATCAGCACAGCGCTGTGGAAACTAAAACAGATAAAAAGGTTTAGCAAGGAATCGGGGCTCAAGATACTTGGCGTGGGTTACACCATATACCCTGGAAGCGAATTCGAGCACCTAATGCTATCAGAGGCCGCACGGATCATATTCGGCGCTCACCGGCTGGGGCTTGTAGCTGTTATATGGGCGTATCCTAGAGGCAAGGCGGTAAAGCAGGAGAAGGACGCCCATTTGATAGCGGGTGCCACGGGCATAGCGGCCTGCCTTGGGGCCGATTTCGTAAAAGTGAACTATCCGGAGCCAGGCGGACGCGATGGGGCCGAACTCCTGAAGGAGGCCGTAAAGTCGGCGGGCAGAACCGGCGTAATATGTGCGGGCGGAAGCCACGCTGATGCAAAAACATTTCTTACAAGGCTCTACGAGCAAATTCATATCTCGGGCGCAGCCGGAAACGCAACCGGGAGAAACATCCACCAGCGTCCCCTTGATGAGGCGGTGCGGCTTTGTAACGCCATATTCGCAATTACAATAAAAGGCGCCAACGTGCCGGAGGCAATGAATATTTACCATGGGAAAACTGGGACCTCTGAATAGTTAGCAGGCCCGGCACGCCGGGATGTAGCCTGCGAAATACAATATTATTGGCTCAACTCGTTGCCGATACCATTTCCTTGGGGAAAAATATGCTGAAGACAGCAAGATCGCCGTCCCTTTTGAAGCAGAGCCTTCCGCCCATGTTTTCAACGATCTTATGGGAAAACGGCAACCCGATACTTGTCCCTCCCTGGTCCAGGGGGGTGAACAGGGTTTCATGCACATGGATACGCTTCTTGATCATCTTGTTTACGAATTCCAGGGATAGGCCCTCTTGGCCAACCCTTGATTTGATCCAGAGCCTTCCCCTGGCAGGCAGCGCGCCCATGGCATTTCTTATGAGGTTTACAAAGACTACCATCAGCATGTCACTATCCACGGATAGGTGTTTCGTGTCCTTGTGCAGTTCCAGGCTTATCTTTATATTCTTTTTCCTGATCTCGGGAGACAGAAGGCAAAGGCTCTTCTTGAGAACCGAGAGTATATCGCGGCTGCCACCACCGGGGCCCGACGGTCTGGCAAGGGCGTTTACAGACCTTGCAAACCGCTCTAGACGACATGCCTCCCTTTCGATTAGATCAAGCCCTTCCCTTTGACCTTCTCCGCACTTTTTCTTCATAAGGCGTGCAAGCGCGCCTATGGAAATCAGGGAATTCTTAATTTCGTGTGCCACTTCGGCCGTCATAACGCCAAGGGTAACGAGCCTTTCCTCGTTTCCGTTTAACCGCTTTAGAAGGACCTTGTCTGTCTCGTCAACCGCCATGAAGAACAGGATGGATGGACGCCCATCCTGTTTCAGGAACAAAAAGGCCCTCAGGCCTACATATATGCAGAAACGATCCTTATGGGAAAGAGCGGTATCGAATGTGAAAAACTTATTGTCTCCCCCCTTGAAGGCGGTGGATATCCTCCCTTTAAAATCTGTACGGGCTTCCGGGCTCAGCAGGGAAAGCAGGCCCCCCTCCCTTGACTGGAGCTCTATGGGGTCAAAGCCTATCACCTGGGTTGAAAAGTTGTTGCTCCATATCACCTTGCCGTGTTCATCCACGCCGAAAACCCACGCGGGCAGGTGAGCAAGGAGGCTTTCACAGAGGCCGAGGAGGTAAAACGTGTTTGGTTCTGAAATGGAGTTTTTCAAGGCGCTATCACCTCTCTTCCTGGAAGACCAACAAACCTGATATAATTATAGTTAATAGGATGTCCTATTATAACCAATATTTAATAATTAATATTTTAACATTTGACATAAGTCAAGAAAAAACCTTGAATCCATGCCGCTTATGCGGTTAACTTGGTAAAAATTGATGCGGACCTTCCCCTGCTTTCCCGTGCCCGCAACTTAAATAGGATACCGAGAAGCAAATAGAACTCGTGTAGGTTACCGCGCAAATAGTCCATGTTCAGCAACCTATGTATCAGAAAGTGACTTCTTCATGGGAGAAAAATGACTCATTAAGGCCTCAATCATCCGGATTACGACAGTGGAGCCAGGTTGAAAAAGGTTTCAGGGGGAAAATAAGATGTTTGGACAGAGAATGGAAAACAGGAACGTGGAAGTGCTCAGGAATTCTCCCTTCTTTTCCGGCATAGAAAACGATGTACTTGGAGAAATATCTGCGGCATTTAGGGTAGAAAAATGGAAAAAGGGGACCTCGAGACTATCTGAGGATGGTACAAAGAGGTTTCACGTCATAGCCTCAGGCAGGCTTGAGATAACCCGTTCCAATCCGGATACTGGCCGGATGGTTACCCTTTGGCTCCTTGGCACCGGAGACGTTTTCGACCTGATATCTCTTCTTGACGGAAGGCCTCACAATGTGGTCCCAATTGCCGTTGACGACGTGGAAATCCTTTGCGTCCGGATGGATACCGCAAGAAAATGGATACATGAATATCCGGAGCTATGCAAAAACATCCTTCCTTATCTCGGAGAAAAATTCCGCCAGATAGAGAACCTCGCCACAGACCTTGCCGTACACGACACCATGACCCGCATAGCGAGCCTTATCCTCCGCCATGCGGTTCCTCTGCATCAGGATTCAACTGAACACTGCTCTACCGTAAACCTGATCCACGGCATGTCCCATGAAGCCCTGGCCAGGATGGTGGGCTCGGTGAGGGTCGTCGTAAATAGACACCTCAAGCATTGGAAGGAAAAAGGAATAATTGACTACAAGAGGGGAAACCTCATAATCAAGGACCTGGAGGCCCTTGCAAGGAGGTGCAAGGGCCTGCCGGAGCCTAACAAAAAACACGGGTAGGACGAACGCAGGATACGGATGGCAGACAAAAATTTTCTTCTAAGCCTTTTTCTTTCCGGTCAATAGTGCTTATTATATGACATGGAACCGGCGTATAGTCGGTCTTGCACGGCCATACATGAGAAAAAAATTACACTGGAGGTACTCAAGAAATGGAGGCCAAAGAGAAACGGAATCCGGACTTCGTAAAGGCGTTTGAAAGATCTGTCCTCATAGTTGGCGGAATAATAGCTGCGATAGGCCTGATAGGTATCATACTCCCACATGTAATGGCGGTTACCATGACCGTGTTTCTCGGTATCATAATGATCGCTTCCGGGGTGTTTTTCGGTTACTACAGCTTTCACTTCCATGCAAAATCCTTTGTCGGTTGGTTCAAGCCAGTGGTACTCGTGATCGTAGGGGTAATGATGGTCACCAATCCCAAGGCAGGGATAGCGGCGGTGACCTTGCTGATAACCCTGTACCTTTTTATGGACGCCTACGCCGGATTCGGGCTGGCCCACGCCCGGTATCCGCGCTCTGGCTGGGGTTGGTTTCTGCTAAACGGCATTCTCTCCCTGTTCCTCGCTGTGCTGATGCTTATGGGGTGGCCGACCATGTCGCCTTTCTTCCTCGGGCTTTACATTGGAGTAAGCCTCCTCTTTGACGGAATATCCCTGTTCATGTTGGGCATGAAACTTCAGCAACAGGAAAACGGGGAGCTCAGGGAGGCACTGTAATGGAACATGTCACGTCTCAAAACAAGGACTCCGGCACCGGCAAGACGGCAGGGAGTAAGTATAAAATAGGCATAGAATCCATGGCCCTCATGGCCGCATTCATTCTCTCTGTCATAGGCATAGGAATAACCGATTTTCACCCAATGGTAAGCTACCGATATTGGGGCGCCATGACCCTGATACTTGCCACCGTGGGTATCGTACTCGGCTGGGTCCACCAAAAAAAGCTGAACCTTCCGGTACGTGAACTCTTTATCACCCAGATCGTTCACTGGGGTGCCACCATGGCGGCAATTGGAGGGATATTTTTCCTGCTAAAGGCGGGCCGCCTCAACTATGAAAACACGGGTCTTGTCGTGCTCGTCACCCTTGCCCTTGCAACCTTTCTTGATGGATACAGGTTCAGCTGGAGTTTCTCGGCCCTCGGCATAATGATGTTCATAAGCGCAGTTGTTGGGGCCTACATCGAGCAATATGCCTGGGTGGTGCTCATAGCCATAATCTGTACGGCCGTGGCCATTATCATTCTCGAAAAATACAGGATAGCGACTCTGTCCCACTCGAGAAAGTAGGAATGGGGCGAAAGCATGGGGAGAAGAACAGGAGCCACGTAGCGGGGAGGGGAAGGTCATTCGGCCTTCCTGCTCCGTTCAATTATCTCAGCCATGATGCTTATGGCTATCTCCTCCGGCCCTTGAGCTCCGATCGGCAGGCCTACCGGGCAAGCCACTCTTGATAGGTCCGCATCTGAAATGCCTTCATCCTTCAATCGCTTGAAAAAGGTATCCCTTTTCTTCCTGCTTCCCAACAGGCCCACAAAGGAGGCCTTGGTCTTCAGGGCCTCTCGAAGGACGATGAGGTCATCTTCGTGGCTGCCAGTTGCAATGACTATGAAGTCGGTGGGCCTTGGAGGATAGTCCCTGAAAAATTCCATAGCCCCTTCCATTGCCACCTGTCCAACGGATTCATCAAGGTGGTGCCTATTGAAAACCTCCCCGTTCCTGTCTGCGAGGAGGGTTTTCATTCCGCAAAAGGAGGCGGCTGAGGATAGGGCCCTTCCAACATGCCCCGCCCCGACTATCATCAGGCGTCTTTGCGGTATAACCGGCTCTATGAAAACCTTTACCTTGCCCCCGCATGCCATGATGCCGTCTTCGGGTTCAAGCCCAAAGGTCAAAAGGGCGCCTTCCCCTGTATCCATGGCATTGCTGCATGCGGTTTTCACCATGCGCTCGAGCCTTCCTCCGCCTACAGACCCCAAGGTGCGGCCCTTCGGCAGGACAACCATCCTGGTTCCGGGTTTCCTTGGAGAAGACCCCTCAACATCCACGATGGTTGCAATGGCAAAGGTCTCTCCCCTACTCTGAAGTCGTGCGATCTGTCTGAACATTCCTGTCTTACCTTCTCCTTAATTAAATATCTCTCCGTCTTAAAAGGCCGGTTAGGACCCTTGGCGACATGGGAAGCCTTCTTATCCTGATTCCGAATCCATTAAAAAGCGCGTTGGCCACGGCGGGGGCCGCTGGCGCAGTGCCCACCTCTCCGACTCCAGTCGGTTCGTTACCACTTTCCACTATGTGGACCTCTATCTCAGGGGTCTCGGACATGGTAAGGATCGGGTAATCCGAAAAACCTGTTGTTGCCGCGCCACCTCGCACAAAGGAGACCTTTTCCCTTAATGCAGCGCTCAGGCCAAAGAGGAACCCGCCCTCAATCTGCTGCCTGACAATGGCCGGGTTGACCGCCCTTCCGCAGTCAACCGCACACACCACCTTGTGTACCTTGAGCCTCCCGCTATCCGCATCAAGGCTAACCTCGGCCACCGCTGCCACATAGGTATACACGAGAAAATGTTGACAAATCCCCATACCCCTGCCCCGCCGGGGCCCCTTATGCCAGCCCGCCTTTTCTGCCGCCACCTTCAGCACCCTTGCAGCCCTCGGATGCTCCTTCAGGTTCCTTAGCCTGAACTCCAGGGGGTCCATTCCGATCCGGTAGGAGAGCTCGTCCATGAAACTTTCTATGGTGAAACAGTTGTGGGAATTACCTACAGAACGCCAGAAACCGAGGGGTGGCGACAACTCCTTCAGCCATACATATTCCAGGTGCAGGGCAGGAAACGAGTATGCTGAGTTGTGGATGCTCTCCACTGCCGACGGGTCAATGCCGTCGTCGAGAAGCGAACGTTCGATTCTATAGTACACGGACGGAGCGGCTACCCTGTGTTCGTAGAACGTAATACAGCCATGGCGGTCTACCCCCGCCCTTATGCGGGCAGCATTGGCCGGACGGTAATAGTCGTGGGTGAAATCGTCGCTTCTTGTCCAGAAAAGCTTAACTGGCCGCTTCAACCGCGAAGAGACCTTGATTGCCTCCCGCACGAAATCCACCTCAAAACGCCTGCCAAAAGACCCGCCCATGAAGGTGGTCTCTATATCTATGTGCTGCGGGTCAAGGCCAGTTTCCTCCCTTGCCGCTTTCAGTACCGCTGATGGATTCTGGGAAGGCGCCCAGATCCTGCACCTGTCTTTTTCCACAAAGGCCGTGCAGTTCATTGGCTCCATGGTGGCATGCGCCAGGTAGGGCAGGAAGTAACTCGATTCGTGAATGAGAAAGGAATTCCTTTCCGCCTCCTTCATATTTCCCCTGGCAGTATGAACCTTTCCCCTCACGTGAAGGGCCCTGTTTAAGATACCTTCTATCTTCCTGTCATCGAGACACGGGTCCCTTGCCCCTTTCCACTCCACCTTGATACCTTCCGCACCCTTCAATGCGGAAAATGGGCTATCCGCCACCACGGCGACCTTGTCGCCAATCCGGAATACAGCTTCAAGCCCTAAAATTCCGGATGTTCCTGACAAATCCATCCCTGCGGGCCGTGCCCCAAAGGCAGGAGGTCTCTTCATGACGCAATAGGTCATGCCCTTTACTATCACGTCCATGCCGTATCGGGCCTTGCCGTTGATCTTCATACCGGCATCTATTCTCGGCAATTCCCTGCCTATCAGGGTAAACCTGTCTTCCTTCTTGAGAACCAACTGCCCTTTTGTCCCCTGGCTTTGGGCCATGAGGGCAAGCTCACCGTAGCTCATCCTCTTTCCTGAAGGTAGGTGTATAACCCATCCCATTCTAGTCCTGCACTCCCCTTCAGGGACCTTCCAATGCTTGGCAGCCGCAAGAACAAGCAACCGCCGGGCCTGGGCCCCCGCCCTCCTGAGCAACATATAGAAATGGTGGACTGAGGCGCTTCCAGCAGTAACCTGGCTTTCCCAGACAGGGTCCTCGTACTCGGAAGAAACCGGTGCCTGCCGCACCCTTACCCTTTTCCAGTCTGCGTCAAGCTCGTCTGCAACTATGGCAGGCAAAACGGTCAGTACGCCTTGGCCTATCTCGCAACCAGAGCAGTATATTGTAACCTTGTCATCCCGTCCTACAAGCAGCCATGCGTTGGGGCTAAAACCGGCGGAGTCTTTCACCCCTTCGGGTTCAAAAACTGCGGCAACACCATCCATAGACACGGACATCAAAAGCCCCGTTGAGCCGAGAAGCTTAAGAAAGGCCCGCCTTGAAAGTCTCCCCTCAGCCGCCGCCTTCACTTGATCTTGCCCGAGGCCCTTAGAATGGCCCTTTTTATACGGTTGTACGTCCCGCACCTGCACAGGTTCGAATCCATGGCCGCTACAATCTCCTCTTCGGTAGGCCTCGGATTAAGAGACAGCAATGCAATGGCGTTCATTATCTGCCCTGGCTGGCAGTAGCCGCATTCGGGCACCGACTCTCGAAGCCATGCAACCTTCACAGGATGGGCCTCATCGATGCCTTCAATGGTGGTAATCCTCCGCGATGCAGCATCCTGGAGACTCATCTGGCACGACCTTTCAGCGCCGCCGTCCACCATCACAGTGCAACAACCGCAAGTACCCTGTCCGCATCCCCATTTGGTGCCCGTGAGCCCGAGCTCCTCTCTAATAAACCAGACGAGCGGAGTCGCAGGATCAGAAGCCGTCCGGACTACCTTTCCGTTTACGAAAAAACTAATCATACGCTAAGTGATACTATCACACGGGCCACGAAAAGAAAAAGGCCGATATCCCTACCGGCCTTTGTGGTTCATTATCTTACTTGAGTAAAGAGTTTGATTATTTCCCCTTCATCTCATGCATCTCGTGCTTGGACTTGGTCTTCATCTCGTGCATTTCATGCTTGGCCTTCTTGGCCTTTTTTTCGGTTACATTTGCGGTTGCGTTTGCGTCCTTGGCCGCATCACCTGCCTTGGTGCCAATCACCTCGTCAACCTTTTTGCTCGCAGCCTTGTGGGCTTCATCAAGCTTCTGCTCCGTAACTTGCTTGGCAGTGGCCTTGGCTACATCTTTCATGCTTGGCATCGCCATGCCCGCATCAGAGGCAAGAACCGGCCCAGCAAGAACCACGCCCATCACAAAAACTGCTGACAAAATGGTAACTGCTACTTTCTTCATGTTTCTTCTCCTTCCTTTCTTTATTTGGGTTAATTCTATTATGGTAATCAAATATAGTCAAATAAAAATCAACAAAAACAAAATTAAGTAACAATTTAACCTAATTCAACATATCTACTTCAAACAATTACAAAGGCACAAGTGACTTTCGTAACAAATGCAACTATCCAAGCCAGCACCATCAGATAACCAACAGAGAAAACGGCCCAGCCAACAGAAGCCGTTTCCCGCCAAATGGTAACCACCGTCACCATGCAAGGAACGTATATAAGCACAAAAACCATGAAGGAAAGGGCAGTGCACCTATCGATACCACTATTCCTGAGGGCCCTCTGCAGGCTTGACGTGTCTTCTTCGCCAGCCTGGTAAAGGACCGACATCGTGCTTACCACTACTTCCTTGGCGACGAAACCGGTAACAAGGCTGACACCAAGTTTCCAGTCAAAACCAAGGGGAGCGATGACTGGCTCTATCGCCTTGCCTATACGGCCTATGTAACTGTTGGCAAGGCGCTCCTCCTCTATTGAGCTCTTGAGCCTTTTAATCTGCTCTTTCAGCATGACTATCCGCCCTCTTGCCTTGCCGCCCGCCCTTTCCATCTCGGCCATACTCTCCTCCAGAACCTTTATTTTCGCAGTGTAGGCCTGGCTGTACTCGATATTCCTCGGAAAGGTGCCGAGGAACCATATAACTATCGAAAAAGCCAGGACAACGCCACCCATCTTCTGGAGATAGACCCTTGTATTCTCCCACATGTGCAGAAAAACACTTTTCAGGGTCGGAAGCCTATAAGGCGGAAGCTCCAGAACGAATGGAGCACTCTCGCCCTTGAAGATGGTGACGCTCATCACTCGGCCAACAAGGATTGCAAGTACCACGCCAAGTATATAAATGCCAAAAATTACGTTTCCAGCCGCATGAGGAAAGAAGGCGCCTGCAAGCAGCACGTAGACCGGAAGCCTTGCGGAACAGCTCATTAACGGGTTTATAAGTATTGTGAGAAGCCTGTCTCTCCTGCTCTCAAGAGTCCTTGTGGCCATGATCGCAGGCACATTGCACCCAAAACCCATGAGCAGTGGAATGAAGGATTTTCCATGCAGTCCGAGGCTGTGCATGATCCGGTCCATGATAAAGGCAGCCCGGGCCATATATCCCGTGTCCTCGAAAAGGCTTATTCCGAGAAAGAGAAGCAAAATGTTGGGCAGAAACACGATTACGCCCCCAACACCGCTTATGACACCCCCCGTTACCATATCCCTGAGAAGACCTGGGGCCATGTGGGACGTCGCAAATCCCGACAGAAGCTCCACGCCCTTTTCGATCCACTCAACCGGGTAAGCGCCAATGGTGAAGGTCGCCTGAAAAAGAGAGTACATAAAAAAAAGAAAGACCGGAAAGCCTAGGAGCCTGTTTGTAAGGACCTGGTCAATCTTGTCGGAGATGGTCTTCTTGTCGGCAAGAGAAAGCCGCATGGTTTCCTTCAAGGCGCCGGATATAAAGCCGTAACGAGCCTCTGCTATGGCGGTCTCCGGATCGTCCCCAAGTATAGACTGAATCCTATGCCTGCTCCTTTCTACCTGGGCCATTATCTCATGGCCAGCGGCCGATTTCCTGGCCCTTTCCTCCACAAGCCGGTCCCTTTCCAGAAGCTTGAGCGCAAACCATCTCGGATAGTAACTCCTGTACAGGTCAGGATCCTTTCTGATGACCCCCTTGATATTTACTATTTCCTCCTCTATTTCCTTGCCGTAATTGACGTGAATATGACGAGAGGTGGGATCTTTCCCCGTGGCCACACCTATCACCGTGTCAATGAGCCCGCTTATCCCTTGGCCCTTGGTGCCTACGGTCTGAACCATGGGCACGCCAAGGAGCCTCGATAACTGGTCGTAATCAATGATGATTCCCCTGGCCTTGGCCACGTCAACCATGTTCATGGCGAAAACAAGGGGTATGTTCAGCTCGATTAGCTGAACCGCAAGGTAGAGGTTCCGTTCTATGTTGGAGGCGTCCAGTATATCGACAACCACGTCTGGATGCTCTTCCAGGATGTAGTTCCTGGCCACCACCTCCTCTATGGAATAGGCGGTAAGGGAGTATATGCCAGGAAGATCCACCACCGTGATATCATAGTCCCTGAAGGTAAGGGAGCCTTCCTTTTTTTCAACGGTCACCCCCGACCAGTTTCCAACCTTCTGCCTGGCCCCGGTAAGCTGATTGAAAATGGTAGTCTTGCCGGCATTGGGATTGCCGGCAAGGGCGATGGTCAATCTTTTCTCTCGAGCCGCCATGTTTTAATCCCGTGGATAGACCTTAACAGGCTTTTCATCCACCCTGAAGGCGGTTGCCTTGAATACCGCGACTTCCTTTCCATCGCCGTTGTCAAGGCTGCACAGGTAAGTGCCGGTACGCCTTCCCTGAAAAAGCTCCCTGCAGATGGCGGTAACTCCCTCCCCCGGTCTTACTGGCCTGAAGTAGTTCATCGAGGCCTCGATGGCCAGGGCCATCTTTCCATGACAGTTTACTGCGAGTGCAAAAGCAACGTCCGCAAGGGCGAAAAGGGCAGCGCCGTGGCACAGCCCCGCTGCATTCAGATGATCCGGTCCAACCTCCATGGATACCATGGCAAAACCCGCCCGCGTCTCCAATATCTTCATCTGGAATATATCTATCAACCTGTCATGTTCCTTAATGTGACTGGTAATTTTCTGAACCATATCTTCTGACACAAATAACCTCCTATACCTCTTATCGATGAAACTTCCTTACCGCCGCTGCCACTGACTCAAAGAGAATGAAAAAAAGTGCCGCCGTCATGATTATAGTAGCCCCGCTCGTGAGGTTGAACCTGTAGGAAATCCACAGGCCGGTAAGGACAAAAAATACGTTTAGTGCGCAAGACGACACCATCATCTTCCAGAGGGAAGACGCATATCTTTCAACGAGGAACGGAGCAATAGTAAAAAGGGCCATGATCAGTATGAGCCCCACCACCCTGATGGTCATTACAACTGCCATGGCAACAAGGCAGAGGAACAGGAAATGAAGCGGCACCACCCTGACACCCCTGACCTCGGAAAATTCCTTGTCATAGCTCATGGACAGAAGGTCCTTGTAGAAGCAGGTAACCAAAACAATGATTATGATAACAAGCCACACCATCAAGCGGACGTCTGACCTCGGCACTGCGAGAATGCTTCCGAAAAGGAAACTCATAAGATCCACGTTGTAACCAGGGGCAAGATCTACCAGTATTATGCCAAAGGCCATGCCCACGGCCCACAGTACCCCTATGACGGTGTCCATCCTGCCACGCCTCTTCAAGGTAAGCGCCCCCATGACAAGGGCTATTAAGATGGAAAAGGCGATGATGCATGGAAGGGCCGGAAGGGCAAAATAGAGGGCTATTCCTACACCGCCGTAAGCCGCATGGGCAATTCCGCCCGCCATGAACACCGACCTGTTCACCACAACAAGGCTGCCAATAATTCCACAGGCAATGGCTGCAAGCACACCTGCCGCCAATGCGTTCTGCATGAAAGAAAAATGCAGAAGCTCGATCACGCGCCGTCCCCTTTTTCATGGCTGGCAAGACCATCTTTGTGACGTGCAAGCACCCTGTGTGGAAAGCCGTGGGCTATGAGTTCCATGGGGCAGCTTTCACCCATAATCATGGTGGCCATTTCAGGGGTTATCCTAGCGGAAGGATGAAAAAATACCTTCTGGTTCACGCACACTACCGACTTAACGTAGTGGGAAAGAAGCCCCACGTCATGAGTCACGAAAACGATGGTCATCTTCTCGTTAAGCTCTCCGAGCAGGTCAAACAGCTTGGTCTTGCCGCCAACGTCGATATTGGCCATTGGTTCGTCGAGAAAGAGTATCTCAGGCCCGCTGACAAGGGCCCTTGCGAGTAGAGTGCGCTGAAGCTGCCCGCCTGAAAGCTCGCTAACCCTTTTCCCGGCAAGGGGCAGCATGCCCACGAAATCTAGGGCCATCTCGGCCCTTTTACGCTCAGCCTTGCTGAAAAAAGGGCTGCAACCGGTAACCCCCATTAGCCCGAGAAGCACCACCTCAATAACCTCTATGGGGAAATCCTTTTCGCCGGTGGCGTACTGGGGCATGTAGCCAGCCTTCTGGCGGGACCGGGCCGGGAGGCTACCAAGAAGCCTTACCCTTCCCCTCTCGGGTTTAAGGAGCCCAAGGATGATTTTAACGAGCGTTGTCTTTCCCCCGCCGTTTGGGCCGATTATTGCCACAAAGTCTCCATCGAAGATGGTAAGGTTCACCTCTTTGAGAATGGGAACCTTGTTGAAGGAAAAACTCACATCCTCAAGCTCTATGACTGGCCTATTCAAAAACTTCTTAGGAGTCATGGCGCCTTCGGGATAGAACGCAGCATCCGGGCAACCTGAAGCAGATTCCTGTCCCAGTTGTAGGAGAGAGGATCTGCGACTATGATCCTTGCCCCTGTGGCCCTTGCCACTATCCTTGCCGCCTTCATAGAAAACTGAGGCTGCACCAGGATTACCCTTATTCCAAGCTTACGCGCCGTCTTTATAAGCTCCACAAGCTGCGATGGCTTTGGCTCCTTGCCCTCCTGCTCTATGGATATCTGTTTCAGGCCGTAGGCCCTGGCAAAATACCCCCACGACGGGTGAAAAACCATAAAGGCCCCGTGGGTTTTCACCCCTTTTGGCAGGCCCGTACCGAGAATCTTCATTATGGAGATATCGAGGTTCGCAACCCTTGAGCAAAAGTCCCTGTAATTTTTCCTAAAGTCATCAGCATAACCTGGATAGACGCGGATGAGGGCCACAAGCATGTTCCTGGCCAGTGTAATTACAAGGGGGGGAGAAAGCCAGATATGCGGGTCAAGAATACCTTTTCTTCCCGTCCGGCCGCCGTTACCATACTTAGAAACCGGGTATAGTTTTATCCCTTTCCTTGTGTCCACTATCGTCATGGCCGGGTTGGCAGTCTTGAAACGCGGAAGCCAGGCCCTTTCAAAGGGAACCCCGATTGAGAAGTATATTCTGGCCCCCGATACCGCCTGCATCTCGGAAGGCCTCGGCTCGTAAATTGCGGGGTTGGCGCCGGGTGGAACCATCACTGTGACCTGCACATGCCTTCCTGCTATCTGTTCCACGAAATATTTTTGGGGAAGGATGGATACCACCACCCTGCCGCTTGTCCCTGCAGAAACACTCGCACACGAAAGAAGAATCTGGCACAGGAGACAAAAACATATAAAAGGCCCACTTATGTACTGGAAAAAAAAGACATCTGCTGATTTGCAGGCACTAAATAATTTCATTCATTCCCCTCCCTGATGTTTCAGGGGAAAAACCGTCTTTCCCATAAGATAGCAGCGTCATGGTCGCTCAAAACCGATTATGTACCGGGTATGCACCATTTTTCTAACCGTCCCGGCAAGGCCTTGAATTACAAAACCCTTCTCTGGTAAAGTTTCTTCGTGCAGCGTTACATGGTTATTGCTATTGCAACAAAATTGCATCAACATGCACGTGAAAAATAGTCACGGCCCGATTTTTTGCAAGGAAAATCTTGAGCTCTTCTCCCACCTTCCTGGATTATTGGACAAGTTCCTTGAGCTGGTCCCTGCAGCTTCTTGCAAAGTCTTCCGGGAAATGCCCGGTTATCCACCTTGACTGCTGCTCGCTGAAGGCTCCCGGCGACTGAGGATGCCTGGGGATAAAACAGTACATAAGACGCTGGTCAAGGGACGATGCAAAACGCTTTGAAAGCTCAAAAGAGGTAATCATGCGCGCACCAAGCCCTTCGAGCACCCTTACGGCAATGAAGATGGCCCTATCCATGCTTTCCCTCATGGATGGGTCCGCCTCAAGAATGTTTCCCGCACCCCTTAAGGACACGGCATGCAACTCCCCGTGGAACCGCTGGGCCTTCGGTACAAAGAGCATGACGTTTTCATCCTTGTAAACATATAGATCGCTTTCAGCAGCTTCGGTTCCGTCCGTACGCTCATTGGTCAAAATGGCCTCTATATAGGCGTCAAAGAAGGGCCTTCCGTATGCCCCTTCGTATTGTTTAATGAACGAGGCGACCATGTCTCCCACAGCGTAGGATGGGATCAAAGCCCCGCCGGTTCCTATCTCTGGAACACTCTCAGGCACAAGGGCAAACTGCTGGTGTATCTGCTGGTGGGAGGCGTGCAGCCTGTACCCGGACGGGCTGAAATCGTAACCGTAGTTCCATCCCCACAAGGTCGCGGTAAAGCGCAGGTCCTTTGCCTCAGCGGCCTTGATGTGACTGTTTATTGCCTTTCTAAGCCTCTCCAGTTCACCTACCGAAAGAAGCCCGCGGACTCCGGATAGCCCGATTCCAAGCTCCATGGCGAGACTCGAGTAAATCCTCTGGTAATAGAGATGCCTGAGGCCTGAGATGTCTACCATGTCTAGGTCCCGCACCGAGTAGCGTATCGAGTCTTCCGCCATGTTGGCCGCATAATGGCCCCATGGAATATAGCTGTTTGCCCGCAGGTACTCGTAAATATGGCATTTCTCTTTCTCTATGTATTCTCCCACGATGGGACTAGTACCTTGCACCCCTGGCCTCAAAAGCATTACCTGCTTTATCGGATCGGGAAGGGCCGGGTTGTTTCCAAGCGTCTCGTAAAGGTCATGGTCCAAGATTTTGGGATGCATTGAACCATCGGCTTTCTTTTCGAACTCTATGCCAGTAATCGCACCGTCCTTGTCTCTCTGGAACCTTGCGGCAAGGGGCAGTAGCATAACGAGGAGTTCTGGACTCGTGCAGGTCTGGGCCATGGCAAGGGCAACGGGCCTTGGAATTTCCTCGATGGGAAGGTGCCGGATTCCTGGCAAATCACCGAAACTCGTAATCCCGGAAGGGCCGAGGAATACCGGGCGTTTTTTATAGGAGGCGCTTTTGGCCACATCCCCGAGTATGTATGTGGTGCCCCAAAAAGGAAACGCGTTTGGTATTTCATAGATGGGCTGCGCGCCTCTGACATGGATGTCACCCTCTATAAAGTTGACCTCGTTTCTCACCACTTCGCCTTCTCCTGTGACTCCAAGGTTCATGATCATAGAGGTCATCCTGTTGTTTACGACCTTGTAACATGGCCTGTGAAGGCCCGTAACAAACCTGCCGTCAGGATTTACGCTTGTTTTAAGACTCCTGTCCAATGTCATGCCTCCCGCCTGCGACGCTCACACTAACATTGTTAATGAAGGCATATAGGATAGCTTTTAGGATCGGGTATTTTCAAGGGCTTTATGAACCCAGTTCAAATTGGAAAACCGCAAAAGGTTAGGCTATATAAAATGGTGCCTATCCCTGAGACCATGCTATATATAAAGCAACAGGCAGTTGAGAGCTTCGGACACAGCCAAAAAACTTGCAATTTCGAATAGTTAAACAACGTAAATGTGATCCTGACTTATTGATATTATTAGTTTTTTTAATAGGAGAAGCGACGGCTTGCAATCGCCTCTCCATCAAGCATTAAAAAAGGGAAACTTCATTTTTTATGAATGGCGTTCTTTTTTGTCCAACAGAGATGGAAATGGAGTCCTTGAGCACAGCGGCCGCAAGGGCGGGAATCCCTTGTTTTACCTGCGGCGTTGGGCCTGCCGCAGCTGCCCATTCCCTTACTATGTTTCTTGAAAATGGCCGAGTGTCCGTAGTGGTCCTCGCAGGGATTGGAGGGACATATCATGAATCTTATTTGTCTGCCAAGAAGGTTTTCCTGGCAAAAAGCGAGGTGTTCGCTGATCTCGGACGGTGCACGGACTACGGATTTGAACAGATTGAAATTGGCGGACTGCCCATAGACGCGGCCTTTGTCCTTCGGGAGGGGGAAGAACTGCTCGCGGCAAGGAACAGCGTGCACCTTCAGGCCGCCTCCATGGCAACGGTGTCTTGCGCAAGTGGCAACAGGAAAAGGGCGAGAATGGTTTCGGAACGTTTCGGAGTAGAGGTAGAAAACATGGAAGGGGCTGCCTGCGCCCTTGTCTGTAAAACCTACGGCGTTAAGTTAATAGAGCTTCGCTCTGTTAGTAATTTGGCGGGAGATGCAGACAGGACGCGGTGGGACATCAGCGGCGCCCTCGGCCTGTTGAAAAACGGGTTTATTGAAGCAGTGGAATTGATGGGGCTATGCAGATGACATGAAAGATATTCGCCTTGGTATATCTCCCTGTCCAAACGATACGTTCATATTTTACCATCTTATCAAAAGGCAGCGGTTGCCTTTCAATATTCATCCTGTCATTAGGGACGTGGAAGAGCTAAACAGGCTTGTCCTTTCGGGTTCGTTGGATGTAAGCAAGGTCTCCTTCGCCCTTGCGGGACAGGTTCTTGATCGGTATATCATCATTGAAAGCGGCGCAGCCCTTGGCAAGGGTTGCGGGCCCTTGCTCCTGTCCCGGAACAGGATTTCAGTTAAGTCTCTGCCCGCGGCCAGGATAGCGGTTCCCGGAATCAACACAACGGCGGCCCTCTTGCTCAGGCTTTTTGCGCCAGAGGCCCGCAACCTCGTGGAAATGCCCTTTAATAAAATAGTTAGCGCAATATGCAGGAATGAGGTCGATGCAGGGTGCGTCATACATGAGACGCGCTTTACGTACAAGGACTTCGGCCTGGTAATGATACAAGATCTTGGTAAATGGTGGGAAAATACAACGGAGAGGCCCATTCCCCTCGGCGGCATAATAGCAAAACGGTCTTTGCCCCTTGAGCAGGTAGCCATTTTGCAAGAGTCCATAAGGGAAAGCATGAGATTTGCAGAGGAGAATTACCAGGAGGTCTCAGAATTCGTAGGCCGGCATGCACAGGAGATATCCCGGGAAGTCCAGAGAAAGCACATTGGTCTCTATGTGAATGATTATTCCTATGATCTTGGCGAGGAAGGCAGGCAGGCAGTCATCCTCCTGTTTGAAAAGGCCCGTGAAACGGGCTTCATCTCTTTGGGAAATGTAGAAAATTCGTCCGTTTTCCTGAGCGATGCATGAATAAAAGGGAAAGAAAGGATACGTCCGTAGTATGGTACATCATTCAAGTGTGTTGACAATGGTTCTTGGAGCAGGGCCTGTGGTTCAGGCAGTCCTTGCACTATTGGTCTTGATGTCTGTCCTCAGCTGGACCATCATAATTTTGAAGAGCAGGATATTCAAAAAGGCCTCCTGCCTTGACGAAGAGTTTGAAACAGTCTTTTCTGAAAGCCAAAGCCTTTCCGAGGTGGAAAGCAGGGCGAGAAGGATGAGGTATTCGCCCATGGCTAACGTCTTTGCCACTGCATTCGAAGAGTATCAAAGGCTCAGGAGGGACGTGAAAGTGGAAAACGTCCCCCTTAACCGCAAGGTATGGATAGACGTTCTATCACGTAGCATCTCAAAGGGGATCAAGATGGAGAGCCAAGACCTCGAGGCGGCCCTTCCCATTCTTGCAACCATAGGGAATTCTGCCCCTTTCATTGGCCTTTTCGGAACGGTATGGGGCATAATGCGAAGTTTCCATGACATAGGATTCAAGGGCAGCGCAAGCCTTGCCACCGTTGCGCCCGGCATTTCCGAGGCCCTTATCGCGACTGCTGCAGGTCTTGCGGCAGCCATCCCGGCGGTGATTGCCTACAACGTGTTCATGAGTAATTCCAGTGCGAAACAGCAGGAACTTGAGGCCTTCGGGACAGATTTTCTGAACCATGTGGATAGGGAACTTCTTCTGAGAAGAGCAGGCCACAAAAACCCCGACCATCATTAACAGGATATTTTCCCATGGCAATGTCTTCAAACGGCAAAAAGGAACTACTATCAGAGATAAACGTCACGCCACTCGTGGATGTCATGCTGGTCCTGCTCATAATTTTCATGGTCACGGCTCCCATGATGACACGGGGCATAGAGGTCAAGCTGCCAAAGACAACGGCAAAGGCCCTCCCTGAGAAAAAGGAACATGTTCAAATCATTATTTCGGGGAAGGGGGAGGTGTTTCTTGGCACCATGCCGGTTGATATGGAGTCCCTCAAGAGACAACTTTCAAATTTGAAGAAGAGTGGCAAGGCTGCGCAGGTGATACTGCGGGCCGACAAGGAGGTCGCCTACGGGGTGGTTGCCAAGGTCATGGCTGCCGCAAAGGAGGCAGGCGTGGACAACCTGGGCCTTGTTACGGCTCCCGAAAAGGTGACACCTCCAAAGCCGGATAGTAGCCCTTTTTAGATGAAGAATCATTGGTCCAATCGGCTCTGGAAACAGGCCCTGATCTTCGCCATTCTTTTTCACCTTGCGGTTATTGGCGGCTTCGTGTGGGGGCCAACCTTCTTCAACGAAAGAAAGCATGCCCCAAATCCCTACACTGTCAGGCTTTTTGAACCCGGCAACCTCCCAAAGCCCCTCCTTCCACCGGCGCAGAAGGCATCCAAGAGAGAAGTCCATAAAAAGAAGGTGACAAGTCCGGTAAAGAAGAAAAAATCTACTATAACTCGCAGAAAAAAGGCTGACGGGCCAAAGCCTATGAAGGTAAGGAAGGAGGCTTTGGTTAAAAGGAAGGCAGTTTCCCTGAGTCCTAAAAGGCATAGGAAGGCCGAGAGGGAAAAGAAAGAAAAAAAGAGGAGCGCTAAATCAAAGGCCCGTGCCGGGCTCAAGGAAAAGAAGGTCGCAGAGAAAATCAGGGAAATCCAGAAACGCCTTAGGGAGAAAAGTGAGGAGGATTACCTTAAAAAAAGGCTTCAGGAAATAGTAGCGCAGCAAAAGAAACATCAGGGAGAAAGGCCGGCAAGAGAGCCGTCAGGCCCAGCCGGAGTGCAGAACCGGCAGGAAATGATCTACGGTAATTTCGTAAAGGCAAAGATATGGCATAACTGGCACTTTCCAAAGGCCCTGGCAGACAGGAAGGGCCTCGTGGCCGTGGTGACCATCACCATAACTAAGGATGGCCGGATACTTGAAATACGGGTCAAGAAGTATTCGGGTCTTTCAGCCTTTGACAGGTCAGTTTTGAATGCAATCAGGGATTCGGCGCCGCTTCCTCCCTTTCCACCATCCTTTCATAGGGACGTTGACGAGATTGACATACGTTTTGACCTTTCTATGGCCAAAGGCGGCTGAGGTCTGCTTCCGCGATGAGATCCACGTTATGGCTTAATTCATGGTTCGTTGCGGCCCTTGCGGCCTTGTTGCTTTTTTCATGTCTTGGCTCATTTCCTCTTACAGACAGGGATGAAGGGGAATACGCAACCAGCGCTTCGGAAATGATAAGAAGCGGGGACTACGTGGTGCCTACCATGAATGGCCGGCCCTATCTCGAAAAACCCATACTCTTTTTCTGGGTGCTTTCCGGGTCTTTCAAAATCCTTGGCGAAAACGAGCTTTCCGCAAGGATGCCATCCGCCCTTACAGCATTCGTCCTGATAATATCCATGTTTTATCTTCTTGATTCCAGTTTCTGCCAAGGGAGGCTGGCACAGGTATCAGGACTTGTGCTCTTGTCAAGCCCTCTTTTCCTTCTCTTAGCCCGGGCGTGTCTTACGGACATGCTCTTGACGCTTTTTGTTTGGCTGTCCATGATCCTGTTTTTCCAGTTTCTTGAGAAAGGAAAACCGGCGGGGCTTTGGGGACTTTCGTGGCTTTTTTTATCCCTCGGCTTTCTTACAAAAGGACCAGTGGCCGTGGCAATGTGCCTGCCCGTATATGCGTTTTACTCTGCATTTAAAAGGGATTTTTCATGGATCCGGACAGGAAGGCTTCTTGCGGCAGCCGGTATTTTCATGCTGGTAAACCTCCCATGGTATCTCGCTATGTATGAGCGGCTCGGCAGAAGCTTTATAGAAACGTTTTTCATCACCGAAAACCTTGAACGTTTTGGCAGGACCCTCCTCGGCCACGGTGGAGGCCCCTTCTTTTACATAGCGGTCCTGATGGTCGGGCTTTCCCCCTTTTCCATGTTCCTGCCCTCCATTATAAAAAGGGATTGCTTGCTGCTTAAAAAGGCCCTCGGAAATTCCGTTCTTAAAGGGGAAGACAGGCTCCTGCTGTTTTGTTTCCTGTCAACGGCATGGATATTCTGCCTGCTTACCGCCGCTGCTACTAAGCAGATAAACTACATTTTGCCCCTTGTGCCTTTCCTGTCTATATCCATCGGGAGCATGCTGCTGCAAGGGACTGGGTGGTCCAGGCCAATCCAAAGGGGGCTGCTGCTTGTTGTCTGCGGGCTCTTTCTGATTGTTTCCGCCCTGCTGTTTTTGGAACTCGACTTCACATGGAACCACCTCATAGCACTTGTGCGATTTGACAGTACCGGCTACGCCTTTCCAGCCTCTCCACCAAGGCAGCTTTCATTGTGGGGAGCAGGCCTGTGCAGCGCAACCATTTTCTGCGCGTACATGTTTATGGGGAAAAATTTTGGAATTACCAGGAGGTTTTTTGCGTCCATATTTTTCTCATCTTTTGTGGTTCTTTTATTCCTGCCATGCCTCTGCCGCCTGCTTCAGTGCCCGGCAAAACATCTATCGCTCGATGCGAGGAATATCGTACAAAGGGGTGGGCTGGGACATACGAACGCGCGCATAGTATCATTCGGCCTTTGGAAGCCGTCCATGATCTTTTACGCAGGCACTCCGATAAAAAGGATAAAGACAAAGCATCCTGAGAGGCTCGAGAAGGCCCTTTCGGACAGGGCGGCGTGCTTGGTCTTTACACGTTCAAGGTTGAAAGACAGGTTAGAGGCTGTACGGGGTTTTCTGCCCATACGCGAGGAGGCGGGTTATCTTCTTGGAGGAAACAGGCGTGCGTTGCTGCTTTTATCAGGCCATTCCCGTTAACTCTATATGGCCTCTTTTCGTCCCTTGTAAAATTGGAGTTCTATCTTTCTCCATTTCCACATGAAGCGGGCCCTGATGTTCGCGGGGACGAAATCGGCCATCATCCTAGTCATGGTGCTTACCTTGGGATAGAGGTAAGACTTTTTAAGCAGGGGGCTGTCAGAGGGAAGCGTCAGTGTGAGTATGAAAACTATTACCGCCGATATGGCAAGGGCCTTTAGAAACCCGAAAACCCCCCCAAGCAACCTGTCTATTATGGACAGATGAAGTGCCTGAAATATCCCGCGGAACAAGATACCGCCAATGGCAAAGGCGAGATATACGAGCAGAAAGAGAATAAAGAAAGAAACGAGTCCCCTCCACATCTCGCTTTTTATAAGAAAGGATACCTTGCTGGCAAGGTACTGGTAGTAATTGGCAGCTACCCAGAAACCCGCAAGGGCCCCTATGAGACCAGACACGGCCCGGCTGAAACCCGTAAAGAGGCCTCTTATCATTATAAGAGCAAAAATGAGCCCGAGGATTATGTCGAGCCAGTTTATACTTATGGAAGAGATTACGTGCAAGGGATTCATGGCCGCTAATAAATCAGACAAGTCCTTTTCTTGCAAGGAATCTGAGATCTTTTTCCGCGCGTTTTGTCATTCTGTAGTAGATATGTTTTATCTGCTTGGGCATATTGAAGCCGCGCTTGAAAAGAAAGATACCCTGGAACCTTTCAAACCATGGCAGCAGACAGGATAATGGATGTAACAGGCAAGAGAAGAGCATCTCCAACCTTGAATTGTGTCTTTGCATGACATCAGCCTTGACGAAAGTCCCTTGGTCAAAAGGAGAGCAAGAAATACTTCATGCCCTGCGGCGGGACACGTTTGGCAGTACCAAAAAGGCTGAAGGGCATCTTATCTTATGGAACATTAGCAGGACTATTATTCGAATTGGAAGGATATGCACAGTATGCACAGAATATAGCCACGGCATGGCGCATAAAAAAAGCCAGGTTTAAAAAACCTGGCTCAAATGGAACCATACAACAGCCCTGTCTATTTAAATGACACCGTGTAATCCTCGACCTCGCCATATTTCATGGTTCCGCAAGCCGATGAAGGATAGCTCTTGTACTGCATGGACACCCGCATCCGGACTACTCCACTCGCAGAACTGCGCACCGTGAAACCCCCCGATACGGCCCCAAGTCCA
>WGDC01000072.1 GCA_015493475.1 Deltaproteobacteria bacterium
AACAGGGTCAAATCTTTCGTCTTTTTGGGTGTCCATTTATAAACCAGGCAATTGTATTTCGGTTTTGCGCCATTAAAGACATGAAAAAATGATATGTTTTCTCCCCTTAAGATATCTTGCCTGCAACCAGCTTTACCCATATTATTTACGGAAGGTCAACCCTTTAACGTCTTTACGCCTTGATAGCCTACACGAACCTTGGGAGGATGGAGAAAGATGGATCATTCACAGATTCTTGAGCAGCTTGACACCTTTTATATCGGAAGGGAACTTGATCTTAACACAAAAGAGCTCCTTCCAACGCCCCTTCTTTACAAGAACAAGTACCTCACCACCCATGCAGCCATTATCGGCATGACTGGAAGCGGCAAAACAGGCCTTGGCATAGGTCTCATTGAAGAGGCTGCCATGGATAACATACCGGTGATTGTAATTGATCCCAAGGGAGACATGGGAAACCTTATGCTTGCCTTTCCAAGGCTTAGCCCCGAGGACTTTCGCCCGTGGATAGACGAGGCAGAGGCCGCCTCAAAGGGTCTAAGCCCTGATGAGCTTGCAAAGAAGACAGCAAGGCTCTGGAAGAAAGGCCTTGAGGACTGGGGGCAGGGCGCCTCCAGGATAGAGCGCTACGTTTCAAAGGCTGAAAGGCGCATTTACACCCCTGGAGCAACAGCCGGAAGACCTGTTTCCATACTTGGAAACTTTGCCCCGCCTGAAGAGGCGGTGCTCGATGACGTGGACACCCTGAACAGCCTCATTGACTCCACGGTAACCGGGCTTCTCGCCCTGGCAGGCATTGAGGCTGAGCCCTTGAAGAGCAGGGAGCACCTTCTTTTGTCTTCTCTCTTTCTCTACTACTGGAGACGCGGCCAGGCACTCACCCTTGAATCCCTGATAGGCAACATCATAAATCCCCCCTTTGACAAGCTCGGCGTCCTTCCCCTTGAGACCATCTACCCGTCAAAGGACAGGATGGAACTTGCCATGTCCTTCAACACGGTGCTTGCAAGCCCGAAATTTTCCTCGTGGCTAAAGGGGGACCCCCTGGACATTGGGAAATTTCTCTATGGCCCGCAGGGAAAGCCCAGGATTTCCATCTTTACCCTTTCCCATCTAAGTGAAAACGAGCGGCAGTTTTTCGTTACCATACTTCTTAGCAGGTTCCTGAACTGGCTCAGGAGACAGCAGGGCACTTCAAATCTGAGAGTAATGCTCTACATGGACGAGATTGCCGGCTATTTTCCACCCGTTGCCACCCCGCCCACCAAGCGTCCTATGCTCCTTCTGCTTAAGCAGGCAAGGGCCTACGGGGCAGGCATTGTCCTTTCCACACAAAACCCGGTGGATCTCGATTACAAGGGACTTTCAAACATAGGAACCTGGTTCATTGGAAGGCTTCAGACAAAGCAGGATCAAAACAGGGTTATTGACGGGCTGAAATCCGCCTCCTCAAGCGCATTGGAAGAGTCACAGGTAAGACAGATACTTTCCACCCTTCCCAAAAGGACGTTTCTCCTGCGCTCGGTTCACCTTGAAAGGCCGGTTGTCTTTCAGACCCGCTGGGTAATGTCCTACCTAAGGGGGCCTCTTACCCTTGAAAACATCAAGAGGCTGACCAAGGGCTCCCGCCAGGAGCAAGTGCCTGAACAGCCCTCCGCCCGCAAACACGAAGCAGGCAAAATAAAGCCAGAATCCTTTACAGAGGGCATTATGAGGCAAAGATCGAGTGCCCAGGCAGCATCCACCATTCCCGTGCTCTCAGGCGCCATTTCACAGTACTTCCTGGTGCCTCCTGTTGCAGCCGAGGGCTTTGTTCTTGAGCCCTATCTTGCGGCAACGGCTCGGGTACGCTTTTTTAACAGCAGAAGAAACATCGATATGGTCCAGGAAAAATCGGCCATGATCTACCTCGACGAATCCTTTGATGAACCAGACTGGGCCTCGGCAGAACCCCTTGACAAAGAGATGGAGGACCTTTCAAAGACCCCTCCCTCTCACTCTTCATACTCCCCCCTTCCTGCAGTTATTGTAAATGCAAGGACCTTGGGGCCTTTTCTCAAGTCATGGAAGGATCACCTGTATCACAACAGCAGACTGGAGCTTTTCAGAGTCAAAAAGCTAAAGATGGAATCAAGGCCTGGCCAGGAACTTGAGGATTTCAGACAGGAGGTGATGAACGTACTCAAGGAAAAGCGAGCCGAGGCCATGGAAAAGATTGAGGCGAAATACAGGAAGCAGTACCAGCGGCTTGAAGACCGGCTTAACAGGGCACTTGCCCGCCTTGACCGGGAAAAGGAGGACGTATCTGCAAGGGGCGTTGACACAGCCGTCTCCTTCGGGGTTGCCATACTTGGAGCACTTTTTGGAAGAAAGACCCTGTCAGCCACAACCGCCTCCCGAACTGGCAGGGGCATAAGAAGCGCAAGCCGTATGATGAGGGAAAGGGAGGACGTCAAAAGGGCGCAAGAGGAGGTGCAAAGAATTCAGGAAAAGATGGATGCCCTTGAGGAGGAGCTTCAGCGCGAATCTGAAAGGGTGAACGAGAAGTTTTCAATAGATAGCTTTGAGATAGAGTCCTTTTTCATTGGCCCGAGAAGAAGCGATATCTCAGAGGCCAAGGTCTTTGTCCTGTGGGAGGCGGTTCCAAGGAGTTAACCGGGTAAAATCATCTGGTATCGCGGTAAAAGGCTGAAATGGGACACTGGATTTCAAAAAGGCTTCCAACAAATACAGGGAAACTCGTACTTCTTGCGTTCATTTTTTATCTGAACTTCCTGTCACGGATCATACTTGCCCCGCTGCTACCACAGATAAAGGAGGACCTTTCACTTTCAACGGGCCGGGTCTCAGGCCTCTTTCTCTTTTTAAGCGTGGGCTACTTTACTGCCCAGCTGGCATCGGGTTTTGTCTCTGAAAGGCTTGGCCATAAGAGGACCATACTCATCTCTGTGTCCTTCTCTGCCCTTTTTCTTGCCGTACTGGGCCTTACAAGGGAAATAGCCCTCATCATCCTGGCTGTTGTATGCATAGGGCTTTCCACAGGACTCTATCTGCCCTCTGCCATTTCCACCATCACCTCGCTCTTTCACAGGGACTTCTGGGGAAGGGCCGTATCCGTTCATGAACTTGCGCCGAACCTTGCCTTCATAACAGCCCCTGTGATTGCCTCCTTTTTTATTTCAAGGTACAACTGGCACACGCTGATGTTCGTACTGGCAGGCCTTTGCCTCATAGCGGCCTCCTTTCTTGTAAAGACACGTCTTGGCCATCACAGGGGCACGGCCCCCGGCATCTCTTCGTGCAAGGTGTTTCTTGTAAAGCGTGAATTCTGGATAATGCTTCTTCTTTTTGGTCTTGGAATAACAAGCACCATTGGCATCTACAACATGCTCCCAATCTATCTTGTCTCGGAACATGGCTTTCAGGAGATAAGCGCAAACTATGTAGTCAGTCTTTCCAGGGTTTCAACCCTTGCAACAGCGCTTCTTGGAGGGCTCTTGTCGGATGTGTTTGGCCCACGGAGGGTCATGGGATGGGTCCTTCTTTTTACAGGGGTAATTACGTTCATGCTGGGGCTTTCGGAGGGGACCTTCCTTACAGTGACCGTATTTGTTCAGCCGCTTCTTGCAGTCTGCTTCTTTCCTGCGGCCTTCTCCTGCCTTTCGGCAATATCTGATGAAAAGGACAGAAACCTTCTCATATCCATGATTATACCCTTTGCCTTTGTGCTTGGGGCCGGGATCATGCCCACCATAATAGGCTGGATGGCCGACTACGGACTTTTCAGGCAGGGGTTCATGGTTGCAGGGGCCTTTCTTGGATCGGGAATATTTTTCTCACGTCTTCTGCCTGTGCCGGAAAAGGAGTGAAAGGAGTTTCTTCCTGCCTGGAAGCAACATGTTCGTTTTATGACTGTATTTCAAATACTCATCTCCAAAGCGGCTCTCAAGCTCCTGTTCCTCAAGGGGAATCATCCCAAAAAGCGTTATAAAAAGATCAAGGATTGCAACGAGAAAGACGGATAGAAAGCCGGTTGCCAGGGCTACGCCAAAAAACATCATGAAGTGAGACAGATAGGTGGGATGACGGCACAGGTTAAAAGGAAAGGACGTCTCAAGGCGGCTTCTTTGCCCGGTAAGCTCAGGAAGCCCAACGATCCTCTTGCCTAGCCTAACTGCTGTGACTGCCTGAAGCAAAAACCCTGCTACAAGCAAAACGATACCTGCCAGGCGTAGCGCGGCTGGAAGAACAAAACGAAGACCAAGCAGCAGGTCCCTACAGGACCATATCACCAAGGCCACAGATAGCCATACGAAGACAACCGCTATGAAATAGATAGCCCCGAGCCGCTCCTTCAACCCAGGCCAAAACCGTAAAGGTAGCCAAAATATAGGTATCAGGGGCCATAGCAGAAGAACCCCTTCGCCGGTTATCTTTTCAAGACCTTCCAAGTATGCAACGCATCAGTGAATAAGTCTACTTGCTTCAAAATTGTCTCCGAGGGCCTGCTGCTCAAGTAACTGCTGACGCTTGAATATAAAACCCTTTGATTTTTCAACGACTGCCCCCAAGTCAAGGATCAATGCTATGGAACCGTCTCCAAGAATCGTTGCCCCTGCAAAGCCTGGCTGATCCATAAGGTAGTCGGACAAGGGCTTTATGACAACCTCCTGCTGTCCAACCAATTCGTCAACGCCAAGGCATGCCTCTACCTCGCCTGCCTTCACCCTTACAACGAATAATTTTCCCTTGGAGTCTGTGGCACCCGTGCCGCGAAAAATGGAAGACAAACGGATAAAAGGCAGGGTCTCCTGGCGTTTGGATATTATTTCATAACCTTCCACGTGGCTTATCTCATTCTCATTGATACGGAATGTCTCAAATACACTCGAAACAGGAATCACCATAGACTGCTTTCCAACCTTCACTATCAGGCCCCTGACAATCGCAAGGGTAAGTGGAATCCTGAGCAGTATGGTAGTACCCTTTCCCTTGGCAGACCGTACCACCACGGAGCCGCCGATCCGCTCGATATTCTTTTTCACTACGTCCAGTCCGACACCCCTCCCCGAAAGGTCAGAAACCTCCCCGGCAGTGGAAAAACCAGGGGCGAAGATCAATTGATGAACCTGGTTTTCGTTTAGAGATGAAATCTTTTCAGGCGGGATCAGCCCGAGCCCGCTTGCTTTCCTGACTATTGCATCCCTGTCAAGCCCCCTGCCATCGTCGGAAACCGCTATGATAACAAAATTTCCTTCCTGTGATGCAGACAAAGAAAGGGTTCCCTTCCCAGCTTTTCCCTGCCGCTTTCTTTCTTCAGGCAACTCTATACCATGATCCACTGCATTTCTGATAATATGCTGAAGGGGATCAGCGAGCTGCTCCATTATTTGCTTGTCAAGGGCCGTATCCGCACCGCTCACCAATAATTCAACATCCTTATGGACCTTTCTCGCAATATCTCTCACCATCCTTGGAAACCTGCCGAAAAGATGGGAAACCGGCAGCATCCTGATTCTCATGACGCCGTCCTGGAGCTGATTCACAACCCTTTCAAGGGCTGAGACCTTTTCCGATATGCCAAGCAGTATCTCCTTTAATAGCCTAAGCTCGGAAGTTGGAAGCAACCGCTCGTTTGCACATACCGAATACAGGTCCTCCAGGTCCGACTTGTCCTGCAGCAAGGAAGAACGCAGGACAACGAGCTCGGCCACATCCTCAAGGAGATGTTCCACCTTTTCGAGATTGACCCTGACTGTCTTGGCGGCTGAGGAAACCTGTACGCCAGGGGATTCCATTGGTTTATCAAATTGTCTTCCAATGTCCGGAATCTGCACCTGCTCTTCAGGCGCTTCCCCACTGCCCTCCTGCCGCTCTTTTTCGCTTATATCCTGTGAAGGATCCGGAAACGCCGCCTGTTCCTCCATTAGATTATCTATTGCACTGTCTATAACATCAAGGGAACCTGCATCAATGGTCGGCTCGTCTGCTGAATCCGCCTTTGTGCCCTCCTCCGCAGGATACTCCTGTGCCTCCATATCCTTGAACAGGTCTGCAAGCCCGGGAAGTGCACTGCAAAGCTGATCCCAAAGAGTGCGGAAAATGCTGGGACCGTAAGTATCAGTTGTACTCAAGACCTCGGCAAGACGTTCTTCCCATTCCTCAAGTATCCTCACCACCTCCATATAATCCATATAATTGGCAGAGGTCTTCAGCTTTTCAATCGCCTCCTGGCACTTCTGGGCCCACACCTCGTTAAAATTCTCAGGGATCTGAGACAAAAACACTCCCTCTTCCTTGAAAAAGTCAAGGAATATACCGTACAGTTCCTCATCCTCCTCCACCTCCGCACCATTCAGTGATTCAAAAACCGCGTCTGCCTTGAGTTCGAGTCCAGTCTCTTGCCTGAAGGCATCCCTAAGCTCTGCAAGGAGCTCTTCTGTTTCTCGAGACCCGAGGGGTTGGCCGCTTTCTGAACAAAGTCTTTCCCTTAACCCGCTAATGACGGAAAGCAGTCTTTCGTGCCCCATGTAATTGGTTACGCGTTCCATATCTTCGAGCACAGAGGCAACGGTTTCTTGTAACACTTCATTGTTACTGCAAAGGGAAACGAGCTGGCCGTAAAGGCTCTTCATCTCCTCCTGAAAGATGGTAAGAAGTTCCCTATCGTCCTCACACCCTAGTTCGGCCTCACCATCATCCGTCTCTTCATCTTGAGAGAGCGCCCCTTGTCCCCTTTCACCAAGGGAATCTATTTCCTTCAGCAACATGGTAGCATCTATGGTCTCCCCTTGGTTTTGTTCAATGTCTTCCAGGAACTTCCTAAACCAGTCGACCGCCTTGAATATCACGTCAAAGGCTTGCTGATTCAAAGGGGCCTCACCTTGTCTCGCCATATCCATGAGGTTTTCAATCCTGTGAGCCAGTTCCCCCATCCTTGTAAACCCCATGTAGTTCGCAGCCCCTTTTATACTATGCATGTTCCTGAAACAGTCGTTCAAAATAGACTTGTCACCTGGCTGCTGTTCAAGAAGTAACAGGTTTGGCTCAAATTCTTCCAGGTTTTCCTGGACCTCGACCACAAAGTCCTGCCACATTTCCTTGTCAAAATCTGCCATGATGCTTACCTCTACACGTTTTCCTGATCCATAATGGCAAAAAGCCTATGATGATCCTTTTTCTCTATGAAACCTAGGGTTCCGAGACGTTCAGCCTCCCTGATAACCTTGGGGTCCCTTACCAGGCTCATGAAAAGGATTTTTGCGTTAGGATCAGTCTCTTTTATCAATCTGGCCCCCTTTATCCCGTCCACACCGCGCATTGTCACGTCCATTAATACCATGTCCGGCCTAAATTTCTTGTATAACTCGAAACCTTCCTGGCCATCCCGGGCCGTGGCGACCACTTCGTGCCCCGCCTCCTTGAGCAGGCCCTTCAGCCGTTTTCTCATGAAGCTGGAATCATCAACAACCAAGACCGTAAGCACTCTCACCTCCTGATCAGGAATCGTCTGATATCCAGCCAGATATATAGGGCGCGATATCTTCCGGTGCCAAGAATTGTGTCGCAAGCTCAAGGGTCTTAAGCTGTTCCAGCGGCTGCGGATGCAGACTCGTTTCAGGCCTTTGCACTATAATTTTCCCGTCTGCCATGGCGACATGCTGAAGACCATCAACGATGGACATATCAGCGCCTGAAAGGACAATCACGGCCATGTCCATAGAAAAAATCCTTGAAAGGGACTCCAGAACCCCTCTTATATCAAACCTGCCATTTCCCTCCTGGCTGCTGTATATTCCTGCGCCTGATTCGTCCGCCTTTATTTTCCACTGCTTGTCAAGGGCCGATATCCAGGCCTGATTACTTAAAAGTGGTGCTCCAGAACCAAGCTCCTTGACGGAGAATCTGCAATAAGGCCCAAGGTAGCCCGCAGCCGGTGACGCAAAAACCGGGCACATCTGCTGAAAGATGACGAGTCCGCACCGATCCATGAGGTCCAACGCAGGCAGTATCTTTTGTATCTCAAGCATTGCACCGAACCCGCCCACCATTAGGATCATCTTTTCAGCTGGCATCCCTGGATTCCTTTTTTCAGCAGACTCCTTGAGATTCCTTGCCCTTCTTATATTTCTAACCTGGAACTGGTCTGCGTACCTGACCACCCGGCCAAGCCTGTTGGAAAATAGCTCCCAGGGCTGCCCTCCTGCTGGCTTTGCAACAAAATCCACTGCTCCAAGCCTCATAAATTCCATTATTTTGCCCGCTTGGCGTTCGTTAAAGTTGCTTACAAGAACGACTGGTGCGGGTGACTTTATCATAATGTGCTTGAGAGCAACGTCTCCGGCCATTACCGGCATATTGATATCAAGAGTAATGAGATCGGGAGTGGTGTCGTAAAGAAATTCCAAGGCGTCTTTTCCATTGGATGCCTCACCGCTTATGGTCGCGCCAAGCCCACCATGCATGAAATCCTTGAGACGTGATACGAAAAACTTGGAATCGTCCACCACCAGAACTTCCACGTCAAGCCTGTTTCTCTTGTCCGCGCGGGCCTTATTCTCGTCTTTTATCCTAAGGGCCTCTATGAGTAAAAAATTCCACGGTATTTCTACAGAACGGCAATCCGTCGCCTCGCAAACGAATTTAAAACTGCCCCTTTCCCAGGAAAGCATCTCGTAAAAGGCTTCTTCCCCCTCTTTGTCACCGGTCGTACAGTGCACTACCTCGCCACTGCTGAAAAATATCTCGCCGGATCGGTCACCGGCAAAAATAAGGAGCTTCCGGTCTCTACTCTCAAGGCAGGCGAGTTGTACAAGGTCCGCCAGGTTCAGGCCGGAGGCAAAACCGCTGAATCCTTCTATCTCCTGTCTGCCCTGGCAGGAATCGCAGCATTCTTGTACATTCAGATGTGAAGAAGATTTTATCTCTTGACCTGTCATTTCATCCAGTCATTAATCATTTTGGCTATTTCGGCAGGTTCCGCCCATGGTGCTCCAAGTTCTTCAGCCAGCTTTTCAGGATTATATGGGGCTAGACAGCCTGATGGCTTTTGCACCACCACTTTCCCTGCGTTCCTTAAGACCTCCGTTGCCCCGGTCATGCCAAAGCTGCTGTCTCCTGACACGAAAACGGACAGGAGATCAGCGCTGAAACACTCGGTAGCAGACAAAAGAGTAAGATCTATGGCGCCCTCCTTGGATGTCTCTATGGGGCGCTTCTTGACAGTCATCTCCCATCCGTTTGCCACCCTGTCAAAATGTGCTGCGTAATTTGCAGGAAGAAAATAGACAGCCGAAGGGCTGAGTTCCGCACCTTCCGTAACCATGGATAGTGGGCACAGTGAATAAGGTTGCAGATAATCAACGAATGCAGACAGATTTTCCTCAATAGCGCCCGTGGACACCACTACCGCCCCGTTCCAAAAACGTGAAAGAAGGGGCAAGATCGATAGTATGGAGGAGTAACCGCCTGTGGATCCATATATTACGCACAACCTTTTTGTATCGCCCTTGACAGTTTCTCCCTTTTCTGTCTCCGCGCCCCTCCCAGCTGCTGGATGCACCCTCAGGTACCGGGCCGCCTTCACCTGCACCCGTGACGCCCTCTTAAGGCTCCTGCGCAGGCTGTCTGCCTGCTTATCCATCTCACCGTCCCCGTTTCTTGCAGGCTTTTTAAAAAAATCAACGGCGCCAAACCTCAAGGCCTCGAATGTGATCCTGGACCCGTCGCCTGTAAAGGCGCTGACCATGAGGGTTGGAACGGGAAATTTCACCATTATGTTTTTCAAGACGGAAAGCCCGTTCATTCCGGGCATATGCACATCAAGGGTACAGACATCGAACTTCCTCGAAGACAGTGCGCTGAGGGCCTCCTTTCCGCTAAGCGCCTTTGCCGCAACCTCGATACGTTCATCCTCTGTCAAAATCCTCTCAATAGCCTTGCACATCATGGGGGAATCATCCACCACAAGCACCCTGATGCGCCCGTTGCTGTCACTCGGAAAGACATTACTCATGGATTGTTCACCTGCTTCTGTGCCTCTTTTACGTTCTGGAGATACAGCCTTCTTGAAAAAGCCCGTATCTTTTCCCATAGGTCAACCTCGCTCGAGGCCACCTGCCCCTTTGCCTTTTTCACCACAAAGCTCGACAAATCGCTACATGCACACTTTTCAGGATCAAGAGCTATAATTTCTCCGCCTGATGACATCACATTGCTTAAAAAGGCGGCCTCTTTGGGAACTTCGCCCCCAAGAACCACCACGCACATATTATCCCTGAGGCTGTCTGCTAAGGAATTAAAGAATTCAGGCAGATCAATAGAATTTTCACAAGACTCGAAACGAAAACCTTTCTGGTCCTGTGTTACCTGCGGCAGGCTAGCCTCACTTGCCAGGATACAGCTACCAGCCTTGAGATAAACATCTTCTCCGCCAAAGGAAATGCAGTTGAAAAGATTCTCCAGCTCCCTGCAATATGCGGAAAGCACAGTTGGTGAAATATCCTGTACGCAGATGAAACCCACGCCCTTCAAACCGTCCAGGGCACAAAGCATCCTTATAAAACTGCTAACAGCTCCCTGTCTTGCCAGAACCACCACGACGCCTCGGATATCTTTTTGTTCAAGTGCATCTTTTTTCTCCCTTTTCATGTGGGATATCGCGCGCTTTATTGCTTTGGGATTGGCGTTGGCAGCGAGTCTGAGTGTCCTGATTAGTTCCCCGGCCTTATCCTTGATGTCCCGTGAAATGGTGCCGGAAGGCTTTGGGAAAAAATCTATGGCCCCAAGGCGAAGAGCGTCAAAGGTAATTTTTCCCTGGTCCGCGAGTCCACTGACCATTACGACGGGGACCGGGCTTTTAACCATTATGTGCTTTATAGTTGTCAACCCGTCCATTACAGGCATGTCAACGTCAAGGGTAATTACATCGGGTTTAAGGGTTTTAATGGCCTCAAGGGCCTCGAGCCCGTGGCGCGCAACCGCCACCACCTCGATTTCCCCTGATCTGGAAAGTACCTCTACGAGCTGTTTCCTCATAAAGGCGGCGTCATCGACTACAAGGGCCTTTATGGGTCTCGCTCCCACCATATCAACCTCCCATTGCACTTGCCCAGGAATCGGACAGCTCGTCCTTTTTTCTCTTAATCTCGCCGACCACCTCGTGAACATCATCCTTTTTTAGAGAAAGAGATTTCGGAAGCATGACCCCCTTTGGAAGCCACTTGTTTGCCCAGCCTATTGACAGCTTGTGACACAACTGGTCCGCGAGGTAAATTACGGCGCAGTAAGGTTCATCTTCTCCTGCACTCTTGGGCCTGTGGTGATATCGCACCACGCTCATCATCTTTTCGCTTAGTTTCCACTTTTGGGCAAGATATGCCCCTATTTCCGCGTGACTCAGGCCATGTTTCTCTTCAGCAACGGACAGGGGACACCTGTCTTCTTCCTGTAGCTTCATGATCTTTTCAACGTCTTCTCTGAACGCCTTGAAAAGAATGAATCTTCCAATGTCGTGAAGAAGCCCCATTGTAAAACATTCATCGGGGTTAAAACCATTACCCGCCCTTTTTGCTATAAGCATGGATGCCGTGGCCACCCCAATGGAATGGAGCCACAGGCCCTTTGTAGTCACTCCATTAAAATTGCTGTCATCACCAAATGCCTGGATCAGGGATAGACCTATTATAAGGTTTTTTACCTCGTCGAATCCCAATATTGTGATGGCGTGACTTATAGAGTTTACCTGGCCTGCAGCGCCGTAAAAGGGAGAGTTGGCGATCTTGAGAATCTTGGCCGCCAGCACGGGATCCTGCATTATAATCTTCTCAAGGCTCTTGCTGTTAGATGTTATGGACTCCATCTCCTGAAGCACAAGGTGCATGGTATTCGGCATAGGAGGCAAGTCATCAAACTTTTCAAGTCTTTTTATTAGGGAAGGAGGCATAAATAATCTCCATTATATTTTCTTCATACGGTTCTTATCTATTTATCGACATCAGGCACCATCTCTTTAACTTATTGTCACCTGCAGGAAACAAGGCTTTTGATTAATACTTTTCCAGGTCAGTCCGATAAGCCCTATAGAATGCTTTTATTCCATCTTGATTAAAATTTCTTGAGGTTAACAAATGGCAGATCTCGTATTGACTGGTCCTGCACTGGAAAAAGCCAGATCACAGATCAACGAAGCGCTCATTGAAGCCGGGGTCCACACAGTGCTTCTCATCGATCAGGCTGGAAACGTTGTGGCAAGCTGCGGAAAAAACAGAAAGGATCTGGACGTAACATCCCTTGCCGCCCTGGCGGCTGCGAACTTTGGCGCGACATCCCAAATGGCCAAGCTCATTGGAGAAGATGATTTCTCACTGCTGTTCCACAAAGGAAAGAGGGACAGTATTCACTTCGCCAAGGTGGGAAACGAGCTCATACTCGTGACCATATTTGGAGACGAGGTTTCCCTTGGGCTTGTACGATTACGGGTAGCGGAACTGACCGGCAGTATAGAAAAAATTTTCGGGCAGGGGAATTAATTAAATGGCTCTAATAGATCTCAGTAAGAGGGAAGTCCACTGCAAAATTGTCTATTACGGCCCTGGCAGGTGCGGGAAAACCACCAATTTACTTTATATTTACAACTCAATGAACAGCAATGCCAAGGGTAAGCTTCTAACCATAGAGACCAAGGGGGACAGGACGCTCTTCTTCGACCTTTTGCCCTTGAACCTCGGGAAGATAAACGGTTTTGATATCCGCATACAACTGTACACCGTGCCAGGGCAGGCAATTTACGAAGCCACCAGGAAACTCGTCCTGAAAGGCGTTGACGGGCTTGTATTCGTTGCCGATTCCTTGAGAGTAAGGCGCAACAAAAACATAGAAAGCCTGAACGACCTTATTATCAACCTCAAAGAATACAACATTGACATAGAATCCCTCCCAGTGGTCCTACAGTATAACAAGCGGGACTTGGCCAACTCTCCGATTCCCACCCTGACCATTGAAGAGCTCGAGGGAGACCTCAACACAAGGCTAGGGGTCAAGACATTTGAGGCCGCTGCTACAAAAGGAATCGGTGTATTTGAGACACTGAAAAACATTAGCAAGAAAACTGTTAGGTACGTTGCAACAAAACACTTGCTAAATCCACAAAAACAAATGGAGAAGGTGCTGTGAAGAATAACAACGATATCCCAGAACCAGATGTCTTTACAAACAAGATAGAAGAAACCATTGACGACCTCTTCAAGCCTGTAAAGCAAATAGAGATAGACCCCCTGACCCAGGAAATCAAAGAGATCGATTCTGAAGAAAAAACACCTGAGACTCCTCCCGAGAAGGAACCGGAAATAGAACTCGAGCTGGCCATAGAGGAGACGGAAGAAGAGAAGAAGACACCTGTTGAAGCAGCCGAAGATGACGAAAAAACTCAGTGTGATGTTTCTGAGGATTCCGAGCCTGAAATAGAACTCGAACTCATAGATGAAGACGATGGCGAAAAACTTGAGTTGGACATGGAAGAGGTAGAAAAACAAAAGGATGAAAAAGATGAAACGGTCTCGAGGCTTCAGAAACTCCGTGAAGAGATCTACACCATAGAATGGGAGGTATCCGGCCAGGAGCTCTCCGAGATATTATCCGAGCTTACAGATATTCTCGAACTACCGGGGATCAAGCAACGGGCTGTTATATTCGAGATCCTGTCTTTGAGCGCGAAGGTCGTAGAGGAGGTGGCAAGGGCCCCTGAACAAATGGCGGCCCGGACACCCCACGTACTCAAAAAATCCATTGAAACGGTTATAGACATATACTCATCAAATAATGCGGATAAAACAGAAATCGAGAAAATAGGCAAAGAGCTCAATGGGCTTCTAAGCCAAAAGACCGTTCCAGAGACTGAGACTGCTCCTTCCGCTCCACCTGAAAAACCTAAGGAAAGCGTCAAGGCTGAGGTAAATGCCAGCGAAGCCGTAAAAACTGATAAGGCTGAGAGGACAGCCGCTCCAAGAACGATTGACAAGGAGGCACAGGAGGTGCTGATCTCTCACATCCAGGAACTCCAAAAGGAGGTAAACAGAATCCTGCCCCTTGAAAGGCTCCTTTCAAATACGTCTGGCATGGAGAAACTTTACAACTTTCATAAGGGTGTCAGATCTAATCTCGAAAGACAAATAAGTATTCTTTCCCGATACTTTTTTGCTGATGTGGATATAGAGCTTCCAAAACCGGACCTGTCTGAACACAGGAGGGAAGACTTCGCATCTGAGATCGAGCCACATGGATGCCCTTGGAAGGAACTCCTGACATTTTCCATTGAGGGCAGGGAAATAGGAATCCCAGCAGACGAAGTAGCCTATATATCGCAGCCGCCCTGGTTATCAAAATCTTTCATCAAAAAGGCTGCCACCATTCCGCTTTCAAAACTGAAGCCATGGCCCTGGTCCAAACTTGCCAGCCTGTTCAGCAACACGCTGGCTGGGCTTGACGAGAAGGAAATTTTAAAGCTTGAGTTTCCCGTAGTCAGTGACATAGGTGGCATTAAGCTCACCACCGGTTCAGATTACTACGTGGTGGTTCTTTTCAATGGAAAAAAGGGAGCAATACTCCGTACCGATGAAACTCCCATATCCATAAACGTTCCTGCGGAGGCGAAGTACAAGCTTGATAGCCAAGGTTCCTTTGCCGGCGTGGTGGAAGTAAATGGCAACACAATATTGGTCTTGACGGCAGATTCAATAAATAGACAGGGGTGAAAACATGTTGGACCTTGGACCAGATTCAAGCGCACCGGTTCTATCAATGGAAAATATCCAATACAAGATAGAAGAGGCGGAGCTATATCTGAATCACGGCCTTTACGAAGAGGCGGAACATATATTCAGGGACATCTTGAAGGAAGCCGGAGGTAATCTTTCGCCTGAAATAAAGGAAGAAATTGAGAAGAGGATAGAAAAGCTTTCCTCCAATAGCTGCCTCGAAAACAAAAAGAAAGAAGGTGATGACCAAGCGGCCGCAGGTGAAGAAAGGTTTGAGCAGGAATTTGAAAACTGCCTCGGGCTTATAGAGGCGGGTTTCCTGTCTGAGGCGCTTGAGGACCTTCGCCTGCTTGAAAAATCAGGCTACAAAACAGGGGTTGTAAGGGTAAAGATGGGGAATCTTTACCTTAAGCTCGACATGCCCTTTGACGCTATAGAATACATGGAAATGGGCCTTGAGGATTCTGAACTTCCGGAAGACATGCGTCAGGAGGCCATGTATCAGCTCGCCCTCACCTATGAACGGACAGGTTCGGTTACCAAGGCCGTTTCCACGCTCGAAGCACTTGTTAACCTTAACCAGGGTTTCCGTAATGCCAAAGAAAAACTGGAAAGCCTTAACGAAACTGCCCAGAAATATGGACGTTTTTACTATCTAATACGTAATGATTTCCTACAGGAAGAACAGCTCGAAAGGGCCAAGGAGCTTGCGCGGCAATCTAAGAAGCCCATAGAGGCTATACTCATAAATCAATTCGGCATTGACAAGGACGAAATAGGCAACTCTCTGTCTGAATATTACAGGTGTCCATTCATCGAATTCAATGAACTCGAGGTTGGTAACACCCCGAGGTGCATATCAGGCATCAAGGAACATTTCTTCAGGACGACCCCTTGTGCTCCTGTCAAGGAGGAGGGTTCAACCTTGCTCGTAGCCGTAGATAATCCCCACGATCTCAGCAAGATAGATAACATACAGCGTGTCCTTAAGGCCAAAAATTTTGAATATGCCGTGGCCCTAAAAGAGGACATAGACAAGTTCATTGACTATTTTTTTGGGAAATACAGCCTGGGCCAGGACGAAGACAATGTCTTCGAGCAACTTGAGCTCGTAGAGGAAGAGGAAGAAGAGGATTTAGAAGATGATGACACCATAGCCTCTGACGCTGACAGTGTCGTCGTGCAGATGGCGAACAAGATCATCGAAGATGCCTTTATACGAAACGCATCTGATATCCATGTGGAAAGCCTTACTGGCAAAAGAGGCGCACTTATAAGATACCGTATAGACGGGGACTGTCTGAAATACCAGACCATTCCCTTTAACTACAAGAAGGCCCTGGTTTCCAGGATAAAGATCATGGCAAATCTCGATATCGCCGAGAAACGGCTTCCCCAGGATGGCAAGATCAAGTTCAGGACAAGAAGTGGCAAGACAATAGAGCTTCGTGTCGCCACCCTTCCGACAACAGAGAACAACGAGGACGTGGTGCTCCGTATCCTGGCATCTTCCGAGGCCATGCCACTTGACCGGATAGGGGTGCTCGAAGACAACCTCAATGACCTGAAAAAATGTATCGAAATGCCCTATGGCCTGATACTAGTCGTGGGACCAACGGGTTCAGGTAAGACGACCACGCTTCATGCGGCGCTCGGGCATATCAACAGACCTGAAAAGAAGATATGGACTGCTGAGGACCCGGTAGAAATCGTACAGGAGGGTCTGCGACAGGTCCAAGTAAAATCCAGTATAGGGCTCACCTTCGCTCGAATACTCAGAGCCTTCTTGAGGGCTGACCCAGATGTAATAATGGTTGGTGAAACCCGTGACGAGGAAACCGCCAACACGGTTATCGAGGCCTCTCTTACAGGGCACATGGTCTTTTCCACCCTCCATACTAATTCCGCACCGGAAACGGTAACGAGGCTACTCGGAATGGGCATGGACCCCTTCAATTTCGCAGACGCCCTGCTATGCGTACTTGCCCAAAGGCTTGTGAAGAAACTCTGTCCGAAATGCAAAGAGGCTTACGAGCCCGATGACGAGGAAAAGGAGCGCATCCTTTACGAATTTGGTGATAACCCATCCAAGCCCCTGTTATCCAAGGACATTGATAAAGCCACCCTTTACCGGCCCAAGGGATGCCCTGCATGTAACAACACGGGGTACAAAGGCAGAATGGCCATCCACGAGCTCCTTCTCAGTGACGACGGTCTTAGAAAACTGATTCAGGCCAAGAATCCGGTTATGGATATAAGGAACTACGGTCTTGCCCACGGTATGACCACACTTAAACAGGACGGCATAAGAAAGGTCCTGCTCGGAGAGACTGACATGAGACAGGTTCTCGCAGCATGTATCCGATAGCATGCCCTGCCTTCTGCCTATAAACATGTCACATTTTGCCTGCGGAATCCCCGCCGTTCACGCCGCATATCTCCCACAGCGGTATGATCAGGGCAGAAACGGCTCCGCACTCCAGGCCAAAGGGAAGATAACCAAAGTAGCCGAGTATGGGCATTTCAAACACCTTGCATTGGCTAACAAATGGTATGGAATAGACCCATTTTGGATAACTAAGGTAGTTCCACATTTCCCAGAAAAAACCGCATATCAGTCCGCTTGCGGAAAGTCTGGACAGGGGCCCAAATTTTCCCATAGCCCATAAGGTCATGAGATTCGGCAGTCCGAGAAGGGCCCTTACCGCGCAAATAACGCAAAGTGGGCTGATCCAGACAAAAGGGAATAGGTAGTCAGGATATTTACATAGAAGGATCAATGCCGCTGACGTTAACAAAAGCATTGCAAAGGCCGCCACCTTCAAGGGCCGAGCCATCCCCGCGCCGGTAAAATCAAAAGCCTCTTCAATGATCCTTGCAGGTTTTAAAAGCTCGTTTACAGACATAACTGCCGGAAGCACAGTAGAAAAGGCAAGGCTTGCCCTTAAAGCATACGTAGCAGCCCCGACTTGCGAAACCCCCACGTAATACCAATTCTGCACGAACCGGTTAAGGAATTCAAAATACCACCAAAAGATACTGCTTAAAGGGAAAAGCCCTAAAAACGAGACAGGCCTCCTAAGCAACAAACAGCTCCCTGTCCACCAAACGTCAAGAGCGTTCAGGAACAGGATGAAGCCGATCCATAGAGGCGTGAAAGCCCACATCCGGATTCCCTTGAAATGCCCCGTGAGTCCCCAGGAAACCGCCCAGAAAACGAGGAGAAGCAACAGGCCGAGAAAACCCCACGGAGGGAAAGAACCGGATGGCTCTGGTATGGCTGAATGCCTAATTCGTTTAATCAGCCTGAAGGCGACAGGCACTGTTAGACCTGCGGCCAGCACCAGCCCGGTGAAAAACAAAACTGGACTCTTAGGGGCATGTGAAACGTACCCGGTAATTGGAGGGAACTCTATAAACCGCTTGACATCCATGCCCGCCAAAAATATGCCTATAACAGGACAACCTGACAGGATGATCATGGTCAGAGAGCAACAGGCAACAAATCTGTAGTTGAACTTGGAGGCATCCATAGAGTAAAGTACTATAACTTGTCATAGGAAATTCATATAAAAAATAATCATAAAAGGGGAAATGCAAATATGCAGCGCAACTTGCTGTCCCACAGGTTCTTTGAAAAGGCCGAGACACTGATTCCCGGGGGAGTAAACAGCCCTGTCAGGGCATGCAAGTCGGTGGGCTGCCGTCCTGTTTTTATTGAAAGGGGGGATGAGTGCTATCTCTATGACGCCGATGGCAATTCCTACATAGATTACGTGTGTTCATGGGGTCCTATGATCCTTGGGCACTGTCATCCCCACGTGGTCTCGGCTGTAACAGAGGCGGTCAATCAGGGCACGAGTTTTGGAGCGCCCACTTGGCGCGAGGTAAAACTTGCTGAAAAAATTGTCGAACATGTCCCTTCCATAGAAAAAGTCAGGCTCGTTAATTCTGGAACTGAAGCGACTATGAGTGCGATCAGGCTCGCGAGGGGATTTACTGGCAAAAAAAAGATACTCAAGTTTGATGGCTGCTATCACGGCCACGCCGATTCCTTTCTCGTAAAGGCGGGTTCAGGAATTGCGACACTTGGAATTCCCGGAAGTCCGGGGGTTCCTGAAGAGATAGTTGCCAATACTATCTCCATTCCCTTTAATGACATGGTGATATTTCAACAGATTATGGAACAGGATGGAGATGACATAGCAGCGGTCATAATGGAGCCCGTACCTGCCAATATGGGCGTCGTTCTGCCTGATGATGGATTCATAGAGCTTGTCAGGGAAAAAACCATCCAGCACCATACGCTCCTGATTTTCGACGAAGTAATTACTGGTTTCAGGATCGGCCTTGGGGGAGCGCAGGAGTTCTTTAGGATACTCCCGGACTTGACCTGTCTCGGAAAAATCATAGGAGGAGGTTTGCCTGTAGGGGCTTACGGAGGCCGGGAAGAAATAATGGAACAAATCGCCCCATCCGGTCCAATATACCAGGCCGGGACTCTTTCCGGCAACCCCATAGCCACAGCGGCAGGGATTGCTACGATAGAAGTACTTGAACGTCCTGGCATTTACGAAGAGCTCCAGGAAAAGGCTGACTGTCTCGCCACCGGTCTGACGGAACTTGCTAAACAGCACGGGATCAAGTGCGTAAATCAACGTATTGCCTCCATGATGACGACCTTTTTTGGCCGCACCAGCACCATAAGAAATTTTAGGGATGCATTGGAATCCGATACCGAGATGTACAGCAGCTTCTACAGGGCCATGCTCGCCAGGGGCGTGTGGCTTGCCCCGTCACAGTTCGAGGCCGCCTTTACCAGCGTAGCCCTTAGTCACGAAGCCATTGAATACACGCTCCAGGCCGCTGAATCGGCATTCATTCAGTTAAGGGAGGGTTAACTTTTCATATTGACACCCTATAGGTCGTATGATAAAAACTGGGGCACATTAAGGGGCATAGGCAGTATATTACGTTCCACTAAAATGAGGACTCGTTCAGTCCCTTGAGAGGGACTGTGGTGATGCTGCTGAAAATGCAAGTTGTTACTATGAGAACAATCAAATCGAACCAATGTCATTTGGGACTCCGCTTCAGAGTGCTGAGCTATCATGCCTTGCATCAGGAAAAACTACTGTTTTTTGCTATTGACACCTCATGGGTCCTATGATAAAAGCTGATCCTCAGTATAATCCTTAATAGAGGGCGGCATAACACAAAAATGAGGACTCATTCAGTCGTCCTGTGACAGGGGAAGCAGCAAGTTTTTTAGTGAAATAAAAATCTTACAAGGGAGAACGGAGACATAGGGAGAATTTATCTAAATACTCCACTTACCGTCCAAAATTAAAATAAGGAAGAAACATCAGTTTAATTTTATGTCACACAGCAGCTGTTTGAATACCTATAAGTTTATAACTAATCAGCTAGTGGAGGAGGCGTTGTAGCCATGGAACATCCGTTACTTTTTCTACCTATTATTCTTGATGCACTCGGGCTGCCAGCCTATGGTGGACACGGTGCATTGGCCCAGATTCTGGCGCCGCACATGCAATATAGCTATCTAGCCATGGCAATCTGCTTACTTATAGCCAAGGCGGCTACGAGCAAGATAGAGATGATACCAAAGGGCATGCAGAACGTCATGGAAATGTATGTGCAGGGTCTTGAAGACTTTGTTATCGAACAGGTGGGCACGAGGGACAAGGCACTCATTATTTACCCCATGGTGGCCACATTTGGATTCCTGATCTTTATATCCAATTACATGGGACTTATTCCAGGTTTTATGTCGCCTACTGCGAATCTTAATGTCACTTTGGGCTGTACACTTATAGCAATAGTTACCTATCATGCACTTGGTATAAGATTTCACGGATTCAAGTACATTAAGCACTTCATGGGGCCTATCAAAGTTATGGCACCGTTTTTTCTTATTGTTGAGACTTTCAGCCACTTGGGACGTATCGCATCACTGTCCATTCGTCTTTTTGGTAACATGATGTCAAAAGAAATGCTTTTGGGACTTTTGTTTACAATGGCAGGACCATATCTGGCACCACTGCCAATTATGCTCCTGGGCGTCTTGGTTTGTCTGTTGCAGGCATTCATCTTCGTGGTACTGCCAGTAACATATTGTGCAGAGGCAATGGGCGAAGCACATTAAAAAATTTAGGCAAATAATAAAAAGGAGGAATTTGATGAAAAGGAAAAGCTTGATTATCTCTGGACTTAGCTTTCTGTTTGTGTTGGCTATGAGCGCGGTAGCGCTTGCAGCAGGAGGGGGAGCAACCAATTCCAATACTGCAATGATCATGGCGGCAGCTCTTGTAGCAGCAGGCGTGGCGGTTGGCGGAGCTGGCGGAGGCTGCGGCGCCGGTATGGGACAGTGTGCTCGTGGATTGCTTGAAAGTACTGCAAGGAACCCAGAACTGGCCGGTAAACTGACCGTTTCCATGTTCATTACCTTTGCTCTTATCGAAACATTCACCATTTATGCACTTGTCATAGGTCTCATCGCACTGTACGCAAATCCCTTTCTTGGATAACTGCAAACCGGCAGCTGCCTTTACAGGGGCAGCTGCCTTTACCAGTCCAGGAATTCAGCGGTGATTAAAATCACCGCTTTTTTTATTTTCTAATGGAGCCGGAAACCAAAAAACATCTACAACTACTCTTGAGACAGGCCGCCAGGGTCTCATACATGGCCTCCGCCATGGTTTTTTCTACCTTTGCAGGGGTGTGGTTCGGTTATTGGCTCGACAAGGATGTCTTTCATGGCAAAACACATCCTTGGATGACCATAATCTTTTTCTGCTTTGGTCTTGCCGGTGGGATCAGGAATTTATATGTACTTGGAGGTAGGATGAGAAGAGACGAAGAACGACGTGCTAAAAAGGAACAGGAAGGAAACCATTCAGGATAGATGCTTATCTGGCGCGGAAATATAGATGAAGGGCTCGGAAAGAGGTTCATGATTGCCTGCTGGGCCATGTTAGCTCTCGAAGTGGCGACTGCAAACCTTTGGTGGAACCCACAGGGGGTTAAGGGGATTCTGCTCGGTGGCATAATCGCCAATTTGAATATTCTCGGCACCTTCAGAGACACCGGTAGAATAGTAAAATTCAGGGCGGCGTGGGTATATTACATCGGTGTGCTTGCACGGTTGGTCCTTGCCGGGGCGATAATCCTAACCTTTATTAAAAAATTTCCTGGGTCCTTTTCCTTCCTGGGGATATTTATAGGTATTTCCGTGGTACCTCTTGCCTTCTTTCTCATGGTCTTCCAGGCAGTGCTCACAAAGCGCCAAACCGAAACAAAGCAGGACAAAAAACAATCACATGAATAGCGAGGAAAAAGCGTAACAACCATTTTTCCGCTAAAACCCCAGTCTCTATCCTGCAAAAATTTCCTATCGGGTTATTCTGCCCCCAGTTGGGCCTGTGCCACTCAAACATATTATTTGTGCCGCATCTGACGCAAGTATACAATTGTTATCGACTGCTATCACAGTGGCGCCAAACTCGAGCAATTCCCTGAAAAACCCCGACAGGGCATCTATATCCCTCGGATGAAGACCTGCTGTAGGCTGATCCATAAGAATAAAGCCAGGATTAGCCCGGCCTATCCTTGCAAGATGTGAGGCAATTTTAAGCCTCTGGGCCTCACCGGCCGACAGGCTCGAAGTAGGCTGACCAAGACGTAGATATCCTATGCCAACCCTTTCCGCAATCTCTAAGGGCCGCCTGATTTCGCTCACATTGGAGAAAAAACCTGCTGCTTCATGAATTGACAACTTCAGGACCTCATCAATATTGAGGCCGCGATACCTGATGCTGAGTATATCCGAGTTGTATCGTGCTCCCTTGCAAACGGGACAGATGCAGGAAATTTCATACCCTGGACCGTCCTTTACCGCCACCCCGGTTCCTTTACAAGTATCGCAGCGCCCGCCTTTTTTTGCAAGGGAAAAAAGTTGCGCACCGAGACCATAACTGCGGGCCTCCTTAGTTCTCGAAAAGAGTATTCTTATACTTCCAAAAACTTTCAAAACAGTCGCAGGTATGGAGTATTTGCTCTTGTAAATCATGGCCTGGGGTACTGCCAGGACCTTCGAATTCAACTGACTCTTTTCCTCTAAATAGACATTGATCTCGCCCAGTAGCCTGCTCTTCCCTGATCCAGTTGGACCGGTTATTACATTTAGGCCGCCTAAAACGATTTCTATAGACCGCCGAGGCGTAAAGTAATCCGATAATGGAATACTTATCTGACCACTTCCCGCAACAGGCGCTTTTTTCGCGGTTTTGACATCGCCTCCTACGCCCCTCAGCTCAAAACGAAGTTTCTCCCTTTCCTTCCCATATATCCAGCATTGTCTAACAACCCTTCCGCCCTTCTCCCCGGCTCCAGGGCCTATTTCTATAAAATAATCTGCTATATCGAAAACTTCGGGTGCATGATCTATTATCACCACGGTGTTTCCTGCCTTTTTAAGCTCATCTATCACCTGACAAATCCTGAGCCTTTCAGCAGTAGGCAACAGAGATACAGGCTCGTCAAGAATAAAAAGTGCGCCTACGAATCTCTGTGCAAAAAGACTGCTGAGACAAAGTTTGAGTGATTCTCCGGTTGAAATAATCGTCACCGGCCGTGAAAGGTTAAGATGGCCTATGTCAAGGTCGTCAATGGATTTCAGTTGATCTATGATCCTTCTCAGTAGTAGATAAATGGATTCTTTCTCGGATGCAACTTCACGGAGCGCCCTTGACAAAAGACAAAACACCTGTGAAAGAGGCATCTCAAGGAGCTTGTTCATTTCGACCCCAGAAAACGTTCTCAACGCCCTATCCAGCCTTGAGACACTTTTTACGCAGGTGAATTTACTGGTCTCTTTGGGCTCTCCAAGAAATTTCCTGCACCTGGGACACCATAAAGACGTTGAAAAATAAAAGGAACCAAATCTGCCCTTTTCCATCTCTACCTCAGCGACTACCCTACCTATTCCCTCCTTTAGGGCAGTCCTGACCGAATCAAAAAGCCTCCGATTCTTTTTATGAGTAGGCCGTACTCTGTCAATTATGAGATTGACCTCCACATCTTTTCCTTCAAGCGCCTGAAGTACCCCATCAGGTTCCTCGTCCATCATAAATACATGTCCGTCCACTTCTATGCGCAGATATCCAGAACCCTGCAGGCCAATAAGCGCCATGCGTCTTTGATCGGCACTGAGAGGAAAATCCAGAGGGGCCTTTAACACTGTCTTTTTACCTTGAGCAACCTCCAAAAGCGTCGCGACCATTTCCTCCACGGTACTGGCCTTGACAGTGTTTTTACACCTTGGGCACCTGTAATCCCCAGCTATCCTAAATAGGTTTTTAATGAGCCTGTTAAGTCCCGTAAGCGAACCAACGGTGGAACGTGGATTCCTTTGAACAGCCTGGCCAGTGAACAGTATCGCTGGACACACTGGCTCAATCAGGTCGACATATTCCTCTTCCTCAAGAAAAAGCGACAGGCTCCTTAACCCTGGTTCATGCAGGAGATCAAAAAATTTGTGCCTTGAAACCTTCCCAAGAATATCAATTATCAGGCTCGATTTTCCTCCTCCAGATACACCCGAGACGAGTGTTGTCTTACCAATGGGAATCTTTACGTTTATATCTTTGAGATTATGGAGTCGAGCATTTTTGATTAGAATAAAATCGTTCATTTATCTATCATTTAAAGTGCCATTGCCCTTTCTCCTTTTTAAAAAACGTGCAACTTACCCGATAATATAAGTAATAAGGTTGTGATTCCAAGGAGTATAAGCGATGAAAGCGATCATGAATGTAGAATTTGGGGCCCACCAATGTTTCCGGAACATGGTTGCACATTATTTATCGCCCCTGCATCTTTGTTCAGGATTGATCTACATGGCATATAAAACGAGGAGGCGCCCAATAAGGCGCCTCCTCCTGTCTTGTGTCCATGTTTACGATATCTTTTACCGGAACATACTCAGACTTACATAGTCAAAATGTAGCATTAAAAAATCATGGCGAGACTTTGTTGAGCAACACTCGCTATTGAGGCGAGTCTCTCGGGCAGTATCCCAAGATACAATACGCCAAGGGCGGTAATTACAAGGGCAACAACTGTAGGAGCAGCAACTGCCCCCCGTATCACCTGTTTTAGCTCGTCCTTCATATACATAAAATATATCACCCTCAAATAATAATAGGCACCGATTACACTTGTAAGCACGCCAAGCACGGCCAAAAGATAGTACCCTTCCTTTATGGCAGCCGAAAACACATAAAATTTTGCGATGAAACCAGCCGTTGGAGGCAGCCCTGCCATTGCGACCATAAACAGGCTCAAAAGGAATGCCAGTGAAGGGTACCGGTAACCTATTCCCCTGTAATCTTCAAGTTCCTGGGCATCTCTTTCCATACCGTCTATGAGATAGACAATTCCAAAGGCACCAATGTTCATAAGTGTATAGGCAAACAAGTAGAATAATACCCCTGCCCTGCCCTCGGCATTTGCCGCAATTATCCCTAGAACCATGTAACCTGCATGAGCGATTGATGAGTAGGCGAGCATCCTCTTGATATTGGACTGGGAAACCGCTATGAGATTACCGAAGAACATGCTGAGAAGCGCAAGCCACCACAATACTTCTTTCCAGTAAGGATTCAAAGCAGAAAGATTGATGGTGGAGGCGAAATCCGGCTGTCCGTTGCTACTGAGAATTGGGGTGAACGCCACGAATAGCACCTTCATGAAAACACCGAAGGCGGCCGCTTTTACGGCTGTCGCCATGAAACCCGTGACAACTGACGGTGCCCCCTCGTAGACATCTGGCGTCCACATGTGGAAGGGTACAATGGCCATCTTGAAGAGGAATCCACACATAATCATAGCAAATGCAACGAGAATCGGCACACTCTCATACATTCCATTTGAGATAGCCTGGGCCACGCTGGTGATATTCAGGGTACCGGTGACTCCATATATGACCGCCACGCCAAAAAGGAATAGAGCAGAACCGAAGCTTCCAAGAAGAAAATACTTGAATGCGCCTTCTTGGCTATGGGGGCTGTTTTTCAGGTAAGCCGCAAGGGCATAGACCGCAAGGGACATTATCTCAAGGGTAATGAACATCATCAGCAAGTCAACAGACTGAACAAGCCCCACAGCGCCTGCAACGGCGAATACTAGAAGTATATAATACTCGCCCTTCATCAGCCGATTGTTCTGTAGGTAGCCTATGCTCATCATTGCTGCAAGCAGGCCGGAAAAGATCATGACTATGGACACGAATATACTGAATTTATCAGCGGAGAATACATTCATGAAAACGATGTCGTGAATATCCCACTCCCTGTACGCCATGTGTCCTATGGCGGCTGCGAAGACAAAGACCGTGATCCAGCCCAGCAATCTGCCCCGTACCTCTGCCTTCTTATGAAGAAGCAGCATATCGGCAATTATTAGAACAAGACCTGCTGTTATCAAGATTAGCTGGCCACCGCAGACTTCCCAGAGATGATAGATATCGAAGGATAGGTTCATATCATTCATGTTGTCTACTCCTTGGCCGTCGGTACTGTTGCACCACTTTCTTCAAGCGGAGCAAATATTGTTGCCACGTGGGATTCCTGTTGAATCTTTTCTACCTTCACCTGGCTGATAAAATGATCAACTGATACGTGCATCTTGTTCAGAAAAAAGTTCGGGTAAAGCCCTATCCAGAATATCAGCACCAGCAATGGAAGCATATACACCACTTCTCTCAAATTCATGTCTTTCAGAGAGATATTCTTTGGATTCTTCAACTCCCCGTAGAAGACACGCTGTACCATCCACAGCATGTAAACGGCCCCGAGAATGACTCCGCTTGCCGCGAGTACAGCAGCGGCCTTGTTAACCTTGAAGGCACCGATCAGTATGAGAAATTCGCCGATGAAACCGTTTGTGGTGGGAAAACCTATGGATGAAAGCGTGACAATAAAGAATATGGTGGAATAGACAGGAACAACCCTAGCGATGCCACCATATTCCTTTATAAGCCTGGTATGACGTCTCTCGTAAATTATACCCACCAAGAGAAACAGGGCACCGGTAGATATACCGTGATTTATCATCTGCAGTACGGAACCTTCCACTCCCTGCCTCGTAAGCACGTACAATCCAAGCATGCAGTAACCAAGGTGCGAAACCGATGAATAGGCCACCAGTTTTTTAATATCAGGTTGGACCATAGCGACCAGAGCTCCATAAATGATCCCTATAATGGAAAGGACGATGATAAGCGGTGTAAAATATGCCGAGCCTTGGGGGAAAAGGGGCATTGCGAACCTGAAAAATCCGTATGTACCCATTTTAAGCAGAATTCCCGCAAGTATTACAGAACCTGCCGTGGGCGCCTCGACGTGGGCGTCCGGAAGCCACGTGTGAAGGGGAAACATCGGGACCTTGATGGCGAAGGCCAGTGCAAAGGCAGCAAAGAAAAGAATTTCGTACATCCTTGGTATCGGGGTGCCGTAAAGCTTCAGCAGATCAAAGGTTAGGGTCCCTGAGTGTTCTTTGTGAAAGTAAACAAGTCCGATTATACACACTAGCATCAACAGGGAACCAACGGCCGTGTAAAGGAAGAACTTTATAGCGGCATAAATCCTCCTTTCCCCACCCCATACTCCGATTATCAGGTACATTGGAATCAGCATAAGTTCCCAGAATACATAAAACAGGAACAGGTCAAGGGCCACGAAAGTACCGAGCATGGCGGTCTCAAGAACAAGCATGGAGACCTGAAACTCCTTCACCCTTTTATCAATGGCTCTCCACGTGGACAATATGGTCAGCGGTGTAAGAAAGGTAGTAAGCAGAACGAGCCAGAAAGACAGGCCGTCCATTCCGAGATGATACCTTATACCGTAACTACTTATCCACGGATGGTCCTCAATAAATTGAAATCCGGCTACCCCGGGATCGAAGGCAAAATATAACCTCAAGGACGCTAGGAAGGTGATTATGCTTGCAACGAGGGCTATCCCCCTTATCAGGTTCTTACCATTGTCGCTGTTTTGCGGTAACGCAAGAATAAATGGCACCCCGAATAGGGGTAAAAAGGTCACGTATGTCAAAATGGGTGCATTCATGAGATACCCTGTCTCCTCTTATTTTTCCTTAATCCAGTGCTCCCTGCAGAAGCCATTACCCGGCCTTATCTGTATATGAAGAAACAGACAATGGTCACGAGGCCCACCAGCATGAAGGCTCCGTAAGTCTGCACATACCCATTCTGTACTAACCGTGCACCTGCGGACGTGCGTTTTACAAGCCAAGCAGGCCCGTTAACACCGATACCGTCAATAAAGAAGCCATCAATTACTTTCCACAGGAACAGGCTGAAATAATAGATGGGAAGCACTACGAGAAACTCGTATATCTCGTCCACGTAATACTTGTTATAAATCACTTGATAATGGAAGGCGTATTTCTCTGCGAGCTTCCCAGGCAGGTCCCTTCCATGTACCATGTAGATGTAATAGGCTAGGCAAATACCTATTACCGCCACCACTACCGATGTGGTCATAAGTGTCCACTCGACGGGTTCCGAAACATGAGCATGTGATGCGTATTGGGCCACGATATTGGATGAATGCTCAAATACCGGTTCGAGAAAGCCCTCAAGGAAGTTTGGAATATGGCCCGTAAGCCTGCCGATAAGCTCCGGGACACCAAGCCAACCTCCCACGAGCGAAAGCGTTCCAAGTATTATCAGGGGCACTGTCATGTTTGGAGGTGATTCGTGGAGATGATGTCTCTGCTCTTCAGTGCCCCGGAATTCACCGTGAAAAGTCATAAAGATCAACCTGAACATGTAAAAGGCCGTAATGCCGGCACCCACGGTGCCTATGAACCATATTATCTTGCCGGCAACCGGGTAAAATGGAAAGGCAAAGGCCTTTCCGAGTATTTCGTCCTTGCTGAAAAATCCCGCGAATGGCGGAAGACCTGAAATGGCGAGCGTCGCCGCCAGCATTGTTATGTATGTTATAGGCATCTTCTTGGCAAGCCCTCCCATGTTTCTCATATCCTGATCACCACCCATGGCATGGATAACGGAACCGGAGCAGAGAAACAGGCACGCCTTGAAAAAGGCATGGGTCATCAAGTGAAAAATGCCGGCCCAGTAGGCGGTCACCCCCACACCTATAAACATGTAGCCAAGCTGACTAACAGTTGAATAAGCAAGGACCTTTTTAATGTCATTTTGCAAGACACCCATCGTTGCTGCAAAAAAGGCTGTTGCGGCTGCTATAGAGGCCACAACGAGGAGGGCGGTTGGTGCTAGCGTGTAAAGGACATTGGTCCTTGCAACCATGTAAACACCGGCCGTAACCATGGTGGCTGCATGTATCAAGGCAGACACCGGGGTAGGACCTGCCATGGCATCGGGAAGCCAGATGTAAAGGGGAATCTGTGCAGACTTTCCGGTCGCCCCCACAAACAACAAGAGGCAGATGGCTACGATCACTGGGGCGTTCAAATGCATGGACCCGTGTTCAAAAAGCTCCAGAGCCTTGGGAAAGACATCCATGTAAGAAAGGGATCCAAAGGTCCAAAACATGAGAAACATGCCGAGAACAAATCCGAAATCCCCTATCCTGTTAACCACGAATGCCTTTTTGCCTGCAATGGCGTTGTCTATCCCCTGATACCAGAATCCTATCAACAGATAGGAGGCCAGGCCTACACCTTCCCAACCAACAAACATGACCAGGTAGTTTCCTCCGAGAACCAGCATAGCCATGAAGAAAACGAACATATTCAGGTAGGAAAAATAGCGCCAGTAGGATTCGTCTTCATACATGTACCCGGTGCTGTAAACGTGGATCAGAAAACCAACGCCGGTAACCACAAGTATCATCACCATGGAAAGGGGATCTATCAGGAAACTGACACCAACTTTCAGACCGCCACACCCAATCCACTGCCACAAGGTTTCGGTGAAGAGCCGATGTCCGGGGTCAAGGGCCAAAAGGGCTTTCCAGATGAAAAGGGCTACGATAAAGGAAAAACCGATTGTAGCGCACCCGATAAAGGATATTACACCCTTACCCAGTTTTTTCCCAAAGAGCCCGTTTATGAGAAACCCTATCAGGGGAAAAAGCGGTATGAGAAATATATATTTATCCATAACTAAACCCTCTTCCTCTCCTTTTGTTTTCGGCCACGGCAGGCGTTACCATTTCAACAGATTGAACTTGTTCAGATCTACCGATTTCATGTGTTTAAACAGGCAAATGAGTATTGCAAGCCCCACAGCCACCTCAGCAGCAGCCACGGCAAATATGAAAAGCACCATTACCTGTCCGGCCATGTCGGCCCTAGTAGCGGAAAAGGCCACCAGCATAAGGTTGATAGAATTGAGCATGAGCTCTACAGACATGAACAGGATAAGCGCATTTCTTCTTGTAAGGAATCCTATTGTCCCTAGGCCGAATAGTATGCAAGAAAGAATGATGTATTGGTTTATGCCCGCCATCTATAGTCTCCCTACAGTTTCTTTTTAGCAAGATAAATGGCCGCTATCAGTGCCACGAGCAGCAACACAGAGGCCATTTCAAAGTGGAGCAGATAATGCTTGAAAAAAAGCTCTCCCACGAGAGAGGGATGGCCAAAACCGTCAGGCAAGCCTTTTCGTGAGACGATCTGATTAATTCCCTTCATGCCAATAATGAGAAGCGCTATCAGGTACGCACCGAGAATGGCACCCATGGACCGGTACGAGATATTCTTCTGAGGTGAGCCTAGTTGCTCATCAGGAGTAATCAGCAACATTATGACAAATACCACCAGCACGAGTATGGCCCCTGCATATATGGACACCTGAAATATGGCTATAAGCGGGGCATGAAGATGAAGGTAAAGAGCCGACAAGGCAATGAAGACCGTTAAAAGCCCGAGAGCACTCGGGAGAGCGTCCCTGACAGTAATGGTGAAGATTGCAGCACCTACAGCCATTATTGCAAATATTATAAAGTAGTAATCCATAACATCACCCGCTTTTCGGCTTATTCAGAGATGCCTCTGATAATCACCTTTCTCAGCTTGTCTCCTTGTCCTTCTGTTCATTCGGTTGTTTCTCAACACCCTGTTTCCTACCAGCCTTGACTGCCATATTTGCCTTGGCGGCTACCTTTTTCTTGGGCGGTGGTGCATCAACAGGTATGGGTTTGGGAGGCGGCTTCAGCCTTCCTTCGGCCTTGGCCTTCTGGAAATTTGCAAGGAGCCTTTCCTTGTCGTAGATACATAGCGCTGGCTCGTACTCGGCGAGCTCATAATCCTGGCCCAAAACGATGGCTCCCTTGGGACAAGCCTTCTCGCAGTTACCGCAGAATATGCATCTGAGCATGTCTACCTCAAAAACCACGCTCATGGTCTTACCGGCATATTTTTCTTCCTCTCCTTCGGCAGGCTTCCCCCGTTTGACAGTTATACACTTTGCCGGACACGCCCTGGCGCACATACCGCAACCAACGCACAACTCCTGCCCCCTGTCATTCAGCTTCAGCATGTGGGCCCCGCGAAATATGGGAGCAATTTCCCTCCTGTCCTCGGGATACTGCCAGCATGTAGGAACGGTATGCGGGCCCTGTCTGAAAGATGCCTTGATATTGAACAGAAAGTGTTTCCAGGTCAACTTCAACCCCTTGGCTATTTCGACGAGGTAGACCCTTTCACCCAAAGTATATTCTTTTTGCACTACTGGTCTTCTGGGCATTTTACTCAAACTCCGCATTTATGTAGTTAACTGGACAAGAAGCGCTGTGATGAACAGATTTACCAGCCCAAGGGGAATCAGTGCCTTCCAACCAAGCCCCATAAGCTGGTCATATCTAAAACGCGGTACCGTCCAGCGGACCCAGACAAACAGGAATAGGAAAAATGCCTGTTTGAAAAAAAATACAAAAAAAGAGGCTATTCCGTAGGACACAGGCCCAAGGAACTTACTCATATCCACGTAAGGAAGACTCCAGCCCCCGAAGAAAAGGCAAACAGTGATGGCTGACAAGGTCACGAGATTTACATATTCGCCAAACAGATAGAGCCCGAGTCTCATGGAGCCGTATTCAGTATGATAGCCGGTGACAAGCTCACTTTCACATTCGGGCAGATCAAAGGGCACTCTGTTGGCCTCTGCATAGGCCGCTACGAGAAAAATTATGAAACCGAGCGGCTGTTTGAAAAATCCCCAGTTTGGGAGAAAGCCGAGAAATGTACCCTGCTGTTGCAGCACGATCTCTCTGAGGCTGAATGTGCCATCAAGCAGCACTATGGTCAAAAGGGCCAATCCCATGGGCACTTCGTAAGAAATCAGTTGTGCGGTTGCCCTGAGACCACCGAGAATGGAATACTTGCTGTTGGATGCCCAACCGCCTATGACCAAGCCATAAACTGCTATGGCGCTGAGAGCAAGAATGAACAGAAAACCAATATTAACATCAGAAACCTGAAGTATTATCTCCTTTCCGCCGATTACTATCTTGTCGCCAAAAGGAATAACAGCGTAAGCCGAAAATGCGGGAAGCGCAAAAAGGGGCGGTCCCAGCACGAACAATATTTTCCTGGCACGTTCCGGTATGATATCTTCCTTTGTAAAGAGCTTTATACCATCTGCAAGGGGCTGCAAAAGCCCGAAGGGGCCAGCCCTGTTGGGTCCGAGCCTGTCCTGCATCATGGCCGAAGCCCTGCGCTCCACCCAGGTCATGACCACAGCTATGATTAGAGCCCATGCCCAGATAAATACAACCTTTATCAATTCTATCTGCCAATCTGCCATAAACGGGTCCTCCCTACCTGTCCAGTTCCCCTGCGATTACGTTCAAGCTGCTGAGGCAGGCAATAAGGTCAGAGATCATCTCACCCTTTACTAGATCATCGAAGGCCTGATATACCATGTAGCAAGGGGGACGAATCTTAATCCTGTAAGGCTTGTCAGACCCGTCACTCCTTATGAAAAACCCCAGCTCGCCATTAGGAGATTCTATGGCGTGATAGATCTGGCCTGCCGGGGGGCGTAGAATCTTTGGCACCTTTTTCATTAGCGGAGCGTCTTCGGGCAATTCCTTGTACATGGCGTAGGCCTGGTCAATTATCTTTACGGACTGTTCCATCTCGAGCATACGCACCATGTAACGGTCGAACACGTCCCCGTGTTTTCCTGCCGGGATATCGAAATCCACCTTGTCGTACAAAAGATACGGCTCATTCTTTCTCAGATCCCTTTTGACTCCGCATGCCCTGAGCATTGGCCCGGTAAATCCCCAGTTCAGGGCATCGTCTCCACAAAAGGCATTCACTCCCACTGTACGGTCCATCCATATTCTGTTGTGGGTAAGCAACTTGTCTGTATCGTCATTCGCCTTCCTTATACTATCGCGCATTCGTGGCCATTTTTCATGAAATCGATCGGGCAGGTCTGCCTCCACTCCACCAATAGCCCCCATCGAATTGGTAAGGCGTGCGCCATGGTGCCATTCGAATATTTCGTAAATTTCTTCACGCTGGATGATCAGGTAAAAGAAAGGTGTCAGAGCTCCGAGATCCACCCCGAGAATCCCTACGCATACCTCGTGATCGGCTATACGTGCAAGCTCCATCATTATCATGCGGATGAGCTGGGCCTTTGGAGGCACCTCAATACCAAGAAGTTTTTCAACAGCCATCTCATAGGCGACGTTGTTGCAGATAGCAGAGCAGTAATTGAGCCTGTCCGTTATGGGAAGAAATTGTGAATAGGTCAGGTTTTCTCCGAGTTTTTCAACACCTCTATGAAGGTAGCCAATCTCGGGCTTAGCACTTATGATAGTCTCACCGTCTGTCTTAGTTATGACGCGAAGCGTACCATGCATGGCTGGATGAATTGGACCGATATTCAAGGTGACATAGTCACCAACTTCGGTAGGACCTGTTGTGATACAGACAGTTTCTATTTCCTTGGCCACGCTTATCCCTCCCTCGCCTTACGTTGACCATTGGTTTCAGTGCATGGAAACGAGCATGGTCCCCAGACCGTCCAATAAGGTCAGATTCTTACGCAATATTGTAATTCAGGTGCCGTTCTTCTCCCTTACCCTCCAAGGGATAGTCTTTCCTCAGTGGGTAATCCTGGAACTCGTCCCACATCAGTAGTCGCCTCATATTCGGATGCCCATTGAAACGGATACCGAACATATCGAATGTCTCTCGCTCCGGCCAATTAGCCGACCTCCACAAAGAGGTAACGGAGGGCAGCTCCAGATCGTCCTCTGGCACCCTCACCCTAACCTGAAGTCTTTCGTTGGTAGAAAGAGACAGCAAGAGGTACACAACCTCAAAACGGGGTGGAGGTGGCCCTTTTTCCTCTTGTTCCTGTTCAGTTCCATCTTCTGTCTTTTTCTTTTTCTTTTTGGGCTTCGCATAAAGATCCGAGTTGTCTATTCCAAGAAGGTCGCTAAGAAAATCAAAACCTCCTTCTTCCTTCAGTCTTTTAAGGGCATTGACCAGAGTTTGACGTGAAATCTCCACGCAAACATCTCCCTTGGACTCCGTAATCTCCAAAAGATCGTTTTTAAGAATATTTGCCACTCGCTCCTTTAGGCTCATTTTGCAGCCTCCAATGCTTCGACAACCTTGGACCTTTGTTTATACAAGGGATGATCCGCCTCGATCTTGTCAATCAGCTTGAGAAGAGCGTACAAAATGCCCTCGGGCCGGGGCGGGCATCCGGGAATATATACGTCGACAGGAATGATGGAGCCAATCCCCTGCGCGGTAGAGTAGGTCCGGAATACCCCGCCAGAGCAAGCACATGCGCCCACGGCTATCACCCACTTGGGTTCAGCCATCTGGGCATATATCCTTTTAAGAACCGGAACCATCTTCTTAGTGATGGTCCCTGCCTCAATAAGAACGTCACACTGCCTTGGCGTAAAGGCTACACGTTCGGCTCCAAACCTGGCCATGTCGTAGCCAGAGGCAAGCGCGCACATTAGCTCAATTCCACAGCACGCCGTGCCATAGGGAAATGGCCACGGCGACCTGCTTCTTCCCCAGTTGATAAGCTGTTCAGCCTTTGTAAGGAGCCAGCCCTCTCCATGAATAGCCTGAAATTTCATACATTCCTCTCCATCAATCCCATTCGACAGCGCCTTTCTTTATAGCATAGAGCAATCCAAGAAGCAGCACTAAGACAAAGATGAAAACCTCGAAAAAAATTCCCCACCCTAATGCTGCAAACGCCCTGTATTTTACGGCCAATGGATAGATAAGGATGGTTTCAAGATCGAAAACCAGGAACAGCACGGCCACGAGGTAATACTTTACGGAATAGCGCTTGTGCCCCGGATCAAGTAAAGGCACCCCACATTCAAAGGTAGTGGCTTTCTCCGGGCTGGGTCTGTATGGCCCAAGGAACGCCGACGCTCCGAGCATCATTAGAATCACCAGCAGGGACATCCCTAAATACATGACGATGGTTTCAAAACCGCTCATCATGCCAAGCCTCCTCTCTCAGCCTACGGGCTAAAATGAATGATGATTCAATAAATTAACATAAGCTCAATGGCTAATCAACCTGGGAAAATTTTTTATACATTCAACAAATGTGAAAGAAAAAATTACGACTTTTATCTCTTATGATATAAAATGGCCCCCAATAAACGGCACAACAAGCTATTCCGCAAACCAAAGAAAGGCGCTTTTGATTTCTGCATGGGCCAAACGAAATGTTTCTTGAAAGGAGGCTGGGAGGAAAAGGCCCATTTCTATGAATTTAACTATATTTTTCCCTGGTAACATTGAGGGCAATTTGCCCCCTTCTATGTCATCAAGAAGCTTGTCTGCTGCTTGGGCAATTATTCTTGCTTGGCAAGGCTGTCTCCAACAAAAATAAACCCCTGCCGGGCATAATCATGCACGCAGAGGTCTACTAACTCGAAAAAACATCGTGGGGACCATTCCCCGTTCCTTTTTGGGCTTGGTGGAGCTGAGCGGGATCGAACCGCTGACCTCGTGAATGCCATTCACGCGCTCTCCCAACTGAGCTACAGCCCCAAAAAGCGGTACTTTTTTACCACAAACATGCCATACAGTCAACTACCAAGACACGGTATGTTACGAGCAAATAAACTGTCCTCCATATTAACACATAGACTGTCCGGTTTTATATGGGAGTTGAGGAGGTATCCATATGGGCCGGGCACGATATTTGGAGGAGGTCAAGAAGATGAGATTTGAGGAAGCCTATGGAGGGTGGGTAAAGAAGGAGCTTACTCAGGAACAGGCTGCGATGCTTCTTGGAGTAAGTGACAGGACATTTCGCAGATACATGAAGCGTTATGAAGAGGAGGGATTAGAGGGGCTGTTGGACAAACGTTTAAACAGTCCCTCTCACAGGAAGGCACCGGTAGATGAG
>WGDC01000073.1 GCA_015493475.1 Deltaproteobacteria bacterium
AAACACGTGGGCTGGTGGGGCAAAGAGCTATTCAGCTTGGCAAGCGACATTGTAGTGAAATCCATTATCCACTTACTGCATCCAGCTACCCCACTATGGAAAACAATTCAGCAGGTTAGCTGACTGTGGATACAAGTCCGAAAGTTGAGTTTCCTAAAAAAATATTTTTCTCTGTACGAGACAGGAAAGTTTGGTTATAAAATATGAGAATTTTGTTGTAGAGACGTGGTGAAATGTGTTGAGCTAGCCCGGCGGACTGTGGCGTGGCTGACTTATTTTATTTTTATGCCAGATCTAAAAAATTTCATTGATTTTATATTTGACCTGTAGCTAAGATAATATTATTTTACCACTGAATCTCTATTCATTGCCGTACTGGCTGGTGAAAAGTCAAGCATAATCACGGGAGATTTTTGAAAGGAGAGAAAAATGGAGATGAACTCGATTCAACAAGTGCTGTCTAATCTATATATTTACGGTTGGGCGGGAACCGTAATCTTTTTTATTCTTTTTGTGCTGCTGTTGAAGCAGAACAGCGGTAATTCCGCAGCCGTTAGCAAGCTTGAGAAAGAGAAGTCAGATCTGGACAGGGAGTTGTCCGAGTGCAGGGAGGAGGTTTCCGAGCTTCAGGCTAAGGTGGACAGCCTTGTTGAAGACAACGAGCAGAAGGCGGAGACCATCAACCGGCTCGAATCTCAGATCGCCTCTTCGGAAACGGAACTGAAGGAAAAGCAGGCAAAGCTGAAGGAGGCAGAGTTCCAGATCAAGAATCTCAAAAGCGAAAACATACAGTTGGGGGATAATGTAAAAGAGTTGCAAGGCAAGCTTTCCTCGGCAGAGGGCAAGGTTGGGGAGCTCGAGGCCGAGCTCAAGCAAAAGGAGAGCCTGCTTGGCGAGGTGCAGGACGAAATCGCCCAGGTAGAAAAAGAGCTTGAGGAGATCAAGGCCGACTACAAGCTTGCAGAACTTTATATACATTTGAGCAAGCTCCATGACGAGTTTGGCAGGGAGTTCACCCAGAATATTCTCAAGGGTCTTGCAACCATGAATATTGCTGAGATTGATCTCAAGACTGCCCAGAACATATTTGAGCAGGCCAAGGCGTCTTTTCAGAACACATCGCCGTCTCAGGCAGAAGAAGGGTCTGAGGAGGTTGTAGAGGAGAAAGAGAACTAAATCACAAATCAGCACGGTCTAATCCAAAAAGACAGCGATTTTACCATTTCAGGGAGGATTTAAAATGGATACAGCGGTATATGCATTTTATGCTACTTTTTCGTTCGTTTGTTCTTGCGTTTTTCTAATTGCCTGCGGGTTGGGATTGTATTCACTATATCTGACAGGCAAGGGTGAGGTGCCCGAGGAGCAGAGAAAGAAAAATCTTTCTTTTTTATATAGCAGGAAGGCGGGTATTGCATTTCTCGTCGGTGGCCTGCTCTTTGGAATCGTTGGATATCGCATGTCACCTACTTCCGTGGCGGAAAGAATGGGGATCAATCTCGAGGCTGAACATCATGCCGAAAAGGCCGTTCAAGCCAAGGCCCACGAAGTGAAACGGCACGAAGAGGCAAAGAAAGAGGAAGTTAAAGCGCCTGCTAAGAAAAAGGAGACAGCGGTAAAAGAGGCGAAAAAAGAGGCTCCAAAGGTTGTGACGGAGAAGAAGCTTGAGATTAAGAAACAGCCTCCGGTTGAAGAGATTGCTGTAAGGAAGGCCGCTGGCTGGACAAAGACCGAGCTCGCACTCAAGAAGACCATTGCCGTTTTGCAGGATCAGTTGAAGGCCGCCAGGGAGGAATTGAAAGAAAAGACTGCTGCGTTCTCAAGCGTAAGCGAGGAACTCGCCAGGTTGAAGGCAAAGCTTGAGGCAATCAAGAAGGAAAGTGAACAGATGAAACAGGCAGCGGCTAAGGGCTCAGAAACCCAAATGGCCATAGATCAGCTCAAGAATGAGAATGCCGCTCTAAGGGCTCAGCTTGCCAAGACTTCCAAGATGCTTCAGGATACGAAGAACCAGCTTAACGAGCTGATTGCTAAGCCCAACAATGTACCTGCCCAATTCAAGGTGGTTGAGAAGGAAAGGGACGCCTTAAAGGCCCAATTGCAACAGGCCAACGTACAGGTCAAGAACTTGGAGCAAAAGGTCGCCAGTCTCCAGAAGGCCAAGAGTCTCCTGTCCGCCCAGCTCAAGGATGCAAGGGCCAAAATGGATCAACTAAAGTCCCAATATAATCAGCTTGGTAAGGAGATTGCCGAACTAAGGGCCACAAACCGGAGCCTTCAGGAGAGTCTCAAGTCCCTTACGGATTCATTGGATATGAAAATAATAGAGCTCACCGCACTGCAATCGAAGTACGGACTTCTCAAGGATCAGGCAAAGATAAGGGATCAGAAAATAAAGATGTTGCTTGACGCCAACAAGGCAATGCAGGACAGGCTATCACTCCTTAACACCAGGATCCGCGCCCTTGAGGCTGAGATAAAGGCCAAGGACAACATTACAAATAAACTGCAAGAAAAACTGAGTGACGGCAATACCGGCTCCATAGCAGCTCCGTCCATGAAGTAGTTGTTTATGAACAGTATTTGCGCTGGCTTCTCTTTGTTACGATGCCAGGGCAATTTTGAGAATTAAATGGCAAGGGCTATCTTTCCTGATGATAAGATAGCCCTTTTCTTGCGTGCGAGGCCCTCATTTTTCAAGTAGGTACGCTACCTGTCCCATCTTGCATTTCAGTGAACAGGTTACGTTGCGGGAATGGATGCTTTCGTAGCTCGTTGATTTCACATAAATCAAAGTGTCTTCAGGCAAGTTTTCTGCAAACCTTGTGGCCGTTTCTCTGGCCACAAGGCGAACCACGTCCTCGGCAAACTGGGGTTGCCTGTGGCTTTTAAGCACAAGTTCCGCTTCATCAGGGCGTTTCAAAAGGTCCTGGCTGATGTGGAGGCAGGCTCTCAGACATTCATATATTTCTTCCATACTTGCTGCGGCCCTGGTTCCTTCCAAAATGAGCCATGTTAGACATCTCTGGGAATGGGTTGGAAAGGGCATCGGACTATTTCCTGTTTCAAACAGGCCCCGGTTGTAAACCTGCGTACAGGGGCAGGCGGTTATATGCGCTACCTCGACTCCCGTAGAGTGCCGTGAAGTCATATCGTTTTTCTCTCGAAAGATTTCTGTCCTGGCCTCGACCCTCACAGAATCAACCGATCTCTTTGAAGTGACAGGGGTTACCGAGAGTCTTGGAATGGTGCCCTTCACCAGGACACTTGCCCTCTGGCATTTCTGGCCGCCAAGTATTTTTCTGCAAAGCATGTCCGTGTAACTGTTTAAGTCGGAAAAATTCTTCTCAAACAGCTCACTTATGGCCTGCTCCATTCGCGACATGTGAATTCCCTTGAGCATGCCAGGAAGATCCACATCAATACTAGCCTCAAACGGGATCAGGCCCTGGGGAAGATTTATCCAGACAGTCTTGGAGGAAATTCCCACGTTTAAAAGGGGTAACTGAAAGGCGGGCGAGCTCTCGGGAACGTCCTGGCACGAGGAAAGGACCTCCTGGTGTTTCTGGTATGGGAACTCGGGTTTCATATGAGTCCCTGCGATTTTAGATAGAGGTACCATTCCTGTACGCTTCCCCATTTCTTCCTCCTTTTAATGGTAGCCAATTCGATTCTTTCAATACGTCTGGCATCTTTCCGGAGTCCAGCCTTTAGGGCCAGAACTTTTATGTGTTGCAGCATTCTTACTGCGCTTTGATTTGAAAATTTACGCCAGCATAGGTTGTCTTCATGTATCCTTCTAAGGGTTACTGGCACGGGAACAAAGGCAAAGGATAGGGTCTGTGCGGCCCTTGCAAAAAAAATCCAGTCCTCGCCCATGGACATGGAAGGAAAGCCGCCAGTCCGGGCGAATTTCTCCCTCTTGACGGCAAAGGCGGAGGGGACCATACAGCACCACCTTAGAAGGTTGTTGAATATAGGTTGGTCAGGACGAAATTCATCGCCAGGTAAGGTGAAAGGGTCATTTATGCAGGGGCCGCTATTGACTGTAACGCCGAACGAGCAGTCGAGACCACCGAGTAGAGGCCCGAGAAGGTCTTTTACGTGGTTTGACAACCAGATATCATCGGAATCTAGGAACATGAGGACCTCCGATCTCGAAAGCATGGCCCCGAGATTTCTCGCCCTGCCTGGTCCCATGCCGCACGATAGCACGATCCTGGCTTCAGGGAAGCGGCTGTGTAACATTGCCGGAGTGCCATCCCGTGAGCCGTCATCCACTATGATCACTTCATCTACTCTGATACTTTGGCTAAACACAGATTCTACCGCCTCGGCGGCCATATGCTTCCTGTCCTTGACGGGAATGATGCACCCGATCCGTGGAACAGTCATTTGTTGCCCAGGGGAAAAACCTCGCAAGCAGCCCTGATGTTCCCTGAAAGGGTAAAATTAATATATTCTTCGATCCTTGGTATCATTTCATCTATGTAGGAAGCTATGTGTTCCTGAGCGGCGGTGGTGAGTGTTTGACAGAACATGCATTTCCTTTCGCCTCCACCGGAGGACGGCAGCCCGTAGTCTTCCAAAAGATGTCGAGTTATCTCCTCGCTTGAAAATGTGTCGTAAACCGGGAAGCCAGATGTTATTCCGAATCGGTGTGACAGGTCACGGATCCGTTCCATGAAGACCGGGGTCTGCTCTGGGTACCTGGACTGCCTTGAGGCGTAACCAGTAAGTATAAGAGGTACATAATGCCTTACGCAATAAATTATGGCCCTGGCATGCATAGCCAATTTGCACGCTACGCAAACAAGGTTCTTACCTCCAAATCTTGGCATTAGCACCTCGTAGGTGTCGAGCCAAAGGCCTTGGAAAAGTCTTCCCATGTCAAGTTCCATGTAAGTGGATTCAGGGCATTCCGAGACCGACGGTACCTGACCTTCGAGTATGGTTCTGGAGATCTCGAAGCGCTGCCTCGGGAAGTCGGGAAAGCGCGCCATACCGTTAAGCATGTGAAGCAGGTGGATTTTTCTCGGTCTGCCAATTTCCTCATGGCTTCCAGACATTGATAGGGCGTAAAGGGCAAGGCTGTCCCGGCCGCCTGAAAAGAGTATTGCCACATCCTGTTTAACCACAGGGGTCCTCCTTGTTAATTGTGTATCTCAGAAAAATCTCGCCACTTCCCGCATGGGTGAGGCAGGAAACAAGGTTCAGTTCTACAAACGGCCTTCCGATTTCCTCGTCTCCATCAACTATGGAAATATGCCCGCCTTTGGTAAGAAGTTTAGGGGCGACGGTAATTATGATTTCATCTACAAGGCCCTGCTTTAGGGCAAAGTAGTTGAGTTTCCCCCCTCCTTCTATAAGGAGTTTGCTAACCCCCCGTTTTTCCAGTTCCTGCCATACTTGGACAAGGTCCAATTCCTTGTCGCTAAGGCGCCTTGTCGGAATGATTTCCGCCCTGTTGTCCAATCGGTGACTTAAATTCTCCGAACAGGATTCATTACAGAAGATCAGGGGCCGGGGACCATTTTGGAAAACAAGTTTTTCAACCGGCAGTTGGCAAGACATGGTGACGATGGCCCTTATTCGGTTGGCAGGCACCTTTCCAGCTCTATTCCGAAATTCAGGGTCGCCAGCCCTGACAGAGCCGGCCCCGAGCAATGAAGCATTGGTGTTTTCGCGCCACTGTTCGAGATGCCGTCTGTCATAACGGCTTCCGAACCCGGCAGGAGTTATTTTTCCGCAAAGCGTCTCAATGCAAATAATATAAGAATACATGCAAAAGTATGGGCCTTAACGAGCAAATACGCGATAGTTTCACTATTTTTTTAGCACATGGAGGGTTTGTCGCGCAATCTCAAGTTCCTCGTCAGTGGGCACAACGAGCACCTTTACGGCGCTATCTGGAACCTCGATATTTTTGACATCGGCGTTGTCCGGTGGGATGGATCTGTTTAGCATGGAATCAATTTTAATACCCATGCATTCCAGCCCGCTGCAAATCCTTTCCCTGACTAGTGAGGAATGCTCGCCGATGCCGCCAGTGAAAATAATGCAATCAGGTCCTCCAATTGCCGCCGTATATGCGCCGACGTACTTTTTTGCCCTGTAGGAAAAAAGTTCCAAGGCTGTTTCAGCATCCCTGTCGCCCGACATGATCCTGGCCTCGATAGTACGCATATCACTGTCTCCACAGAGGCCCATGAGACCGCTGTCCCTGTTAAGCAGGCTGTCAATCTCGTCAATATCCATGTGCAGGTTCCTGTGCAGGAAAAATATTATCGCCGGGTCGATGTCGCCGGATCTCGTGCCCATCACAAGCCCCTCAAGGGGGGTCAGTCCCATGGACGTGTCAACGCATCTGCCCTTCTTTACCGCGGCAATGCTTGCCCCGTTCCCAAGGTGCAGACAGATACAGGACAGATCGGTTGTGTCTCTTCCCATGAACTGTGCGGCTCTCCTCGTAACAAAGCTGTAGGAGGTGCCGTGGAATCCGTAACGCCTTATTTTTTGCCGTGTGTACAGTATCTTGGGAATGGCGTACAGGAAGGAATGGGAAGGCATACCTTGGTGAAATGCCGTATCGAAGACGGCTACCTGGGGGACAGCAGGAGCGTGTTCCATGGCCACCTTTATTCCGAGGAGATTGGATGGATTGTGCAATGGTGCAAGGGGAATCAGGTCCTCAATGGCGCCTATGACCCTCTGGTCGATCAAAACCGCCTTGGTGAAGGATTCACCCCCGTGTACCACCCTGTGGCCTATTCCAAAAAGTTCCTCGAGGTTGTGGACTATATTTCCTGATTTCATGAGTGAGGACATGACCCTGATGGCCTCGAAGTGATTGTGGATATTGACCTCACCCTTGGTATGAATTTTTCCTCCGAGGGCCGTGAATCTAAAAGATGCGCCAGGGCGTCCTATTTCCTCAACAATCCCTTCCGCTATAGCCTCGAGCCCTGTTCGTGAAAAGATCTTGAACTTGAGGGACGAGCTTCCGGAATTTAGAACAAGGATCTTCATTGTATCCTTAATATGCGGTGGAAAACGGATTATAGAGTTTTAACCGCCCTAGCTATAGATTTTGCATCTATTTCCTGCATCCTGTAAAGATCCGCCGGTTTTCCTGAACATCCATATTGCTTGACTCCAAGAGATACAAGCCGCTGACTGATACCGTGTTTTACTATGACTTCGGCTGTAATCGACCCTATGCCTGTTGTAACTACGTGGTCCTCTACAGTCAGGATTGGTCCCTGTTTTGCCGCCTCTATAATGGCGTCCTCGTCAACCGGCTTTATGGAGGCCATGTTGAGGACACCGATCTCAATGCCCATATCCCTGAGCTCTTCCCATGCCTTCATGACATTGGGAATGGTTGCCCCATAGGAGATCACAGTACAGCTTCCACTCTTACTCCGTCTCAGCCAGTCTGCCTTGCCGGGAACGAAAGTATAGCCATTGCCGAAGAACGGCTCTCCGTCCAGGCCAAGTACAACTGGCATTTTTGATCTTCCCATGCCCACAAAGCAGTTACCCTTGTGACACGCAACGTACCTGACGATATGGTCAGTCTGGTTGGGATCAGCAGGCATGAAGATGGAAAAACCGAAGAGATTACGCATGAGGCCTATGTAGTCTATGCACTGGTGTGTAGGGCCATCCTCGCCCACGTCAAGGCCGTTGTGAGTTGATACAATCTTCAGGTTAGTGCCGTTTTGGTCGCTAAGCCTGTGTTGGTTATATGTTTCACACACCGCGAATACGCCAAAGGTACTCAAGAAGCTTACAAAGCCTTCCCTTGTGGTCACTGCCGAACACACGGCGGCGTGGTGTTCCTGGATTCCAACTTCAAAGAAGGCTTCGGGAGAAATCGAATGAAAGCCCTGCATCTTCACTGATCCTTCAAGATCGCAGCTGAATCCAAGAATTTTTGGTGTTTGCCCCCTTTTGTTGTTTGCCTTGGCAAGGGATTTCAAGGCGTTTCCATAGGCAGAGCGGCAGTCGGTAACGGTCTGAGCATCGTAAAGAATGGGCTCTCCCGGCTCTATTTTTGTATCGGGCATGCGCCTGAAGGAATGGGAAGAGGGGGTGATGGGATGGTTGTCCCTTTTTTGCTTCCACTCATCGAGAAGATCGGGAGAAAGACCTATCTCCGTAAGGGCATCCATCGCCATGTTTTCAGGAAGGGGCGAGCCGTGGTACTTTTCCTTGTTCTCCATGAAGGAGATGCCTCGTCCCATGACCGTCCTGTTAATTATGACAACAGGACGGTCCGGGTCAAGATTCTCGTGTAGATATGCCCTCCGTAACCCAATGTAGGCCTGCTGGAAATCGTTACCGTCGGCAACGTAAACCACGTTCCAACCGGCTGCCTTGTATTCATCCCTAACCCGTACAGGCATTACCTTCTCGGTATTACCGCCTATCTGAAGATGGTTGCGGTCAATAATACAAATGAGATTCTTGAGCTCGTATTTTATGGCAAACCTTCTCGCCTCAGCTACCTGGCCTTTTTGCTGCTCACCGTCTCCCATGAGGCAGTAGGTCTTTTTGTCCCGGCTTCCGCAGAGGCCTTCTGACAGGGCAAACCCGTCGGCAGCAGACAGTCCCTGGCCGAGGTTCCCTGTGTTCCATTCGATACCTGGCACACCTTGTTCCACGTGGCCTCCGAAGGCGGAACCCGCCTTTCTGAATTCCGTAAGAAAGTCCTGTTCTCGGAAATAGCCGTATTCGCTCAGGACTGCATACACTCCGGGAGAGATGTGTCCTATGCTCGACACGAATTTTTCCCTGCCTTCCCAGTCGGGATTCATGGGGTCATGTTTCATGACGGCGTAAAGAAGCAGCAGGATATGAAGACTCGATAGCGATCCCCCCGGATGGCCGCTTTTGGCAAGGGTGGTTGACAATATGATCCGGCCGGCGCACCTTTGCCACATCCCGAAAAGGGTCTCGAGTTGATGGTCTGATAGCTCTTCCGTCTTTGTGATATCTATTTTAAACATTTTTATGGTTCCTGAATAGGCAATCAGTATTGGCTGTCAAAAATCTTTATAACTTCCTGGGTAATGTCGGCACCAGGGGCCACGTAGTAAAGACCGGGCATGTTCTTCTCTAGGATGACTAAGTAATGCCTTTTCTTGCCTATCTTGTTTACTACCTTTTCAAGCTTTTTCAGGATGGGTTCCATCCTTTTGGCCTCTGCCTGGCGCATTTCGTACTGGGCGTCATCGCTTTTATCCTTGAACTCCCTAAGCATCTTCTTGTACTGGCGTTCCTTCTCCGCTCTTGCTTCCTCACTCATAAGGGGCGCCTTTTTGTCGAGGTCCTGCTTGAAGGCCCGGATCTCCTTTTGTTTTGCCTGCAACTGTTTTTTCAGGGATTCGAACTTTTTGTTCAATTCCTTCACTGCCTTTTTCCCGGCCTTGCAGCTTCTTACCACTTTCTGCATGTCGATTACTGCTATGGTCTTATTCTGGGCCAAACAGGCGCCCGATACAGAAAGGACAAGGATAGCGGCCACAACGCAAGCTAACCCAAATGACGAACCCATTTTCTTGATCATGTGTTGTTTTTCCTCCACGAAAAAAATGGCCACACATCTCTTTCAGTGCGGCCGTTATTATACCGAAATTTTACTGACTGGAATTAATGCCTCTTTACCTGTATATTATAAAGTCATCCCGTCTGTTTTTTGCCCAGGCCCGCTCGTCATGGCCAGGATCAAGGGGCTTTTCTTCCCCGAGGCTCACTATTGTAATGCGTCCCGGATCTATGCCCATATTGACGAGATAGTCTCTAGCGGCCTTTGCCCTTTTTTCTCCAAGGGCCAGGTTGTACTCGTTGGTGCCTCTTTCGTCGCAATTACCCTGTATCTCAACCTTGATGTCAGGATGGTCCTGCATGACCTTTGCATTGTGTTCCATGCGGCTAGTCATGTCCGGCCTGATGGTGTACCTGTCAAAATCAAAATATATGGGAAGGAAGGGCGCGCTTGTTCTGCCTTCGCTTATAGACGCCTGGCTTCCAGGCTCCCTGATTCCTTCGCTTCCGACTACACCTTCCTGGATATTTCCGCCACTACCGGTGCCGCCTGCTTTCTGGCCTTGCACCTGCTCGATAGGAACGCCTGTACCAGCGCTGGTTCCTGCTGTAGTGGCGGCCTTTTTGGCGCACCCGCTGAAAAATACCAGGATACACGTGGTAACACAAAGAAAATAAAAAGGCGATTTCGTTTTCATTTCTCCTCCAAATTTTTTTTTCCAGATCAGTAATCCCGGTGTATCTATGTAAGGATTCAGCAAGTGTTATGCCAGCTTCAAGTGGTCAGGAAAATCTGATAAATACGGCTCGCAGTTTATCAAAGGTGATTCAAAATTCAACTTGAAATATTGCCGGTTCCTCCCTGCTGCGTTTTTTAAAAAGAATGTTTTTTCAAGAACACAGCTCTTTGGGTGAAAAAAACGCTGCATACTTAAGGTATCTATCCATTTTCCCAGGTCCATAATATGGTTGTCAGCGAAATACAGTTTTTCAGGTGCCTCTACCTCTTGACGCAGGTGCCCTCGATGACCAAGGCATCAAGCCTTTTGCCCGCTCTCTTGTCCCACGGGGGAGAATTGCTTTTGAGAAGAAGTTCCATCCTGCACCCCCTGAGATGGCGTTCAAGCCGTTTCATGTCTTTGCGCCGTGTTATCAGGATCTTTTTACCGTTCTTTTTCAGAAACGCGGATATGTTTTTATGTTTTTCGAGGTTTACAAGCGAGCCTTTTCTATCCATGTAGAATACAACCGAGGCCATGTTCTTGGAAAGGGCAATGGATTTGGTGGGTACGCGTTTTATCATGGGCCGCAGTTCCATTATAAATGGTTTAAGTGGCCTGTCTCTTTCCAATATACATTCCTGTTGCAGGAAGAAGCCTGCAAACATCATGTATGTTGCGCCTATCATCAGGACGGGCACAGAAGACTTTCCTCTTTGTTTGAGTATCAGAAATAGCGAGATCAGTAACAGAATGAGTGCGGCTGAACCAGACGAGGCAATTGATATGGTAAGGTTCGGCGGCGGTACATAGCCGCTGTATCTTTTCACTACAGGCCAAAGAAAGGAATTAAATGTGGCGGTTGCAGAGATACAAAGCAGAACCATGTTCTGAACTATCAGCGAAGGGCGCCATATCCCTTGGTGCAGCGGCCTTGTTACAAAAGTGGCCATGGCAAGGGCCGTAAAGGGCAGTATGGGCAATATGTAATAACTCCTTCTTGAGCTTGAGGCCGTGAATAGCAAGAAGATGGCTGCCATGCTCAGGAGCAGCCATCTGTCCGACTTTTCCATGGAAGAATAGGCCGTTATCCGGTCAACGATGTATCCGGCCAGGAGAAAGAACCATGGTACGGTTAGATAGGGCAAGTAGTAAAAATAGACGTAAAATGGTTCGCGGTGGTCAAAGGCCATGAAAAATCTCAGGATATTTTCCCTGAAGGCCATATAGAGGCCTTTTTCTCCGTAGTGGAGAGAAGTTGCCCTTGAATAGATAAACGGAGCGGCATAGAAAGCTGCGCCAGCACCGAGAGCAAGTAAATTTGAAATGTTCAGGTGCTCCTTCCATGTCTTTTCGACTGCAACGTCGCAAAGCACCACCACTGCCGGAACTGCTACCGCAGTCAGGCCCTTGAACTGAGCGCCAAGAAAACAGATGAGATAAAAACCGAGATAGGCTGGAAAATTCTTCTGTTTTCTGAACCTTATGTACCAGCAGACCGCCAATAAGGCGAAGGCCATGTTTTCCATGTCGGCAGCTGCGGTTCTTGCCCAAAACACAAAACCAAGTGAAGTAAGGAGGAAAAGGCCGGCAAAGATGCCCACGGTCCTGTTCCAGAGTTGTTGTCCAAGATAGAAGGTCGCTCCAATGGCCCATAGTCCCGACAGGGCGCTTGGAAATCTTACGGTGAATTCGTTGATCTTGCCGAAAACAGGTACAAAAAGAACGATTATCCAATAGGTAAAAAGGGGCTTATCAAAGTATGGTTCCCCATTTATCCGCGGGTGGAAAAAATCGTGGTTCAGTAACATTTCGCGAACCACCTCCGCCCACCTGCCTTCGGAGCCCCACAGGGATTTGCAGCCGAGGTGATAAAATAGAAGTACACAGGCAGACAGGAAAAAAAGAAAAACTAACAAACCCCATAAGAAGGGTTTGTCTTCGGGAAGATTATTCATGAAAGGCCATATCCCTTAATGTAGAAAATCGAGGGGTAATATAACTGGAACGCGTAACAGATGTCAAAACTCGTGAGGACTGTAGACCCGCCATGCAGGAAAATGGGCATGGTATCCGAAAGTGTTCGAGGCGGAGGGCTTTACTTTTTTAATCTAAGCCGCTCTGTCTCCCTCCTAATCTGCTCAAGCTTTTTTAACTCGAAGGAAAATTGTTCCTTTTCTTTGTTAAGCCTATCCTTTTCCAAGAGGCACTGTTTTTTTTGTTTTCTCAACAAGTTGGCGACATGTCTGCACCTGATGTAGCGTTCTTTTTCCTTTTCGTAGGCCTTAAGTATTTTTTGGTTGTAAAAATAGCGGGACTGGCAGCTTTGTTCCTCAAGGATGTCCCTGTATTCCTTCTTGTCTCCGTCGAGAAAAACGAGGTAAAAGGCTGCCTGACAACGGTGTCCACCTGCCTTCAAGGCAGATTTGAGTACAGATATTGCGTCTCCAACCTTGTTTTGTGTCAAAAGAAATTCCGCCTCCTTGATAGGGGTTATGGTCACGTTTTTTTGGCTCCCGAGGTCGTTTAGGCAGCAACTGCTTAAGAGCACGCCGCTTAGAGCGGCAATAATATGAAAACGGCTGTACCTTTTTGATGGGTTATTGCCAACCTGTTTGGTGGTGGACTCTCTATCCAAATTTTACCTCCATGGGCGGAAATTATTTGCCTTGCAATGGTAAGCCCGAGACCACTTCCGCTTTGCCTCGGGGCGGTTCTGGCCTGGTAAAACTTCTCAAAAACCCGTGCATGTTCATGTGATTCTATGCCTGGCCCTGTATCAATGACTGCTATTTGAACGAAGGGATGTTTCCTGTCAGTTTTTTTTCTGACATCGATTTTTATGATGCTGTTCTCAGGACTAAAGGTTATGGCATTGTCGAGCAGATTCAACAGCACCCTCTCCATCCTTTTTTTGTCCATAGATAACTTAATATTCTTATCGGAATTTTCTATCAAAAGCTTTAAATTCTTGGCTGATAGAAGGGTGTCCACGTTGTATCCTACTGTCTCAACCAGCTCTGTAACGGGAATGGTTTTCTTGTTGAGATTCAGCAGCCCGGCCTGCATCTTGGACAGGTCAAGAAGTTCCTCTATGAGGGCCTTGAACCTTTCCATGCTTGTGTTCAGCACCTCCACGAGTTTTGTCTGCTGTTCGTTCAGCTTCCCTATGTCCGGTTCCCTCAATAGCCTTGTTGCCTCAAGCATGGCTGCAAGGGGGGTCTTCAATTCATGGCTCGCTACTGCGATAAAGTCCGATTTCAAGGTGTCAAGTTCCTTGAGGCTCTTTGCCATGTTATTAAAAGATTTTGCCAGTTCCCCGAGTTCATCCTTGGTCATCACCGGGATCTGGTGGTCGAAATCACCGCCACCGATGGCCTCAGTTCCCTTTTCTAAGTACCGGATGGGTTTCTTGATGTAAATATAAAGCGCCCATGGAACGAAAAGCGCAACAATAAAGGCCACGAGCATTAGGATGATGGTCCCGTTTTTTACATTTCTTATAACCATGGCTGTCTGACGGGAACGATTTTTAAGGCTCGCCTTTTGGATCACCTCCGCCCTTTTGAGGAGCCGCATGAGGTGGAAGGCAAGTCCTTTTATTTCTTGCTCCCTTGCTTCATCGGACAGGCTCGGCCCGTGATCATTCTGGTTCTGTATATCAATCTTGTTTTCATATGTAATAATGATTTTTCTAAGTAATTCTACAGTTTCCTGGAACTGAGTCAAATCTTTTCTGAGTGGTTGTGAATCCCATGCTATCTCTGGAGAAAGCTTGTTTTGGAGGTTTCGTATAATTTGCCTTACCTGTTTAAGGGAATCCCCTTTATGAAGGATAACAAGCCTTCTTGCCTCGGCCTCGAGGGACGGGACCAGGTTTTTCGCGTACTCCACAGACGATGAAATTTCCAGGTTCCGTTTAAAATATGTGGTAATGGTGTCTTCTATTTTGTAAATGGAATAGAGTGAAAAAACACATGGAACTATTAAGATGAACAGGAGGAATAGATATCCTGCAAGTAGTTTTTGGTATAAACTGAAGGGGGTAAAAATTTTCATATCATCTTTTTTCTGCCATATAAATTATGGAAAGACAAGGATAAGGAGATAACACAAGGCAATCCATATGACAAAGGAAAACCACCCTAAGAAGAAAATAATAAGCAAAATTAAAGCCAGAATCTTGCTGGTGGACGATGAGGAAAATATACTCGAGGTAATGAAGATAAGGCTTGAGCTGCTCGGATACGATGTCCTATCCACTTCCGACCCACAACAAGCCCTTGATATTTTTTCGGAAAATCCTGATATAGAGATACTTCTGACTGACCAGAGAATGCAGAGCCTTACCGGCCAGGAGCTTATGGCGAAGTGTCTTGAGATTAATCCCTACTTGCAGACCATAATTTTTACCGCCTATGGCACCATTGAACAGGCCGTGGATGCCATGAAGGCTGGGGCCTTTTCATACGTGACAAAGCCGGTGGATCACAAGGAACTTGAAATAAAGCTTGAGCAGGCACTGGATAAGAGGTCATTGCTCAAGAAAGTACACGATTTCGAGGGGTTAATAGATGGAAAGAGCGAATTTTGTGGAATAATTGGTAAAAGTTCCGTAATGAGGTCTGTATTTAAGCAGATTCTCCAGGTTGCTCCAACAGATATTACGGTGAGCATATTTGGGGAATCGGGCACTGGCAAAGAACTTGTTGCCAGGGCCATACACCTTCACAGTTTGAGGGCAAAGGCGCCTTTCGTGGCGGTGAACTGTGCCGCTATACCCGAATCGCTCCTGGAGGACGAACTTTTTGGTCATGTCCGAGGGGCCTTTACCTCCGCAGTAGGTTCAAAGAACGGGGTATTTGCATCCGCGGATTCGGGTACGCTGTTTCTTGACGAGGTTGGTGAGATGGCCGAATCCATGCAGGCCAAGCTGTTGCGTGTCCTCGAGACCGGGGAGGTCAAACCACTCGGCAGTGACAGGGTGCGCAAGGTTGACGTCAGGCTTATAGTGGCCACCAAGCAGGATCTCAAAAAGATGGTGGCTGAAGGACGTTTCAGGGAAGATCTGTTTTACAGGATTCATGTGGTTCCCATACACATGCCACCCCTCCGGGAAAGAAAGAGAGACGTTCCGCTCCTTTTCGGCCACTTTCTAAAAAAGGCCATGAAAAAGACCAAAAAACAGATCAACTGGATAGATGAGGATATCCTCGGGGCGTTCAAGCTTTACGATTGGCCAGGAAACGTGAGGGAACTTGAAAACATGGTGGATTTTCTCGTTGCGGTCTCTCAAGAGGAAATGCTGAGCTCCGGGCTGCTTGCCTCTACCCCGCTTGCCGAGTTTACGTCCAAGGCCCCGGTAAGGCCCCTTAAAGAGGCCCGGTTTGAATTCACAAGGAAATACCTCGAAGACTTGCTGAAGATCACCAGGGGAAACATAAGTCTTGCCGCAAAACATGCTGGTTACTACAGGGCGGATTTCTACAAGCTCCTCGAGAGGCATGGCCTCAAGGCAGAGTCCTTTAGAAAGAAGGCCAGAAAGATAAGCGCGGCTGAACTTTCGGCCCTGTAGCCTCCTTAACGCGGCCTCATGGAATACCCATGATACCGGTTGTTGCCAAAACATAAAAAGATTGATAGTTTTAAATGAACTCCTATTCATAACGAGGTGATCTAAAACAGAGCAGGATAATTAGTAGAGGATTTTCTGTGGATATTACAGCCGGTATTTTTGCCTTTTCCAACAATAAGAGCAGGGCAGGCGGAGTTGTTCCTGAGCAGAAGGTGAAATGTATAAACTGCCTGAAGGCGGGTGTAAACAGGCCGTTCAAGTCGGATGACGAGCGATTTGAACGGCCTGTTAATTTTAATAGCTAATCTAAGGAGGTTGTCGGTGATGAGTGATAAACCATTCATTCTGTGGTTTAAAGAGATCGGGATTAAGGACGTCCCCCTCGTGGGAGGGAAAAATGCATCCTTGGGAGAAATGTATCAGCATCTTTCTTCCAAGGGAATACAGGTGCCTAACGGCTTTGCCATAACCGCAGAGGCCTATAAGCACCTCTTGAAGGACGCTGGCATTGAAAATGCCATCAGGGAGGCATTGTCGGATCTTGACACGAGCGATATCAATAACTTGAGGGAAAGGGGTAAAAAGGTCAGGGAGATCATCCTGAACGCGGATTTTCCCGAGGATCTTGAGAAGGAAATCAAGAAGGCATACTCCAAAATGGAGGAGGAATACTATCCCAATGTTGATGTTGCGGTCCGTTCTTCTGCCACTGCGGAAGACCTTCCTGATGCATCCTTCGCAGGCCAGCAGGAAACCTTCTTGAACATCACCGGCACCAGCGCCCTGATAGAGGCATGCCATAAGTGTTTTGCAAGCCTTTTTACCGACAGGGCTATATCATACAGGCATGACAAGGGTTTTGGCCATTTTGACGTTTATCTCTCCATCGCCGTACAGAAGATGGTGCGAAGCGACAGTGCAAGCTCTGGCGTTATGTTTACCATAGATACGGAAAGCGGTTTCGAGGACGTTGTGTACATTACCGGGGCCTGGGGTCTTGGAGAGAACGTTGTTCAAGGCGCGGTCAACCCTGATGAATTTTACGTTTTCAAACCTACTCTGAAGAAGGGTTTCCGCCCCATCGTGAGTAAGCGGCTTGGCCTCAAGCAGTTCAAGATGATTTACACCGACGATCCCGATGAACCAGTAAAGAACATCGAGACGACTGCCGGAGAACGTAATACCTTTGTGCTTACTGACGACGAGATACTGCAGCTCTCCAACTGGGCGTGTATAATAGAAGAGCATTACGGCAAGGCTATGGACATCGAATGGGCCAAGGACGGGGATGGTGAGCAGATCGGGACAGGAGGGCTTTTCATTGTCCAGGCGAGGCCCGAAACGGTGCATTCCCAGCGGGCTACTAATTACATGGAAAGCTACAAGCTCCTTGAAATGGGAGAGGTCCTGGCCGTCGGCAAGGCCGTTGGTGAAAAAATAGGCCAGGGCAAGGCACACGTAATCGAGGATGTAAGTGAGATCACCACATTCAACGAGGGCGAGGTTCTGGTTACGGATATGACAGATCCTGACTGGGAGCCCATCATGAAGGTGGCCTCTGCCATTGTCACCAACAGGGGAGGAAGGACCTGTCACGCTGCAATTATTTCGAGGGAGCTCGGCATCCCATGTGTGGTGGGAACCGAGAACGGTACGGAGCGCATTCCTTCAGGTGAAGATGTGACGGTCTCATGCTCCGAGGGTGAACAGGGCAAGGTCTACAAGGGTCTTTTAAAGTACGAGGTTGACAGGATTGACTTTGCAAACGTGCCAAAGACCAAGACCATGATTATGATGAATGTCGGTATTCCCGAACAGGCGTTTTCACAGGGCAGGATACCCAATGACGGTGTTGGCCTTGCCAGGATCGAGTTCGTCATAAACTCTCATATAGGTATTCATCCCCTGGCGCTTATAAACTATGAAGAGCTGAAGAAGAAGGCCGAATCTGATGAAGAGATCAGAAAGATTGTTGAGCAAATAGAAGAAAAGACCGCTGCCTACTCGGACAAGTCCCAATTCTTTGTGGACAACCTTGCGCAGGGAATTGCCACCATTGCGGCTGGTTTTTTCCCAAAGGATGTCATAGTGCGCATGTCTGATTTCAAGAGTAACGAGTACGCAAATCTCATCGGCGGCCAGTTGTACGAGCCCGAGGAGCACAATCCCATGATTGGCTGGCGGGGTGCATCCCGTTATTATGCTCCTGCATTCGAGCCAGCGTTCGCCCTTGAGTGCGAGGCGTTCAAGAAGGCCAGGGACGAGATGGGCCTGACCAACGTAAAGAGCATGATCCCCTTCTGCCGTACAGTGGAAGAGGGTAAAAAGGTCATCGGGGTCATGGAGAAGTATGGGCTCAAACAGGGTGAGAACGGGCTTGAGATATACGTCATGTGCGAGATACCAAGCAATGTGGTTCTCGCAGACCAGTTTTCTGATGTGTTTGACGGATTTTCCATAGGATCCAACGATCTCACCCAGCTCACCCTTGGCCTCGACAGGGATTCGGAGCTCGTAGCCCATATCTACGATGAGAGGAACGAGGCGGTGAAGCGCCTCGTTCGCCAGGTTATCAATACGGCCAAGGAGAAAAAGAGGAAGATAGGTATCTGCGGCCAGGCCCCGAGCGATTTCCCGGATTTTGCCGCCTTCCTCGTGGAGTGCGGAATAGATTCCATGAGCCTTACCCCTGACACGGCGGTAAAGACAAGGCTTCTTGTTGCAGACAAGGAAAAGGAACTTGGTATCAGCCCGGATTAAAAAATGGTTCTTTTTACGTTTAATTAAAGAGGGCGGCATGGCCGCCCTCTCATTTTCTACGAGTGCCTAAAACAACACCCCGTTTTTGACAGAGACTATTATTCCGAGCCCCGCCACTATTACAAACCATGCTATCATGGCGGATACGGCCTTTTTACCGATTGACGGATCAAGGGTGGCGACCTGGCCAGACTTGGTCCTTCCTGCCTCAAATGCCGCCAATGCCGGGAAGTAGAGAACGAAAAGCCCCATGGCGAAGGTGGCAAAAAAGAGGAGGGTGCTCGGCCAGTCCGTGTTAACCGGGTAGTTGTAGATGGAATATCCCGCCTTTGACATGTACTTCATCCTCAAGGCTTCCCTGGCGCAGCACATGACAAATATACTTGAGAACATGAGAAGTGCGGAAGGAATGGCCCTTTCCTGGGGTTTGTGAAGTGACGTGCCAAGGTAGGCGGTTGTAACTACACCAAGGATGGCGCCCGCTAAGAATATGGGGTTTCTTGCGAAGTGAAATCCGGTCGGTGTGAGTCCAAGCCACCAGAATCCGGCTCCGATGGCTATGGCAGAGGCCCAGAAGGCCATCCATGCCCCTTTTTTCCCCACGTAGTCAAGGTAGTCCGGGTCATAGTCTTCCCTGTCCTTGAAGTAGGCCGAATAAAGCATAAGGAATACTCCAGTGACCGCAAAGGATGGAATCAGGAAGTGCAGTAGCCTGCCGAACTCTATGCCGTGAAACTCGCCTCCAGAAAAGGAAACCACTCCGCTTGGTGAAACAATCCACTGTTTCCAGTGCTGGGGCATGAGCTGCTCCATGGAGAGCATGTGTATAAAGAGTGCCGTAAAGAGAAGGAACCCGGCTGCAACGAGGGCCCAACCAGTTTTGGCGGAGGCCACGTCCGCATTTCTATTCCCGAGGTAGAAGCCATAGGCTGAATAAAACGCAAGCGTAATAACCACAAGGAACATCAGCGCATAGAAGGCTGAAAGCGAGGTTGCCGTGTACCAGAAGGGATCATAAATCACCTGCACAAAGAGGAGGGGGGCCACCCCGAGCACTATGGCCACGGACAATCCAACGGTTATGACCCTGCCAAGGGCCTTTGCAAGCCGGAGTCCGAAACTGTTTCTTTTCCATATTTCCCAAATGGATAGAAAAGTGCTTCCCACTACGAGGTTCACCATGGTTATGTGCAGGGCAAAGGTCAGCACCAGGAGAAACTGGAAGACTATGGGATAAAAAGGAAGCCCGGCAGGGTCTCTCATGCTGTTTACATATGTTGCGATATCCATGTTTTACCTCCTTACTATGGAAAAGAGATATTCAGATGCGGCCTTCTTGTCGAGCTCGTTGCCGGCAAAAGGCGGCATGAACGGGTAATCGCCGAGGGAGTCGAGGAAATCCTGTATATCTCCGGGAGACTCGGGGGAAAGATTGGCCAGGAGGACTGGCAAGGGCCTTATCTTTCCGAACCTGTCAAGGGCATGGCAGTTTCCGCACTCGTGATGCACCACAACGCTTCCCGCCCTCAGAAGATCGGTCCTGTTTTTGGGGTCGATTTTATTGGGCCTGAAGTAGAGGTGAGCCAGAAATCCATCCTTGTTGAACCTTGGGATTTCCGCCTTGACATGTTTTGCGGGTATGTCCTTGGCGACTATCTGGTTGCCGTACATATACTGGTCTATGATATACGGCCTTCTTACTCCTTCCCTGAAGCCCTCTCCCGCTCCTATGCCGAGGAAGAGTATCACGAGTATCAAGATACCACTTACAGGCCCCACGAGCCTGGGTTTTATCAGGCAGCAGACCACAAACCATATCAGTACTACGGCATAGGCGACAGCGGCTGCGTTAAGCAGGTGTCCGAGATAGGGCAGGCTTTCATCAAGCCAAAGCCCCTTGGCATGTGCAGGTAACCTGTAGAGATACCAGCCTGCAAAGGCTACGCCGGCCAGCATGCCCGCAACGCCCCAAAGACCTGCTGAGCGAACGAGCTCCTTCCTTATTTTTTTGTTGGCAAGGGTGCTCGCAACTATTGCTGCATAGACACCGGCGATACAGAACATGAATGCGGTTCTTGTCAGGAGCTGCGGCCAATAGGTCTCGTTGAAGAACCCATCGAAAAATCCCCCGGTTTCAACCCACTTGCCAGAGGATAGCATGAAGGCGAGGATGCCGGTAATTATTATCATGCTTATCCAGGCAGCCCATGCATAAACCCAGCCGAGCATTAGGTGGCTCTTGGAGTCTATTTTGCCGAGGGTATAGTAATAAACGTAGATGGAGGCAATCTCTATGACGAAAAATACCCATTCCGTGGCCCAGCCCCAGACGTAGTTGTGTATCAGCCCGGAAATACCCCTCGGGCTTGCGACTGTGGCGGCGTACCAGATGCCTACCCCTGAAAGTGAACCGATGACGAAGCAGAAAATCAGGATCAGCAGGGAGTATTTCTTGATAAATTCCAGGAGCTCAGGCCGGTTTTGCTTGTACGCCTTCCTTTCCACAAAGACAGTGAACCAGAACGCACCGGTGGCAAGGTGGCATGGAAGGATGTGGAAGGTGGCAATCAGCGCGATCACCATGCCAGAGGTGAAAATAGGCACTTCCCAGAATGGATACATGGATTTTACCTCCTTTGTCTAAAAACTGTTACATGTAGACAACCCGGGCCAACCCGTCCGAGTAAGCCATCGACCGGGCGACTATCCTCCCGATCATGGTCGTATATTCTTTTTTATCGAAAAAGGGGCCGTTTCTATTTAAGGCCCCCTTTGCGGCTTGCTGTCAAAACAGGAAGGTTATAACTCCCAAGTGTTCATCCCTGCCGTCGTTGTTGTCGTGGATGTTTGCATTTGACAGGTGCATATACCTGTATCCTATTTCAATACCGTCCTTGAATGACAGGCCCAGGGCGGCAATGAGAGAAAATTGCTGGGCCGCGCCAAGCTGCCTGCCGTTTATGTTGGCCCTCGAAAGGAAATGGATTCCCGCGCCGAGATCTACGAACGGTGAAAATGAAGAAAACCTGTGGCATTCGTACCTAAATACGGGCTGAAAGCCAATGTCAAAGGCGGTGTCAGTGGTATCAAGTATTCCTGCATCGAGTTCTACCCTGAGATACCCCGCACCATGTTCCCACATCTTGAGATATTTGGGCAGCCAGTAGGCCCCAACCATACGAAATGATGCAGAGCCATTAAAGGTGGAGCCTATCTCCGTTGATACAGACCATTTCCTGTCCCCCTTTTTCAGTTCCATGGCAATGGCAGAGGATACGACGAGCAAGGACGCCAGCATAAGCACGGCAGTCCCGGCCATGGTAAATCTCTTTCTTTTCGGTTTCATTTCATCCCTCCCGCAAATTACTAAGTTTATCCCATAATTTATTTAAGCCACAAGATTTTTTTGTTTTCAAGGGGCACTTTGGCCTCCTGGTATCTCGGCACTATTCGGGGCGTATAGTCTGAAAAAGGCCGGTCGGAGACGATCTGCGTCTCGTACAGATAGCCGTTTATGGCCCCTTTCAGGGGCTCTTTAGGCTTCATCGAGTGTATTTCGGGTCTCTGCCTCTCATCCGCAGGTTCAGCGTAGCACTGTACCTCCACCATATCCGGGGCGAGGTCATCGAGATAGACCTGTATCCTGACCACGTAGGAGTTTTCCTGCCGGCTGCATTCTATATTTCCGAAGTAAATGTTTTTCCAGTGTTTTTCTATGGCCTGCTGCCACATGAATATCTTTTCGCCGATTTTGCCGTTGTTTTTTGACCTTTTAACAAAGGATTTTGCCGCCGGGATGTAGTATTCTTCCACGTACTGCCTGAGCATCCTGTTTGATGAAAATTCCGGAGTAAGTTCAGACATACTTTCCTTCATCATTGCGACCCACTTTCTTGGAACGCCCATCTCGTCACGCTGGTAAAATGCCGGTATTATTTCGTTCTCGAGACTGTCGTAAAGTTCCCGGGCCTCTGTTTCGTCCCAATGAGGGTCGCTGTGTTCCCTGCCATCTCCGATTGCCCAACCAACATTTGGACCGTATGCCTCCGCCCACCAGCCATCGAGCTCCGAAAGATTGAGCCCTCCGTTTACAAGGAGTTTCATGCCGCTTGTACCGCTTGCCTCCCAGGGACGTCTCGGGTTGTTTATCCAAACGTCAACACCCTGGACAAGCTTTTTGGCAACCATCATGTCATAGTCCTGTATGAATACAACCTTTCCAAACACGTCTTGCCTCTTAAGAAAGGCAAACCACCTCCTGATCATTTCCTTGCCGACGTAGTCGTTGGGATGCGCCTTCCCCGCAATTATGAGCTGGACCGGTCTCCCCTCGAGATTCAGTATCTTGGATAGCCTGTCCGTATCGGTCAGGAGCAGGGTCGGTCTCTTATACTCGGTAAAGCGCCGTGCAAAGCCAAGAGTCAGGGCATTGGGGTCAAGTATTTCGTCGTAGGCCTCTGGACGGGTCTCAAGTCCAGAGGCGGCAGCCTGCCATTTGAGCCTCTTTCTCACGAACTCTATGAGTTCAAGCCGGCTGCTTGCCCTTAACTCCCACAGCTCCTCGTCTGTAACCTCTTCGATCCGTTCCTTTATTGTCTCCAATGTGCCAAGCCACCTGTCCCGTCCACATACCCCGGACCACAGCCTGTCCGAGTGCCTTGACTCCCATGACGGCACGTGCACCGCATTGGTCACGTGGCCTATTGGGATCTCCCTTGTAGGCCATCTCGGGAAAAGCGGCTGGAAGATATGACGGCTCACATTTCCGTGGAGCCTGCTGACCCCGTTTATGCAAAGGGAACAGTTCATGGCGAGGTACGCCATGTTGAAGGGCTCGGAGTCATCCTCTGGATTTCTTCTGCCAAGTCCGTAGAATTCCTTTTCATTCAAACCTATCAGGCCGGAATACAGCCTTGCGTATGGGGACAACATGCTTGCTGGGTAACGGTCAAAGGCAGCGTCTACTGGCGTGTGCGTGGTAAAGATGTTTCCCGCCCTGATGCAGTTTAACGCCACGTGAAAGGAGCTCTTTGTAAGATTCATGAATCCGCGGATGCGTTCGAGGGCTGCGAAGGCTGCATGTCCTTCATTCAGATGGCAAACATTACAGTTAATGCCGAGGGCCTCGAGTAGTCTCCAGCCCCCTATGCCGAGGACAATCTCCTGCTGGAGGCGCATTTCTTCGCCACCGCCGTAAAGCTTGCTGGTGATACCCCTGTCCTGAGGGGTGTTTCTCGGATCGTTGCTGTCAAGGAGAAAGAGCTTTGTGCGTCCTATCCTCACCTCCCAGGTTTTTAGCGTTAGGGTACGTCCTGGCAGTTCCACCTCTATGAGAAGCCAGTCACCTTTTCCGTCAAGCAGTGGCATCACCGGCAGCATAACGGGGTCGTTGTAAGGGTAGAATTCAAGCTGGTCCCCGAAGGCGTCCACGGCCTGCCGGAAGTAGCCCTGCTGATACAAAAGGCCTATGCCGTAAAGGGGCACGCCGAGATCGTTTGATGTCTTCAGATGATCGCCGGCAAGGATGCCAAGTCCTCCTGAATAAATGGGCAGGGCCTCGCTCAGCCCGAATTCCATGCTGAAGTAAGCAACAGCGGACAGCTTTGAATCCCCATGGGCACCCTGAAACCATGCTGGCTCGTTCTGGGACTTTCTTACTATCTCGAGCTGCCGCCTAATCAGGGAAAGGAAGGACTCGTCCCGCGAAAGCTCCGCAAGCCTCTCTTGACTGACGCTTTCAAGAATGAACCAGGGATTGCCGGTGGCGTCCCACATCTCTGCGTCTATTTTGCGCCAAAGCTCTTCCGCCTTCCGGTCCCAGCTCCAGCGCATGTCAACTGCGAGCTCCGCGAGGCCCCTCAGCCTTTCCGGGAGTTTCCTGGGTAGATATCTGCTGGGATGCATGGCTCCTCCTTTTTTAAAGTAAAGCTAATGCCGGCAATGGGAAAAACAATAGATGGAATCCATAAAAAATCCTTTCATGCAGGATTGTTCGCGGCGGCTGTTACTTGTTCAGCTTGCAGGGCGGGGATTACTGGTTAATATTGGGGATATGGAAATCTTCCTGCATATATGTTGCGGGCCATGCGCCCTGTATCCCCTGTGTGTTTTAAAAAAAAAGGGAATAAATGCCACGGGTTTTTTCTGCAACCCCAATATCCACCCTTTCAGGGAATATGAAAGGCGCGTTGCGGCCCTGGAGGAAGTCGCAAGGCTAAAGGACCTGCCCATTGTCTGGGATGAATCTGGTTATGGACTCAAAGAATGGCTATCTAATTTGGACGGTGTAACGGCCCAGAAGGAGCGCTGTCCGCTTTGTTACGAAATGAGGCTTGAAAGGAGCGCCAGGGAGGCGAGCAGAAAGGGCTTTAAATATTTTTCCACCACCCTTCTTTACAGCAAGTATCAAAGGCACGGCCTTATCAGGGAGATAGGCGAGGAAAAGGCCAAAAAATACGGGGTCGGGTTTTACTACGAGGACTTTCGCAAGGGCTGGATAGACGGTATAGAGGAGGCAGTGGCCCTGGGAATATACAGGCAACCATATTGCGGTTGCATTTTTAGCGAATCAGAGCGGTATGCCAAAAGGATTGAAAGGCTTTCCAAACGGCTGATGAAGAAGGAGGTCTTGGGACATGAGTCCAATGCATGAGTTGGGCAAGATGTTATTTATATTCGGCATTCTTATGGTGGCCGTTGGGCTTTTTCTCATGTTTGCTCCAAGGATTCCCTTTATTGGGAGGCTCCCCGGAGACATGGTCATAAGACGTGGAAATTTTACTTTCTACTTTCCCTTGGCTACCTCCCTACTCCTAAGCGTGCTTTTAACTCTCCTGTTCTCCATATTCCGAAAATAATGAAGGGCCGTTTCCCTTTCTGTCCACTTTCCAAGGGGCTCATTCCCTTATGATCCTCGACAATTCCTGCATAGGAGGATAAATGGCGCACCTTTTACACATCCTGTGGGTCCAGTGCCTCATTGTCGCCCTGGCCGGTTTCATGATCGGTCTGGAGATGAAGAGTTACAGGATGCGCACCCATCCGGATACATCCGGCCAGATTGGTACCGCCAGGACCTATACTTTTATCGCCATCATGGGTTTTATTTTCCAAATGATCGGGAAATGGCTTTTCCTGTCAGGATATGTAATGTTAAGCGGTCATTTTCTTTTATATTACTGGCACAAGCTCCACCATGAAAGGCTTGGAATACTCAGCTTTCTCGTTGCCTCCCTGGTTTACGGTTTTGGTATGCTGATGACCCACTTCCCCATCTGGATATTCGCCCTGCTGTTCGTGGCCATCATATTTATTCTGAACGCCAATGCGCGGATCAACCTTTTCGCAAAGGCCATTGATCCCCAGGAGATAGAGACGTTTGCCAAGCTGATTCTTCTGAGCGCAGTTATCCTCCCCTTGCTTCCAAACAGGCCCATCTCGCCATACCTTCCCATATCGGCTTTCAAGATATGGCTCGCAGTGGTGGTGGTCTCTTTGATCTCCTACGTGGGATACATACTCGAATCCTATTTTTTCAAGGCCAAGGGGTACTTCCTTACGGGTATCCTGGGTGGACTTTACTCAAGTACTGCCGCCACCATAGTTCTCGCAAAGAAAAGCGCGGAGGCCAAGGGAGGTGCCAACATATTCGCCGCTTCCATCGTCATCGCCACGGCAGTGATGTATCTCAGGCTCTTCGTGATAGCCTTTATCTTCAACGAGACCATTGCAATCACGATTGTACACGGCCTGTTGGTCCTTTCACTCCTGTCAACAGCCATGGCCTGGGGCTTCTATGCTCGTAGAAGGACAAAGGGGAGAGAAGAATCCATCACCACCCAATCAAACCCCCTGGAGTTGCCCACAGCGTTCTTGTTCGCATTCCTGTTCGTGGCCATGGTTTTTATTACCCACATCGTCCTGAAACATTACGGCAATACCGGTCTGAAGGTCCTATCTTTTTTGGTTGGATTTACCGATATAGATCCCTTTATAGTCTCCATACTTACCTCCAAGTTTCATATCACTACCACGGACGCCGGAAGTGCCATCCTCATAGCAGCAGGCAGCAACAACATCCTGAAGGCCCTTTACACGTGGTTTTTCAGCCGGAAAAGCGCCGGGGTGCGCAGTGCTCTTGCCTTGATAGTCCTCGGTATTTTGACCATTGCCTCCGGACTTTTACTTCCTGCTTGTCATCTGTAGACAGAATGTTCTGCTTGAATTCGCTGTTGACAAAGAAAAGAGGCCGTTCTAAAAGAAACGTAGGAGTGAAATAGGGTGGTAAGATAAATTTTCACATCAAATTAAAATAGTCGTCTTAGGAACGGGCGGTAATCACCTTAACCTACACATGTTGGGAGGGGAGTGGCTTTGCATTTCCCGTGTAGCGAATAGAGAGGAATTTTCATTATGACAGAACGGACGCCTTCCATTATTTCCATGTCTATTTTTTTCTGGTCGCTGTTGTTCACGTTACTGTGGTCGTCAAATCTTTTTGCTACAGTTTCTGTAGTCATAAACGATAACTTCAGCAGTGTTCCAATAACGAGTAGTCAGGGAGGCGTTGCGGGTGACGCCACTTTGAATGACAGCCTTTCCGGTACATCAAATCCAGATTCCAATACCACTCTTACCATTGTAAACGATGACGGTTCTATGGCTACCATAGATTTCAATGGTAACATTCACGTAGCGCCAGGGACTCCAGTGGGCACCTACCACATAGTCTATCAAAGTTGTGATAACGCAGCGCCTAGTGACTGTGCCAGGGCCACGGCCACCATTACCGTACACGATGAACCCTTCGCGGGCCAGCAGTGCACGGTGGTGGATGAAACCGTTGACGTTGGGATGTGCGGTGACTGGGATAATGGCCCAGTTGGTCAAAATTCCTGGCAAGTGACGCCTGGCCCTGGTTGCGGCACATGGAACCGGGTATCGTTCACTCCCGATATTGTACCACCAATAGTTGGTTTGATAGGGACCAAATTACTTGGGCGTGCAACCCAGCCCGGAAGGTGGCAACTATCTTGGCATGGCAGCTGATCACGGCAACAATGAGGCGGTGTCCATGGACCTTCACCATCTTATCCGAGGTGATACCTACCGAGCTACTGTCCCAACCCTTTCAGTGTGGGCTCAGATAATGTTGGCAGTGGTCCTTGCCTTTTTGGGTTATTTTCTTGGAGTGCGTAGGAGAGTTTGGTAGGGGGCATGCTGCTTTTAGCCCCATAGGCCTTGCTCTTGGGGAA
>WGDC01000074.1 GCA_015493475.1 Deltaproteobacteria bacterium
ATCCCCAACATTCCCCACGAATCCGTTCCGGTGGGCAAGGACGAGGAAGACAACATTGTGGTAAAGAGGTGGGGCGACATACCCGAGTTTTCCTTTAAGCCCCTGCCACACTGGGAGATAGGCGAAAAGACCGGAATCCTTGACTTTAAGAGGGCTGCAAAGATCACAGGCTCGAGATTCGTTGTGTACATGGGCCTGGGGGCCATGCTTGAGCGCGCACTTATAAACTTCATGCTCGATCTTCACAGGAAAAGACACGGCTACACCGAGGTTATGCCCCCAGTGATAGTAAACAGTGCATCCCTTTTCGGCACAGGCCAGCTTCCAAAGTTCGAGGAAGATCTCTTCAGGCTCAACTTCAAGGACTATTTTCTCATACCAACTGCTGAGGTGCCAGTAACCAATCTCCACAGGGATGAAATATTAAGTGAGGACGAGCTTCCCAAGTATTACGCATCCTATACCCCATGTTTTCGCTCAGAGGCAGGCTCCTACGGCCGTGACGTAAAGGGGATCGTTCGTCAGCACCAGTTCAACAAGGTGGAGCTTGTAAAATTCGTAAAACCAGAAACGTCCTATGATGAGCTGGAAGCGCTCTTGATGGACGCAGAGGAGGTGCTGCAATTTCTGGAGATACCCTACAGGGTCGTTACCCTCTGCACAGGAGACCTTGGATTCAGCGCTGCAAAGACCTACGACATTGAGGTCTGGCTACCAGGCCAGGAGCGCTTCTGCGAGATCTCTTCATGCAGCAACTTCGAGGACTTTCAGGCAAGACGCGCAAACATCCGCTACAGGCCCAAGGGCAAGAAAAAGACACGCTTTGTGCATACCCTAAACGGCTCTGGCCTTGCCGTTGGAAGAACGGTTGTGGCAGTTCTTGAAAACTACCAGATGGAAGATGGAAGCGTGCGGATTCCAAAGGCCCTTCTGCCATATATGGACAACACGGAGAGCATTCCCGCCCGCTGAAAAAGCTAAAGATTGGGAAATAAAAAAGGAGGCCTGGGCCTCCCTAAGAATTTGTGCCGAGGGGCGGAATCGAACCACCGACACGGGGATTTTCAGTCCCCTGCTCTACCGACTGAGCTACCTCGGCAGTTATTTGCAAGGTGTGGCAATTATTATTGTCAAATCCCTTTTTGTCAAGGACTTTACCAACTGTAAACCAACTAGCCTTGTGCCTGAATGAAACTGCCCTACCCGCCAATTCGTTCCCAAAGCCCACTGGCCATCCTTTTAAGCGGCCCTTTGGGTATATCCTCTTCCCTGAAACGGCCAATGAGATGTCTTGCAGTCTCGATGTCCCTGTCAAAATCGAGAAAACCCCTTGCAAGAAGGAGAATCGCCTCCAGGTCTTCAGAGCCCTTTTCAAGGCAGTTTCTGAGAAGCTCCCTTGCCTCCTGCCACTTCCCCATCTCCATGGCGGCCCGGGCGCACAGCTTGAAAACCCCTGGAGTGCACCTGTAGCCGCCCTCAACAATCCTGCGGGAAAGCTTGTAGGCATCAACCCACTCCTCATCATCTATAAGGAGCTCAAGGAGCCTTTTTTGCAAGGCAATATCCGTGGGATTTTGCTCATAGGCCCTTTTTGCCATCTCCTTGGCCTCCTTGGGCCTTTTCTGTCTAAGATAAATGGAAGAGAGGTTATAAAGTGCCATGACGTTTCCTGGCTCAACCTCAAGCACCCTTTGAAAAAGGGCCTTGGCCTCGGAAAATCTTGACACATCTGCAAGGCATGCCCCCAGGCTGTTAAGGAGATTTACGTCATCTTCCTTAAGCCTGAGTCCCCGTCTGAAAGAGGCCATGGCCCCTGAAATATCTCCCCATGAAAAAAGAATATCACCGTGAACATTACAGGTTACGTGGTCAAAAAGGGCCCAGTTTCCAGGCCCCAAAAGATGTGCGTGATAAAGGGCAAGAAAGGTGGAAACGGCAAGGTTATCCCTTGTGACAAAGGGTTGAACCACTCCTGCAAACCCTCCTGTTGCCTCTTTGTCAATTGCCCTTTTTATGGAAGAAAAAAGCCTCTCACAGTACTCCCCTATCTCCAAGCCCTGCCAGGACCTCTTTAAGCTGGAGGCCTTAAGGCATGCAAAAAGGCACCTTTCCCCAAGCCCCCTTTTGAAATGACATTCCTCTAGCATGGAAAGGGCCGCATCCCTTTTTGCCTGGCTTCCAAGCGTTAACATTAGCCCGACAGATGACGATGGGAACTTGAGCCTTAAGATGCGGATAAAATCCTTGTATTCAAGCCCTGTCTCTGAAAGGAGGTCTCGCACCTGGTGAGATGCAAAAACTGCTGCCTTAAACCTTTTTGAAAAGTCCCTTAAACCAATCAGCTCATCCCGGTCTGAAACGAGACTATAGGCCAAAAGCCTTTTTAAAGGCACTCCCTGCCTCCTGAAATGGGAAAGGGTGCGCCTTAAACCCGACTCAAGCTGTTTTTCATCCACATCCTTAATGCCAAACCAGAAAGAGGCGTCACAAAGGCCGCAGAAAAAAAGGCCCGTGGCATGAAAAAGCCGCTCAAGCTGCCCCTTAAAAGTGTTTAGATCAGGGGGAAAAGACCTGTAAAAGGATAGCTCTAAGACGTGAAGGGGGCCATTCTCCCTGGAAATAATCTCATGCAAATAGGAGGGAATGCCCTTTTTTTCAGAAAAAAGGCTGTCCTCCTTGGCCTTAAAAAAGATATTTCCGATAACTTTTTTTGAAAGAGCAAGAAACCAGGCACCTTCTTCTGCTCCAATACTTTTTGGCATGCCAAAAATCCTGCACAAAAAAGTGCCCTGCCCCTTCTCACCTGCCACTGGGACAAGGGCCTGGTTGGAGATGCGGTCCCAAAAGGGCTCTTTCGCCAGGATCGTGTTTAGCGCCCTTTCCTGTTGTCTTTCTGAAAGACCTAAGCGGCTTAAAAGGGCCTTTAGTTCACAGTCATCCAAGGCATGGAAAAAGTCCAGGGACTTAAAGGGAAAAAGTCTTCCAAGGGCCTTTGACACCTGCTCCTTAAAAAGCAGCAGATCAACTGGCACGATTTCAGGATTTTTTAGGGCTGGTCTCATTATCTGGCAGATGCCCTTTCACAACGCTTTAGGGCCATCTTTACACACTCAGAAAGTACGGGAAGCTCCCTGTCCCTAATGGTGCGCGTATCAAAAAGTATCCTTTCATCCTCGATACGTGCAATAACAGGGGGCTCGCCCGCCCTCAACTCACGCTCAAGGGCCGCTGCATCCACCCCCTTTTGTGACAGCCCAGAAAGGTCAAGGACTACACCCCTGGATTTTAGCTCCTGAAGTGGCATGGCCCCGCCTCCAACCCTTGAGATGGTGTCCATGTAATCTACCTCAACACCTTCCAATCCCTGCCTCCTAAGATGCCGTGCAAGGCGCTGGGCGCGCTTTTTCGTCTCCTCATAAGGCATGGAGAGCATCTTCAGGGTGGGAATCCTCTTCAGGGCCTCTTCGGGATTTCTGTAAATGGAAAGGATTGCCTCAAGGCCAGCCAGTGTGAGCTTGTCTATCCTTACGGCCCTGTTCATTGGGTTTTTCTTTATCCTGTCAACGAGCTCCGCCTTTCCGACGATGATTCCTGCCTGGGGCCCCCCAAGCATCTTGTCCCCGCTAAAACTTACAAGGTCTGCACCGGCCTTCAGGGACTCCTGGACCGTTGGCTCGTGGGTAAAGCCATAGGGAGTAAGGTCCACGAGGTTTCCGCTTCCAAGGTCTTCTACCACTGGAATGTTGTGCCTTCTTCCAAGCTCCTTGAGCTCGCCCATGGAGACCTTGGAGGTAAAGCCCACAACCGCAAAGTTACTC
>WGDC01000075.1 GCA_015493475.1 Deltaproteobacteria bacterium
ACCACCATTATCCTTGTCTCGCTCTTTCCCGCTATCCTAATTATCCTTCTTGCCAGCACATCCATAACCCCGGTCCGGTTAAGGCCAGCCCCTATTATCATCACTGCTATTATGGACACGACGGCATTTGAGCTAAGCCCGGCAGTAGCCTCCTCTGCACTCAGGACCCCGCTAAGTGGCAAAAGAACCATTATGAGGATGCCCACGATATCGACCCTCAGCCAGTCAAAGACAAAGATGACTATGGCAGAGAACAAAAGGACAAAGACCTTTATCATATCCGGGGTAAGAACCACCTGTTCCATGGTGTCTCCTTGTTTAAAGTCCCTTCTCTGATTACGCGTCTTAAAAATTCTGACGCCCCAAAAATAGCAACTTAAACATCGTGCTGCCACAATATTCACAATCTACTCTACCTCAACTATTATGACAGAGTCCAATTCTGCCCATCATCTGCTTTCAAATCCATTGAAAGGCAACAGCCAATATGGGATAATCTCCCACCAGGCCGATAAAAAATAAGAAGGGCCTTTTGTCTTTTTTTATATTTCCAGAACTAAATAAGGGGGAAAGATGGCAGCAAACAGGGATCAGTGGAACAGCCAACTCGGCTTTTTGTTTGCGGCAGTAGGCTCTGCAGTGGGCCTTGGAAACATCTGGCGTTTTAGTTACATGGCATACGAACACGGCGGAGGGGCATTCCTTATTCCCTACGTTGTTGCACTGCTTACCTGCGGGATACCGCTTCTTGTCCTTGAATTTGGTCTGGGACACGAACGAACTGGCTCTGCACCCCTTGCCTTTGCCAAGATAAGCAGAAAGGCGGAATTCTTCGGATGGTGGCCTGTAACCTTTGTCATGTTTGGAATCGTACTTTATTACTGCGTGATAATTGCCTGGTGCCTAAATTACTGTATCTATTCCCTCTCCTTTGCCTGGGGAAGTGACCCTAACGCCTTTTTCTTCAAGGAATTCCTGAAGCTTCCAAAGACACCCATGGAAATCGGCGGAGTAAACACGAAGATACTCCTTTCAACTGCTGTAATCTGGTTCCTGAACTGGTTGATTGTATTCAGGGGTATAGGCAAGGGTATCGAAACGGCGAACAAGATATTCATGCCTCTCCTCTTTTTCCTTACACTCTTCCTCGTATTCTGGGCCATGACACTCGATGGCTCTATTGACGGTATAATCGCCTACTTGAAACCCGACTTCAAAAAAATCAGTTCCATTGGCGTGTGGATAGACGCATACAGCCAGATATTCTTCAGCCTCTCCCTGGGATTTGGCATCATGATCGCCTACGCAAGCTACCTCCCTAAAAAAGCAGACATAAGCAGAAACGCCATCTGGACCGCGGTCATGGACAGTCTTTTCGCAATAGTAGCAGGTCTCGGCGTCTTTGCAGTGCTTGGCTTCATGGCGCATGCCAAGGGGCTACCAATCGCCAAGGTAGTCACTGAAAGTATAGGCCTTGCCTTTGTTGCATATCCAAAGGCCCTGAGCATAATGCCAGGAGGACGTTTCTTCGGCATCGTATTTTTCATTAGCCTTGTTGTGGCCGGTATTTCCTCCTCCATTTCCATACTTGAGGCCTTTACGTCCGCCATCATAGACAAGTTCAACATGAACAGAAAATTTGTCGTAACAACGGCCTGTATTCTCGGTTTCCTCGGCTCCATTATATTTACTACAAACGCGGGGCTTTTCTGGCTAGACATTGTGGATCACTTCATTACCCATTATGGCTTGGTGGTGGTGGGCATAGCAGAATGCATAATAGGTGCGTGGATATTTGATGTGAGCAGGTTACGTAAACACATAAACAGAATCAGTTCCATCAAGATGCCGAGGATTTGGGATGACATTATTCGCTTTTTTGTCCCTGGCATACTGATTATTATTGTGATAGGAGACCTTTTTACGGAGATCCAGGCTCCCTATGGCAATTATCCATGGTTCTCGATTGTGGTAATAGGCATAAACTGGATGGTCCTTTCGGTAATCGCCGGCTACGCCTTTACACGATTTCATTGGCACTACGAATACATGCTTTACGCCCCCGAAGAAGAGGAAGAATGAAACATATACCCCTTGCGGAACGGCTAAGACCAAGAACCCTCGAAGAATTTGTAGGGCAAGACCACCTCCTTGGACGGAACAAAATACTCCATTCGCTCCTTTCCCGGGGTTCCCTCCCCTCTCTCATTCTCTGGGGCCCTCCTGGCTGCGGAAAGACTACCCTGGCAAGACTCCTTGCAAGCATGGTGGACGCTAGCTTTGTCAGTTTCTCTGCCGTCCTTTCAGGCCTTCCAGAGCTCAGGGTAATCATCCAGGAGGCCAAGGAGACAAAAAGGATGGGAGGACCGAGAACGGTCCTTTTCGTTGACGAGATTCACCGGTTCAACAAGGCCCAGCAGGATGCCTTTCTGCCCCACGTTGAGTCAGGGCTGATTACCCTGATTGGTGCCACAACCGAGAACCCGTCCTTTGAAATCATCTCTCCCCTCCTTTCCAGGTGCCAGGTCCTCACCCTGAACGCCCTCGACAAACGGGCCCTCTTGAGCATCATTGACAGGGCGCTTACGGACAAGGACAGGGGACTTGGCGAACTTGGACTTTCCATAGAAAAAGAGGCGGCAGAGCTTCTTGCCGACAAGGCGGACGGGGATGCAAGAAGCCTCCTTAACTTTCTCGAGCTCAGCAGCGAGCTGTCAGTGTCACAAATGCCTGAAGGAAAGGGAGGACGCATTACCGTGGAGACAGTGGAAGAGACGATACAGCAAAAGCTGCTTCGCTACGACAAAAAGGGCGAGGAGCACTTCAACATAATCTCCGCCTTCCATAAGTCCCTCAGAGGAAGTGACCCTGATGCGGCCCTTTATTGGCTTGCTCGGATGCTCGCTGCGGGCGAAGATCCCCACTATGTTGCAAGAAGGATGGTTCGGTTTGCAAGCGAGGACGTTGGAAACGCAGACCCGCAGGCGCTTACAGTTACACTTAACGCCCTTGGCGCCTTTGACTTTCTTGGAAAACCTGAAGGCGAACTCGCCCTTGCCCAGGCGGCCCTCTATCTTGCCACTGCGCCAAAGAGCAACGCCGTCTACACCGCTTACGGAGAGGCCCTTTCCGATGTAAACAAGTTTGGAACCCTCCCCGTTCCTCTTCACATAAGGAATGCCCCCACTATGCTCATGAAAGACCTTGGCTACGGAAAGGGATACAAGTACGTACATAATTACCAGGACGCCATTACCGACCAGGAGCACATGCCATCAGAGCTCAGGAACCGTATATATTACAGGCCAACAACCAGGGGTTATGAAAAGATAATCAAGGACAGGCTTGATAAATGGCGGAAGATACTCGCCAAGAGGAAAGCCCTGAAGGGAAGCTGAGCCCTGCAACCACCCAATGGCCATTCTTCCCACGTATTTCGTTAACCAACCAAATCACCGGCTTTTAAAGGCCCGCCATTCTGAGTGCCAATCAACTTTTCTGGCGTGATAATTGTGTTATAATCGGCATGTGAAAATATTCAGCCAAGAGACCGCAGGAAAACTGCCCACTAAGGGGGAAGAGTTCCATGGAATGTAAAGACCCGGCCTATGTAGCTCGTAATGGCTGCTTCCCGGGAAGATAGCACAGGCGATTGAAAAAAAGGAGTATCCTGGCTGTCTCGACAAGGTGAGACCATGAAGCACTATAAATATCAGTTGTGTACGTTAATCTTACTGCTGCTTTTTTTTGTCCTTTGGCCATCTATGGCACTTGCCGTTCAGGTGCATGGACCTCCAGAGGGTTTCGTTGTACACATAATGGGCCACATATTCTTCACGTCAGCCCTTGTTTTTCTCATATACATCCTTCACAAGTATCCAATTGATAACAGCCCCGCGTGGAAATATTTCAAGGTTTCGATTTTTTTCTGGCTGATTTGGAATCTTGATACCTTTATGGTGCACATTTTGTCAATCAGGCTCCCAAAAGAGGCCATTTTTACGGGCAGCCACATAGTATATACCAAGCTGAAGGGCCCTTTTGACCTTGAAAGACTCATGTTTTACTTTGGCAAATTCGACCATCTCCTGTGCGTTCCAGCCACCTACTGTCTCGCCATGAGCTTCAGGGCATTCTGCAAACGGGTGGAAAAAGAGCAGGATGAAGCAGGCAAGAACGCCCATCTGATATGATAGAATCCCTCCCCCTCTTTCCTGTTTACGTGGTTGACTTCGTAGGCGCTCTACTCATGGTGATTTTCTCCCTCATGGCCTTTTTTTATGCAAGGCGCCTGACGATCCTTCAGCCAAAGAGCGTGCTCTGGACATACATGTTCTGGTTCAGCATGGCGCTTGTGGCGCTTGCAGTATCCAGGGGAGTGGGCCACACGGTGCGCTTCGTGCTCCTTTACATGGGGCTTCCGAGACTGTGGAAAGATATAGCGCCGTTTTCAGGAGGCCTTAACACCATAACATTCACATCTGTTGCCGTCCTTACCTTTTACTACTCCAACGTCAGGGATGTCATCGACAGAGTAAAAGAGGACACAGAGGCCCTTTATCAGGCCAATCTAAGGCTACAGAAGGCACAGGAAGCCCTGCGGCGCCTGAACCAGAACCTTGAACAGATGGTCGAAGAACGCACCAAGGAACTAAGACAGTCGGAAAAGAAGTTCAGGGGACTCTTCGAGGGCTCCAAGGACATGATTTTCTTTTGCAACAAAGACCAAAGCACCATAGAGGATATGAACCCGAGCGGGGTTGAACTACTGGGTTTCAAGTCGAGGCAAGAGGTTATTGGCCGCCCATTCAGGGAGTTTTTCCTTGACCAGAAGCAGTGGGAAATGTTCAGGGACGAAATATGCGGAAAGGGTCATATCAAGGACATAGAGGCGGAACTCGTCAGACCTGACGGCTCAACCCGCAACGTTATCCTTACAATCTCGGTAATCAAGGATGAAAACGGTAAGGTAAGGGGCTGTGAAGGCATTGGTAAGGACATAACCAAGATGAAACAAGTAACGGAGAGCCTGATACAGTCAGAAAAAATGGCCTCTGTCGGACAACTTGCTGCAGGAGTGGCCCACGAGGTCAATACCCCACTCGGTATCATTCTTGGCTATGCACAGCTACTCGAGGAAGAATGCGCGGAAAACAAGGAGGCCCTAGAATCACTTCATATCATCGAAAAACAGACCAAGATATGCAAACGCATAGTGGGAGACCTGCTCAAGTTCTCCCGTTCCAGCTCGGATTCCGAGGTTTCCAAGATCAAGATCAACGATTGTATAAACGAGGTTCTCGCCGTAACAGAACATTCTCTAAATATGGACAGGATTTACGTGAATAAGAACCTCGACGAGGACATTCCCAGCATAAAGGGCAAAAAGGAAAAACTGAGGCAAGTCATAATCAACCTCATTAACAACGCACATCACGCCGTTGAAAAGGAGGGAATAATTGGTATTTGGACAGAATACAGCATAGGGGATAGAGAAATCAGGGTGGTCATAGGAGACACTGGAACAGGCATACCGTATGATATTCAAAATAAGATATTTGATCCTTTTTTTACAACCAAGGGAGTAGGTACAGGAACGGGCCTCGGTCTGTCAGTCTCCTTTGGCATCGTCAAGGATCATGGAGGATACATAAAGGCCCAGTCTCCTCCAAAGGACAAACGGTTCAAGGATGCGGGAATGGAAACAGTCATGATTATCCATATTCCAGTGAACGGAGAAAATAACGCGGACGGTTCCAGTGACCCATAGAAGGAGGAAGGGCCCCTTCGGCCCGGAACATCCCAAGAGGAAATCCGGATGGGGGAAAAGGACAAGGTATGTCTGCCATTGCTGCAAAAAGGATATGCCCTTTTGCTGGAACTGCCCTTGTGGATTCCAGATTTGTGATTCATGCCTGAGGGAAAACATGTGGGGACTTAGTAACGGCGCAACCTGGGTCTGCCCGGACTGCGGAAGGGTGAGAAGCTTTTAATGGACTTAAACGAACCCCCAAAAACGCCAGACCTAACGCTTGTCCTGGGAGGTGCAAGAAGTGGTAAAAGCGCCTATGCCCTGAAACTTGCACAAAAAGAGATTAAGCACCAAGGAGACGAACCGCGTGCCCTTTTTATTGCAACAGCCACGGTAATGGACAAAGAGATGGAGGAACGGGTGGATGCCCACAGGAGGGAACGCGGCCCCATGTGGCACAGTATCGAGGAAGGAATAGGCCTTGGACAATGTCTTTCAAGGCACGCCCACCGTTTCGACGTTGCCGTTATAGACTGTCTGACCATGTGGGCCTCAAACATGCTTTTTAGGTGTCCGGAAAAAATCGAAGAGCTGGTGGAAGGCCTTGAAAATGCCCTAATTAACTGCAAACGCCCGGTTTTCCTCGTTTCAGGTGAGGTGGGCCTGGGCATAGTGCCTGTAAACAAGGTGGCCAGAAAGTTCAGGGACACCCTCGGTCTCATAAATCAAAGATTTGCATGCCTGGCAACCAGGGTTATATTTATGGCCGCTGGAATCCCGATGGTCATAAAGGGCCCGGACTCCTGAAATATTTCGCAAAAACATCAGCCGAGGGTGAACAATATGCACGAGAAGCTCCTTGACGAACTCGTCTCTTCAATCCAGCCAGTTGACAGAAGCCTGGAAAAGACCGTACTTTCCCGCCTTGACAACCTTACCAAGCCAAAGGGCAGCCTTGGGAGGCTTGAGGAGTTTGCCCTCAGGTACTGCCTTATAACCGGCAAGTCTTATCCAGGGGACCTTGAAAAGGCCGTGCTTGTTTTTGCAGGCGACCACGGAATCACAGAGGAAGGGGTCAGCGCCTTTCCCAGGGACGTAACCTACCAGATGGTAAAAAACTTCCTGGACGGGGGTGCCGGTATAAACGTGCTTGCCCGGCACGTTGGAGCAGACGTGAACGTCATAGACATTGGCGTAGACCACGACCTTTCAGGTGTTGATGGGCTTTTGCACAAAAAGGTGGCAAGGGGAACGAAAAACATGGCCAGGGGCCCTGCCATGACCAGGGAGGAGGCAGTCATGGCAATACTTTATGGGGCAGAGGTGGCAGAGGAGGTCATAACGCAAGGGAAAAACATCTTGGCCACTGGCGAGATGGGCATTGGAAACACAACACCTGCAAGCGCCATCACCGCTGTTATCTGTAACAGGTCCCCTATGGAGGTTACAGGGCGGGGCACTGGAATCGACAGAGAGGCCTTTGAGAAAAAGATTAAGCTCATTGAAAGGGCACTTGAGGTAAATCGTCCGAGAAGGGATGACCCTTTGGACTGCCTTTCAAAAGTAGGGGGCCTTGAAATAGCCGGGATATGCGGAATGATACTAAAGGCGTGCCAGAAAAAGGTGCCAGTGGTGGTGGATGGTTTCATTTCCGGAGCAGGCGCCGTTGTGGCCCAGGCCCTCTCTCCCCTTGTTTCAGACCATATCTTTTGCGGCCACTCCTCGGTTGAAAAGGGGCACAAGGTACAGATGGAATACCTTGGACATAAGCCCATCTTAGACCTCAACATGAGGCTTGGAGAGGGCACAGGAGCCGTTCTGGCCATGGGCCTTATTGAGGCAGGGCTCAAGATATACAAGGAGATGGCAACATTTGACCAGGCGGCAGTAAGCCCCGGCAATGAGGCCATATAGCATAAACAACATCAGGCCCATGTAAAAGTGTTAACAGACAACAAGCGCCCTCAGCGAAGACCTTAATTTAAGACCCTGTATCCCCTCTGCCTCATGCACCTGGCATAGGCCTTTTTGTACTTCCTCTCTGCATTTATGGCCGAGTAGGTTCCTGCACCTATTCCTCCAGCGGCCGCCCCTATTGCAGCACCCTTTCCCGCATGGCCAAGTACCGCACCAATTGCTGCCCCTGCGGCAGCGCCCACTGCGCCGCCAATAAGGCCACCCTTCACGGTCTGTTCAGGCGTGTATCCTGCCACCTGCTGGGCATACATCCTGCATTCGGCAAGGTCCCTTGTGTAATTGGAATATCTTGGATGGGCCGGATAATATACAGCGTGCCTTGGGGCCGGGGCACTATTCGCTTTTTTATGGCTTCTTGACGTATTTTTTCGAACAAGCCTTTTTCGCGCATGCCTTACCGGTTTCTTTTGGATTTTCTGCGTGGAAGTGGATACCGCTTTGGTCGTTTCCCTTATGGCCTGCCTGTTTTGCCGATTAGAAACCACATAACCGGTTACAGCAAGGCTGCAGAGAATAAAAAATGCCAGTATCCATGCGATGTTATTGTCCTTTTTTGCCATATTCATCCTCCTTTTCCATCAAAAAGGGAAGGGGAAGCCCCTGCCCTTCTCCACACCTGAACCTGAATTTTTAATTATCCATGCACGGGCATGAGCACCCACGTCCCTTGCCTCTAAAATCCTTCATGGGTTGACCGTTACTGTCCACAGGTCCCCTTTCCCACTCACTTTCAACTATATGATTTATCTCATCCTGGGAAAGGTACTTCGCTGTATAGGTTGAACCCAGTGATTTCAGGTACGAAGTAAATGCCCGCATATGATTTCTTGAACCCTTTACCAGGTTCTGAAAGACCATGAGTACATCCTGGTTGTCACATTTTTCAATGAGCTCGTTCAGGTCCTTGATATCAAGGTCCTCTATGGTAGCACCCACCTGAAGGGCCTGCTCAAGGCCCTGACTTTCCTCACTGGTCAAGGAGTCGTATAGACCCTGCATCTCAGGTGTGGCAAACTGGCCTGGAGCAAGGCCTTGAATGGGATTTTCAAGTTCATACTTTGAGATGAGGAAAATAACCGCATTCATGTGCCGCTGCTCTGAATTTTTAATATTTGCAAAAATCGGGGCCTTCCACTGCTCATAAAGAAAGGAATAAACATCCCTTGCAAGCTTTTCTTCTTCAACCATCTTTAAAAGCCCTTCCCTTTCCTCCTGACTCAGGTCCTCTTTGGGAAGCTGACTAACTATTGATGCCATGCCACCTGCCCTCATCCCTTTGCCGTTAAAGCCGCGTGATTTTCCTTTGCCTGCATTGGCTGCTGCCATTGGCATAATCAATAAAACCGCCAACACCATCGTGAATGGTATCATAATCGCCTTGTTCTTAAACTGATTCATTTGTAAATTCTCCTTTTGTTTTTTTCCTTTTTTCATTTTCGGTACTCATGTTTTCTGCAGTTTTTTAGTTCAAGTTATGTGCCACAAGGCCTACACTTAATAATTTCCTTTTATTCCAATAAGTTGCCGGTAACATATGGGGGAAACCCCTGAGCATCTTGTCGACAAGGGACGTTATCTATCGACATAAGTGTCGAAAAAAATGGGGATTGGGCAGGTCCTCAACAAATTTTTGGTTTATATTCAGCATGTTATTTTTATGGTATCCTTTTTGAACTATTATTTTGTAACCGCTAACAGGACTTGAGAAAACAAAATGAAAAGTCTCAGAAAAAGATATCTGTTCGCTTTTTTAGTCACGGCCTTTTTTCTGATGCCTTGGTCCCTGCCATGGGCCTACGCCTCAAGCCTCATTGAAGGGCGAATTACCAGCATCGACCATTCCAAGAACAGCGTGACAATCTTTGATTTTGCTGATGAGGGGGAAAAGGTAGTAACGGTCCCGGATTTAAAAGGAATAAAAAAGGGTTGTGTATTAAGGATGCGGCTTTATGAAGATGATAACGGAAGACTTATGGCCAAAAGTGTTGAAAAGAGAAAGGGCCATGACGCCACTGGCATGAAAAAACGACTTAGAAAGGCCCTTAACTCCATGCATGGACGGGGCGGCCGGGGCCACGGCCACAGGTGCAGATGCAGGTAGCGGGAGTCATCTAAGTCATGGAGCTTCCAAGCCTTTGGAAGGCCAATGTTTGTGCCTTTTCTGTAATATTTCTTGTGGCAGTATCTGTTGCATTATGGCAGACCCATTACGTCAACAAGATATTTCTTCAAGAGGCACAGGACCATGCAAGACTTGCCGCACAGATTGCAAGGATAAACGCAGAAAATGCCGTTATGGCAAAAAGGACCAGCCAGCAAATAGTTGCCACTTTTCTAAAAAGCCAGGCCAGATTCATCCGCTACCTTCAAAACGTTGAACCCTTTACGCCTGAAGAGATATGGGCCTTTGCCAAGGAGTCAGGGCTTTCGGGTGTAAGCATTGTAGATGGAAACAACGGGACCATCACAGAAAGCAGGGAGGGCTGGATTTCAGAGCCTGTCAAAAGGCTTTGTGATAAAAAAAGGGGGCTTATACTCCTTTCAAATGAAAAACTCTTTGTCTTTGTAAGCCCGTGGCAAAAGGACGGGCTTTGTATCGTAACCGGTATCGATGCCTCAAATATCCTTGAGATACAAAGAAAGATCAGCCTTGAAAACACCCTCAGGCAGATTGCAAGGCTTTCAGGCGTAAAATACGCCAGGGTATTTTCCAAGGAGGAGGCCTGTCGCCAGAAAAACGGCTGGGGGTGTCCAGAAAACTGTGACCACAAGAAAAGCACCAGGCTCCTTAACACGGTGCAGGGACCTGTTGTCCAGGTGGAATTTCCCATATCAATGGACAAAATCCTCGTTCTTGGCATGGACGCCAGCACACTTGAAAAGAAACAGAGAAATATCTGGGCGCTACTCATAATTTTTTCCGTACTGCTTTTTGTATCTGGGGGGGCCGTAACCTGGCTACTTTACAAGCACCAGAAAAATTACATACAAAGGCTTAACGAGTATGAAAAAAGGCTCTTGATGGAAAAACACGAGGCAAGCCTTGGACGCTCTGCGGCAACCATTGCCCATGAGGTCAGAAATCCACTTAACGCGGTTTCCATGGGCATACAGAGACTGCTTCTTGAAAGAAAAGGCCTTTCAGAATCAAACCAGGAAATGCTCGTTCTCATGAAAAGGGAGATTGAGCGGACCGAGGCCATTGTTTCAGGCCTGCTGGAGTATGCAAGACCTTCGCGCATGGATAAGAGGGAGGTTTCCCTAAAGCCAATCATCAGGGAGGCCCTTGTTTCCGCCCAGGAAAGAAAAAACGCAAGAAACATTGCCGTCAAAATGAAGGCCAAGGATGAAGGACGTATACTTGGGGATAAGCAACTCCTTCGCCAGCTCTTTGAAAATCTCTTTGTAAACTGTTTTGAGGCCCAACCTGGCGGTGGTGAGGTAGGCATTGAAATTGAGAGGCAGGGAGACAGGATAAAAATCCTTGTATCGAACAGGGGAAAACTCCCCGGTGAAGATGAGCTTAAAAAGCTCTTTGAACCCTACTTTACCACCAAGACCAAGGGCACGGGCCTTGGGCTTGCCATTTGCCAAAAGATTGTAAAGGCCCATGGAGGGAAGATAGGAGCGCGAGTCCAAGACGATACCTTTGTTGTGGAGATAACACTTCCAACGGGTGAGGGAAAATGAGCAAGATACTTTTAATAGATGATGAGCCTGTGCAGCGCAAGATACTCAGGGAGTTTCTCGAGGAAAACGGCTTCGAGGTGGTGGAGGCTGAAGACGGACAAAAGGGAATAGACCTTTTTCAAAGGGAATTTGTGCCCCTGGTCCTTCTTGACCACAGGATGCCTGACATGAACGGGGATAAGGTGCTTGAGGAGTTAAAAAAGATCAACCCGCTCTCAAAGGTCATCATGATTACGGCATACGGGGCAGTTGATACGGCAGTAAAGGTTATGAAGCTTGGGGCCGTTGACTTCCTGGAAAAACCCGTTGACCTCAAGGAGCTTTTAGAAAAGGTGGAAACACACCTTGAAGAGGTGGAAATAGAGGAAGACGTAAAGGAAATCTCCCATGATCTTTCAAAAGTACCTGTGGACTTTCCCCTCTTTGTGGGAAAAAGCAGGAAACTAAAGGAGGCGGTCTCCCTTGCAAAGAGGGTAGCAACCACATCCTGGCCTGTTCTCCTTTACGGTGAGACGGGAACCGGAAAGGAGCTCATGGCAAGGCTTATCCACGAGCTAAGCCCGAGAAAAGGCAGTCCCTTTATAGCGGTAAACTGTGCAGCCCTTCCAGAAAGCCTCTTTGAAAGCGAGCTATTCGGCCACGTAAAAGGCGCCTTCACCGGAGCCCACAAGGACAAGAGGGGCATTTTCCAGATAGCCCACAAGGGGACCATCTTCCTGGATGAAATAGGTGAGATGCCCCTTAAGCTTCAGGCAAAACTCCTGAGGGTCCTCCAGGAACATTCCATAACACCGGTTGGTGGAACCACCCCCATCAAGGTGGATGTCCGTGTAATCTCTGCAACCAACAGGGACCTTACGGAAATGATAAGGCAGGGAGATTTCAGGGAAGACCTTTACTACCGCTTAAACGTGTTCGAAATCGAGCTTCCTCCCCTAAGAAAGAGAAAGGAGGACATACCAGAGCTGGTAGATTTCTTTATAAAGAAATATTCAGCAAAACCCATGAAGGTTGCGGATGCGGCAATGGACCTGCTGGTAAAGTACAACTGGCCAGGTAACGTCCGGGAACTTGAACACACGGTAAAAAGGCTCGTGACCCTTAGCCGCTCAACCACCATAAGGCCATCCGATATTCACCTTAAGTCCCCGGTGGAGGAGATGGAGCTTCCCCAAGACCTTCAGGGGAAAATTGAGGCCCTTGAAAAACGCGAAATCGTACACGCACTTGAAAACGCCAGATGGGTGCAAACAAGAGCAGCAGAAAGCCTGGGCATAAGCGAGAGGGTCCTGAGGTACAAGATGAGAAAATACGGTATAAAAAGGCGTTAGAACCATTTCATTCCTTTTCGGCATTAGCTGCCAAGAACCCACCGTTGACCTGTTCATTTGACTTTTTACTTTCCAGCCATAAAATAACTGATAATTTTTTTGGACTTGGGCCTATAAATGAAAGGAACACCCCATGATCTTACGATTATTAAAGGATGGGCTTACAAGGGGGTTTATTCTCACCACCCTCATCCTTCTTGGGGTGGGCCTTGAACAAGGCCTGTTAAACAGGACACCAGGCCCAAACCTCACCATCTGGTTCCTTTGCGGAAATATTTTGGGACTTCCAGCAGGTATATACCTGTGGCAAAGACTCTACCCTGCCACCCTTTTCCCCCTGTACTTCTGGCTCCTTGAGGGTATCGCCATTGTCACTGCAGCATGGAGACCAATAGGCCCAGTCTTTTTCATATCCGGCCTTATCTTTGGTGTTCTTATTCTGCATCTTTTCTTGTTGGGAAAAAGTCGTTCTCTGTCTTCACTCATCCCCAGGGTGGGCCCTGCAATAATCACTGGGAACATTCTGCTTGCTCTCCTTGAAAGGCTTCCGTGGCCTCTGGGGCTTGCCTGGCTGGCCATAGCCCTGGCTGGATGGCGAATTACCCGCCCACCTCCACAAGCTACCTTAAGCGAACCAGGGCTGAAAGGGGCCATCTCCTTCCATGATGAAAAAACCAGGAGGCTTTCCTGGTTCTGGCTCTTCTTTCTCTGTTTTTACACCCTGGGAGGGCTCTATTACTCCATTTTGGATCACGCACAGGGCATACCCAACCAGTTGATCTTCGATCTCATTAGCCTTGCCCTCTACGTTCTGGGTATTTTGCTGGTTATTTTCACGCCTCGTAACCTGCTTCGATATACACCCTATCTTGCAGTAGCACTTATGGGCATAAGTATCATTATCCAGATTTCGCCCGAGGCCAACTCCCTTTACGCATTTCCCTTAATGGATATTGGCTTTGGGATCATGGACTGCCTTTCCATTTCCGTGATAGTGGCCTTTTCACAAAACCTTACCGAGGCTGCCGTAGGCTTTTCTCTTTTTCCCATCTCTATTGTCTTTGGCATGCTTATCTCACAAAATATTACTCAAAATGCGTTTAAAGACTATCAGTGGGCGCTTGCGGTCTTGTTTCTCACCATTATCCCCCTGGGTTTTGCAGCCCGCCTTTTTAGGAAACCCCAAAAAGAAGATAAGGATAAAACAGCCACGTTACTGGCCCTGCCTCCTGCAACCGTCGTCTCAGAAAAATCGACAACAGACTCCTCTCCGTTGAAGATTTCTGGCTTAAACAACCCTTCAGAACCTGTCCCATCATATGCAGACGAAGTGAATCTCTTAAGAATTGCAACAACCCTTGGGCTTTCCGAACGGGAAAAAGAGGTCTTCATGGAACTTGTGCAAAACAAGAAGCTCAAGGAAATTGCTGATGACCTGGGGCTTGCCATTGGCACCATAAAGGCCCTTTGCAACAGGATATATGAGAAGGCAGGAGTAAAGGGAAAGAAGGAGCTTTTAAAAAAATTATACAAATAGGGCAGATAAGTTGCTGAATTAACCTATCTGCCCTGACTTCTTCTTAATGTTCAATCTCTATCTCTTTTGCAGCAATACAGGGTAATAACAAATCTGTCGTCCCATCTGATCGGGCAGGTCTCACCAAAATTGCAGACAGGTCACCCTCTTGCGGTGCAGTAAAATTTCCGCTGAATGAACCACCCTGCACGGTAAAAATGGTAAAATTTACCTCATCACTATGATACTCGGTTCCACCGGTAATTATCCCGCCTTCAGGATACCCCATTCGTCCGCAAAGTCCTCCTGCAGATACGGCAATCTTTGTTCCATCGGGTACCGGGTTACCTCGAGTATCCATGATATTTTTAACAATAAAACCTATGGTCTCTCCTGGAGTAGTACTGTTGGCGGCTTCTATTTCTGCAGAGTATGTAGCAGTTAGCGGTATTTCACCAACAGTCGACGGTTGATTGCCAATTAGGTTATTATTCTCATCGGCCATTGAAAGGAGAATTGGGTCTGAAGAAATCTGCGACAGTCCCAAAATACTCATGATATCAAGATTCTCAAAATAGGTGGCGGTTACTGAACCATTTTGCACGGTAAAAATACCAAAGCTATCATCTGAAGCACACTGCTCGCCGCCTCTAATCTGTCCATGCCTTACACTAATTCCTACCCTTTGTCCATCAGGTAGTGGATTGTTAGCAGCATCTCTTAAATTACTTATTCTAATAATAGCAGTATGATTTCCGCCATCTACGAAGATATAGTCGGGTTCAAAGGTTACGGTATTAGCTCCAACAAGTGGAGAAACAAGGGTTATTTCTTTAACTGCAAAGGCCGCTGTCGACCCTATATGATTATTAGGCATAGCAACTACGGCCTGGAGCCTTGCGGTTTTTGTTTGCTGCCCACTTACTACAATGGAGCCAGTGCTGTATTCACCTTCTACCTTGCCATTTTGGACTGTAAACACCTTAAATCCAGTGTAATTTGAACTCTCTCCCCCTATGATAGAGCCTCCTGCTGAAGAAACCCCATGGCCATTATAACTCGTGCCACTATTCCTAGCCGTAACTCCTACCTTCGTTCCATCAGGCACCAGATTCCCAAGGGCATCACGAATATCTGTCAGGGTAAAGTGCACCGTATTAGCAGAGCCGTCTGCTATTACAGAGGCCTGGGACAGGATAAAGGAACCCGTGGATATGCCGGCAAGCTGTACCTCCGCTACCATTATGGCATTAGTACTGGTTATGTGATTCTGGTCGTTGGCAGGTACAAGCTGGATACGGGCTGTCTTTGTAATTCCAGGACCTAAAACGATTCCACTATCAGAATAGGTTACGGTTACCTTGCCATTTTGGACTGTAAACACCTTAAATCCAGTGTAATTTGAACTCTCTCCCCCTATGATAGAGCCTCCTGCTGAAGAAACCCCATGGCCATTATAACTCGTGCCACTATTCCTAGCCGTAACTCCTACCTTCGTTCCATCGGGAAGATTTAGGCCAGTAAATGTCACTGGAAAGCGCCTGTCAGCCCCGTCAGCCAAAAGCTCCCTTATTCCTGCAAATATTCCCGTACCTGGTGGCCCGGCCTGGAGATACAATCCGTCAGTTGCCACACCCGAACCGGTTTGGGCCTCCAGAATGTGGACCGTATAACCACCAGTATTATCACCGTAACTGTTATCATTGATACCAAGGTATAGGGTGCCGTCTTCCTGGGCAGTAAAGACCATGGGACCGGAACCAATAGCAAAAGGCTCCTCACTGTTGAATCTTCCAAGGAGTTCCATTTTTTGGAATCCATCGACCGCACATGAACTACTGCAAGTAGCGTATCCATCTGGTCCACTTGCGTGTGCTCCGTCATGGGCCGTACCTTCTGCTGATATCACGACGGTTTGGCCTGCTGAAAGGGAAATGGCCTCTACACTAGTTGTACCATCTCCCTCACCCGCCCCATCAAACGGCATGGTTGCTGCGGGAACATATACAGTTGCCAGTTCATTTCCCGGTATGGGCTGTCCGCTACTTGATGAGATGGAAAACTTCAAAACATGCTTTCCCTCGGTAAGATAGGGAGTCAGATCAACAGGAGAACCGGATTGCGAGAGCTCCACAGGCTGACTGTCGTCCACCTGCAAGAACAGGTGCCCTGTCCAGCTAGGAGCTGTGGTAAGGTCCCAGTCACCGGATATGACAACATCATCTCCTTCAACATATTCCATGCTTGTCTGAGCGAGGTTCCAGGTACTGCTTACCCCAGCTACCACAAATTTATCTGTTATCGTGTAGGCTTTGGCCTTTCTCGGAAGGATTGTAACGTCAACCTGATTTACGCTATCCTTATCATATACGCGAAGGGAGACTGGGCCAGAATCAGTGCCAGGAATAATCTCAGCGACTATCATGCCCTTTGCTACAGAGGTAACTTTCAACTCAACATTACCCACAAATACATGATCAAGTGCAATGTTGTCAGAAAGGTTGGTTGCAAAAATCACCAGATGATCACCAACTCCAAGAACGGTTCTTGGAATCCCTGTAATCTCAGGAGGTTCTGAGGGAAGGTTAGATAAATCAGCAACCGTTACAGGCACTGTAACAACAGGCACACTAGGATCAGGGGTATAGACAATAACCAAACTCGTTTCACCAATACCAACCGAATGGACGATTCCATCCGGGTCAACGGTAGCTACTGACTCATCGTTTGATGAAAGCTGAAGCTGGTCGAACTGTCCTGCCCGGTGTGAACCATCGGACATCCTGTACATAATAGAGAGCTGTCTTGTCGCACCTGGCTCGTCGAAATCGATGCGAGACGGCGAGACCTCTATGGCAGTTACCCTTGCGCGAGCAAATGTGACAGAGACAGATACCGATGTTAAGCCATCATAACTAACGGTAATTATGGCATTTCCTTCTTGTTGCCAGGGTATTACAAGGCCAGAGGATGTTACACGACAAACGGCCGTATTGCTTGAAGAATAGTTGGCTATTGCAGTAATATCCTTGGTGGTTCCGTTATCGTAGTTCATGATTACCCGTAGCTGGGCGTGATCGCTAGAGTTTGAAAAGTTTATCTGACTTGGAGATACGGAGAGGGAAACCGGGTGCCTAATAGAGACAGTTACAGGAACTTCTTTGGTAATAGAGCCTGCCTTAACCGTTATATTTGCGGAACCGTTACTAAGTGCAGTAACCCAGCCTGAACTTGAGACACTTGCTATGTTGGGCTGATCAATAAAATAGTTTACCCCTGAATAAAGGTTTGAACTGGTTCCATCCGAATAGGATGCAACCACGCTAAGGTGTTTCTTTTCTCCCTTGTCCTGGAAAACAAGGCTTCCGGGCGAAACGGCAATATCAACAAGGCTCTTTGCATTCACATGAACAGGAATGGCCACGGTATTAAGTCCAGGATAAGAAACAGAAAGTTCAGTGGAGCCATTCGAGATTGCCGTAACCGCACCATTTGATGCGATTTTGGCTATGGAGGTATCTCCCACCACTGTATCAACCGTTTCCGGATCAATACCGAGATTTTCTCCATTTGAAAAAACGAGGGAATAAGATGGTACCACCTGATCCCCGATCCTATTCAAGTTGATTTCAGAAGGATCAACTTGGATAGAGGTAATGCCAGGAATGGCGAAAGTCACAGGTGTGCTTCTTTTGCCGTCCGCGTCTACTACCCACAAGGTGACCTCAGAACCAGGATTACATGCAACCTTTATAAGAAAAGAACCAGACACGTCACTGCTCGAATTGAAAGTTACTCCACTGGATAACCGTGCCTCTATTTTGTGAAGGTATGGTGACGCCCCTTGCTCCCCAATGATATTAAAAACATCCGGGGCCGCAGGTAGTATTCTAACCTTGGATGCATTTACGGCCTCTGGCGGGTTAGGACCTGGTTGAGGGGGCAAAAGAACTGAAAATTGGACCCCCTTTGAGGCCGTATTCCCACTCGCATCAGTGGCCACGACCGTAACTTCATGGCCGCCTTGATTGAGGTCATCCGTACTTAGATAGGCCGTGTTACCTGTACCGAACGGGGTGGTGCTACCATCTAAGTAATAATTAATTGACCTGACCTGGAAATTATCTGTTGCATTTACCTTAATCGAAAGCCCGGTGCCCTTTAAAAGTTGAACCGCGCCCTTTGGTTCACTGATTTCAAGGACAGGAGGAGATGTATCCCTTATTACTGTGAAGGATACATTTGCCTGGCCTTCGTTTCCAGAGGAATCCCTTGCTATAACAAGGAGTTGGTGCGTACCGGCGGAAATGGAAGACGTATCAACGTTACAGGAATACGGCGAAATATTCAGAAGGCATATACTTCTCCCGCTTCCATCGAGACGGAATTCCACATGGTCGATTCCGCCGTTATCCGAAACTTTGGCAACGGCGCTCAACTTCTGGCCCTGCAAAACGGAATCCTTGTCAAGGTCCACACTTACCTGTGGCGGAACGGTATCCTCCTGCGCCAAGACAATATCCTGCACCGTCTCGGCTCCGTTTCCTGCCTTATCAATGGCACGAAACTTCAGTTCATGCGAAGAACCTGGTTCAAGCCCCTTGGTGTCAATAACAAATATATAGGGATAAGAATCAAGGACTGATTGCACCTTTCCATCCAACAGGTACTCTACGCGGGCTATTCCAGAGCTGTCTTGCGCAATTGCTGTAATTTTAAAAAGTGATCCTGGAACCACACTATTTACATCAATATTTCCAGGAATAACCATGGATATATCCGGAGGTGTGGTATCGGCAGACAGCGGGCTTGGGGAGGTTTTGAAGCGAACCGACATACCCGATGCTATCCTTGTTCCATTTGTATCGTAGATGTCCGGGGAAACGGTCAAAATGTAAGTGGTATTATATGCCAGGGGCCCTTGATGACCTAACGATACAGCCTCCTCTCCCGATGGAAGTGTCGTCGTTCGCAAAAATGTGGGGACTATTTGTCCATCCAAGGTCGAAAGAACTATGGTAGTGCCCACACTTCCAGTGGAAAGGGTGGCGTGGTTAACCGGTTTTGAGAAAAAGATGGTTGGTTCAGTATCTACTGCAACATCCTGTTCTCCATTGACCGGAACTATCCTAATGGCCGCCCTGTCACTTGGTGCCTTGCTTTGGGCCTCATAGGTACCTACGGCACAATTCTTTTCACCCACCTTTACAAAAAGCTGAAGGTTGCTTGAGGCACCGCCTACGCAGGAAGTAATTTCACCTGTAACCTCGGGATAAACAGTAAATGCCTGGGTCACTGTCTGACCGGGGAGTATGTCTCCCAAATCGCGGCTATCGATTTTGGGTCCGTTTTCGTCGTTAAATCTAAGATTTTTCCCCAAGGCAAGGGCAAGACTAGCGAAATTGGCAGGTATATCCGATGTATTTGTGATATTTACAAGGAGTTGGTAAGGCTTGTTTCTTTCTATATAGTCTGGGTGTTCAAGGACCACGGCAAGATGCGGTGGCCCCTTCACCTCTATTTGAGTGGAGGCACTTCCAGTTATGGGAACGGGCTTGTCGAAACCTGGGCCTGTAAGATTTCCGGCAAATTCCAACTTTATATCGTAGTGGCCAATCCTATCGCCCCTTACAATCCACTTTTTAGATAGCTCATTTCCGGGGCCTATATCTCCAAAAATATTCTCACCTGATTTCGGAGAAATGTTCGTCAACCCAGCAGGGACTGAAATCTTTGCCTTTACATCTTGTAAATCAAATATTTGTGACGTGTTCAGCAATAACAGTTTAACCTTGAAAAATTCCTTTAAAGTCTTTATCTTCCCATCGATTATTAGGAGGGCTGGTATTGGTGGCGGTGAAATTCCCCCGAGATCGGGAAATTCGATGTCAACCATTTTTACAACGGGCTGCTGTTGATCATTTCCGCCACCACCCCCAGAATCCTTTGGAAGTTCCACATGCTCTGACACCACAACCTCGGTCTGCTTCCTGGCAACGTACCTGGTAACTTTATACGGCCTGTTATTTACTGTAAAAACAACATCGAATTTAGTTACGTGATAGTTTTCTGGGTTGGAAAGGTCTATCACTCCCCGGCGAACCAAATCATGTACTTCCGAAGTAGAAAGCCTTTCACTGGTCGCCTTTGCAACGACCACCTTATCAAGGCTCACCTGGGTAATTTCAATAGGATCAGAGGTAGCCACATTGCCTGCATCATCTCTGGCACCTACCCGAAATACGTTTAGGGTATTGGGCTTTAATGGCACAGCAAATGTAAAATTGCCACCGTCTCCCTGAATTGTTCGGGATTTAGTGATACCACCTCCGGTAATGTCAACGTCAACATCTGCCATACTATTGTGTATGTAAATAAGGCTGAACAATATTAAAAACAGAAAGAAAAAGACTGGGTTAAATGTGGGAACCTTTTCTTTTCTGTTTGTCATTGTCTTTTCTCCTTTAAAAGCTTCCTTTAACAACTATTGATAGACCCTCAGAGTAAAATTGGTATTAACTGGAACCTTTACTGAAAAATAACCCTTGTCATCCGTAAAGGTCTCAGTACCAAATTCTGGTATTTCAATGCGTGCGAAGGATATAGGGGCCTTCGTTACGATATCTACCACCGTGCCAGTTACCGTAGCGGAATTACTACTGTCTGCATCCACATACCGCGTAACAAGCCAGTGTCTATCGCCTGACTTTGCTATGGTCTCTATTTTTATTCTGCCTTGATGCACAGTGACATTGGCATCAAACTGTCCGCCATTAACAGGAACCATTTTCACATGTCCACCATCGTCTTTCACGATTACATTAGAAACAGATGAATCTGTGACTATTCCCTTTATATCAAATGTCTGAGCCGTAGATTTGATGGTTTTGGGTGCAAAAAGGACTACAGGCGATATCTCGCCGCATGGCCTATTAACAATATGGGGCACGACTATGTTTGAAGTCAAAACCGCATCTGGAGCAGTAGTTACCTCATTGTGTTTAACGAGCCTTGCAACGGGTAATTCGATGCTTCTGACTATAAGTTTGCCTGCATCCTCCTGGGATAGTTGCATGTTAAATTCAAAATATTTCGGTTCACCCCATTCGATGGTAACATTGTCCGACGTACTCGAGTTGGCCTGTTCCAAGTAACATATTTGTGTGTTGTCACTAGTTATTTTTATAATCTCATCACCCTTATCAGGATTATTTGGCTTTAAGATGAGTTTAACCGGCTTACTGTCATCAGGTTTTGGCAAAAGAATTCTGTCCCTTGACGCGTTACAGTAATAGGCAGGTGAGATTGCCCCGTCTTTTTCAGTCAAAATGGTTGACTCATTAAATAGGGCAATCTCATTGTTGGCGATACTATAAGGCAATAGTAAAGGAACCTTATGAATTCCATTGTAGTCTGCAACAAGCAGGTCCTCTCCGTCCGCACTACCTTCAATAGTAAAAGGATGATTGAAACTGTAGGGTAAAACGCAGATGTCTGAGGAACCAATTGATCCCCTTAAAACCTTATCTGACTGCACAACATAAAGCTTTCCCTTTTGAGAATCTGACAGGAAGAGATTCCCGTAATTGTCCAAGAAAATATCAGATATATGTACAAAGGGCAGCCCACCGGAATCGTTACTAAAAAGCCTATGGGAGTTACCGCATAACCAGAAGTCATCAAAGAAATATACGTTTTCTCCCGAATTGACAAAGGATAGTCCACTGTAAAGTGGGTGTTGTCTAATGTGTGAATCGGCCTCAATCTCATGATTGAATCGGCAAATAGTATGTGCAACATTTTTCTGTGGCCATTGTGGAGCTGGCTCTCCATGCCGCCTGTCGAGCACCCTAAAGGACTGATCAGCTAAATTTAAAATACCTATGCTTTCGCTGTCTATGTCTGGAGTTTCTGAGAAAGAACTGTTTCCGGTACCTCCTCCGCCTCCTGCGGCCAGAATGGAGTTTGCTGCATCCATCAAGGCGCCAGGATTCGTATCGTTTGGAAGAGAAGACCTCGAATTCAAATAGGAGCTTTCTAAGTATCTGTACCAGTCTCCCATTATCATATCTACCAGGGAAACAGGCTTTGCGTAATGCAGGATAGGACTGTAATAGTTTACAGTGCCAACCAGGTATCTATCTTCTGTGGTATGAATCTGTCCAGGTGGAATACGAAAGGGATCCTTGAATCCAAAAATTCTTCCTCCAAATTGATCCTCTGAGGCTGCATTTTCAGTAAACAGCCAGCCGTTGCTGTCTATTGCCAACCCCTTATTATGGGGTTTGGCAAATTGGGTAAAGATAATGGGCGACCAGCCGTCAGGGCCATTTTCGTAAATATATCCCAGAGAACCAATACTGACGTACTCTTTCCCATGCCTTGGATCAACGACTATATCAATATTGTAATCATTGGTTGGTTGGGGATTTACTACCAGGGAATACGGGCCAATCATGTCACTTTTTTGGAAAATCAATCCATGGTATATTTCATCAGCCATGGTGAGTACATCTTGTAACGCATTTAGTACATATCCACCGGCTGGCAATGTTCCCGACAAAAAATCCCATGCTAAATCATTTCCCCAGGTCATACTCATAGGAACATAGCGGGAACGTCTTATAAAACTTCGCAGAAAATAACTGACGCCTCCTGAAGGTGGTGAGTGATCCACGTAAAAGAGATGCCCATCCTTGGTTTTTCTGAAAAAACTGCTCGGTTTAACTATCTTGGTTACCTTAGATGAAGAATCCTTACGGATAATTTCATAATAAAATCGTGGTAATGTAGTTTGTTGCCTGTCCCCGGGGCTGGGGTCAAATATCAATATGTTATCAACGCCAAATTTTGTCTTTATACTCAAAATGTTTATTAGGCGGGGCGGTTCAGGGGCACCGTACCTGATTAAGCTATTTTTAAATTTGTCAAGAATCGGTTTATATAAGTCTTGGACAGCTTTGCCAGCCATACCGCTAATAACACCCTTTACAATATCCGCATGGGTATTCCAAATGGAGTATGTTTTTTCAACACCTTCTATCAAAAAGGCACGTTGTAAGTCTTTATCTATGTAACTGGTATAAATATCAAATGCCTTTTCTATTAAGGAGCTATCAATATATCCAAAAGCATGGTTCTTTAAAGCTGGGTGAAGGACCTTGTTCCAAGTGGTTCCAATGTCATAATATACAGTACCAGATTGGCCATTACCATTATCATCATTGTCTGCCAACATGATAAACTGACTGTTGGAGTCAGAAAGGATACCCTGGTACTGTTTATCAAGAGAAGCCACCATTAATGCACTTGCGTTTTGTCGTGCAGTATTGTTTGAGTTATAGGTTTCTTCTGTGTATGTCATGAAGCTGTTGACTAATAGAAACATCTGGAGCGGATTAAGCGTGGTATCAATCGATAATTTGGGCGGCTGACTCGAGACGACAGAGCCCTTGTTAAATACCAGGACAAATAGGGAGTTGCCAGGTACAGAAGGATCATTCCAGATTGTTTCAAGGCCCCTGTTGAACACGTCTAACCATGTCTTGTAATCTGGAGGTGAAGGGTTCCAACCCACTACAGCATTAAAAAAGAAAAACGCATCACTCAGCCGGAATATTTCTCTGCCTATGGCCCACTTTTTGGCCATATTTTCTAGGCCGCTATTTGTAAGGGAGACTATCCCATCACCGTCTATCTGTGGATTCATTTGGGTGCCATTGGCATCCATGACACCAATTTCACGTCCACCAACGGAAATAATGGAGTTGATAATAAGCTGCTTTGTTTCCTCTATGCTTGTTGGGGCCATCAACCTGTTGGCGCCTTGACTCAACACAGAAAGCAGGGTTGGGGTATTGGTTGCTGATGGTGGGGCCGCCTTCCGCTCAAGCCTTATGGGCACGCTGGCAAAATCCAGGGTTTGACCATTTTCTCCACTTATCTTGAATTCTGTTAAGGCAAAGTTCCTGGCATTAATGACCAATGTCTGATCGCCTGAAGGAACGTTATTGAGTGTAAAGGTCCCACTTGGATCGGCTTCGGTCTTGAGGTTGTAGCCCTTTATGGAAACCTCTGCTCCAGGAATCGGGTTTCCGTTTTCATCAACAACCTTTCCTGTAATGGTTAAGGAACCTGCAACAACGTTGAACGCCAATACACTCGTGGCTTCCTCTGCACCACTAACAGCGATTACATGCCTGCCTCCTGTAGATGCAGAGCCATCTATTTTGATCCTGGCAATTATACTTGTAGGTGAAGTGACATTGGCCTCAAGGACTTCGATTCCGGGTCCAAATGACAACTGGGTTGAATTTGCGGAAAAATGGGTATTCTGTCCCTTGATTTCCAATATCAATTCCTGACCCTGGGCACCACTTGAGGGAAGAATGGCAGTGATGATGGGAGGCACTTCAGGAGTTGTGGCATTGGAGCCACCTCCCGCACCTTTATTTACAGCGCCTGAAATGACGACGGACCTTGAAAAGACGGGACTCGGAACCCGGTTAACATCGAGCCTTAAACCAGCAGCAGTAGCCGGGGCGGAAACCGTAAATCCTCCGACTTTTTTAAGACGCCCCCTTCCCATTCGAATGGTTACGTCTCTCAGGCCGGGTTCTGCGTCATCGGCAATTGAAATTGAAGCCCTAATGATATTTGGACTGGTTACACCAACATCTGATACCTGGATACCATCACCGAAATCGACGCGTAGTCCCCTGGACCTTAGGCGGACATTGGCCACCTTTATGGTGACGTCTTTCTGCTCACCTTGAAGGCCGTTTGCGGGATCTACTTCTGTAATCATGGGGCTTGGGTACAGGGTATAATCAAGTGAATCGGACTGAACCCCGTCCACCTCAACAGTGACTTGCAAAGTTATGGGGCTGGTATTGGGTTCGGAAATAACATTTGGCGGTATGAAGAAAAGGACCTTGCCAAGGTCCTCGCTTCCGGTAACACCGTATACCCTTCTTACAGGCGCAAGGATGCCATTGATAAACACCCTGTTTTGTTCCTGCGACTGGAGATCGAGGTAGCGAACAGTTGCAGTAACCGAGGAGCCAATCCTTCCCCGGTTTGGAGAAAGATTGATGAGAACGGGATCGGCAAATGCATAAAACGGGATCAAGATGGCTATTGCTATTATGGATAACAGGATTTTTACGAATACCTTTCTATTCATGACCCAGCCTCCTCCTTTAAAGCTCTTTGGGCATGGAAATGGCTATCGAGTAATTTTGACTTTCTTTCGAAACACTAGCCCTATCAGGCCAGAGGAGAGTAATACCAGGGTGGATGGTTCCGGAACTGGGGCAGTTGGCTGAGGCTCTGGAATGTCACCGTAAATAGGATGGGAAGAACCGGAAACACCAGCTACATTGTTGACTGAATACCATTTGTCGGTGAATAGTTCTCCTGAAATATCCAAGTTGCCATCATGATAATAAGAGACACCCTTTTGTACGATTGATACGTGGTCTAGATATACTTTCCCGACGAATTTTAAGTCTTTTATGTAAATGGAGGGATCATAAAAAGGAATTAATAAGTGCGTGTAATCCAAGCACGAATCATTTGAAATAACTGTATTTATTAGGCTTTTATTATATCCGGGTGAAATACTTGAGACCCCTTCACCATCAGAATAAGTATAGGTTCCTGTGTCTGTATCTTCTGTTTTATTTTGAAAATCAATTTCATAAATATATGGATCCTGCTCATTACTCGTTCCCTCATAATAGCCATTTGAATCTTCTAATATTAAATGATAATTGGCAATATTTGTCCCATGATCATCTTCGGCCAAACTAAACCAAATTTCGCCATCATAAAAATCCACTTCTGGCAGTAAGCTCCCTGTAGACCCAGTTGTATTCACCACGTCAATCTCGCCATAATTATCACCATAACTGTCTTGGTAGTTATTAAAATCCAACGTCCCAAATTCAAAATCCAGTGCATATACCTTCTGTCCTTGCAGAAAACCGAATACAAAGGCAAAGAAAACTATACCCCCCGTTAATAGAGACTTGGTCTTGGTATCCATCTTTTCCTCCTAAAAATTGCATCTAAATATTTTTCCTGTTTTCCAACTTCGCAAATTCTTTACCAAAAAAGAAGTTAGATCAGTGATTTTTGGGCCAGTTTTCCCGAAAAATCATAAGTTTCTCCTTGTAAGCAAGGAAAAAAATCCATAAACCTTGATGGTTTACATGAATA